>NZ_JBXPBY010000021.1:0-70438 GCF_056930735.1 Acinetobacter sp. B-6 | reverse complement strand
GGATATTGCCAAAGCCAAAGCGACTGTAACGGCGAATAGTTTAAATAGGATCTATAACGGCAAAAACCAAACAGCATCAGGCTTTAGTGCAACAGGTTTGGTCAATGGCGAAACCGAATCTGTACTTTCTGGTGTGACAGCATCCGTAACGGCTAAAGATGCAGGCAGTTATACGAATAAAGCCAATGGCGTTGATAAAAACTACGATCTGACCTTTGTCGATGGTGCATTGGATATTGCTAAAGCCAAAGCTAAGGTGACAGCGGATAGCTTAAATACGACCTATAATGGTAAAAACCAAACAGCGTCAGGCTTTAGTGCAACAGGTTTGGTGAATGGCGAAGATAGTTCTGTATTGACAGGTGTGACGGCATCCGTAACGGCTAAAGACGCAGGCAGTTATACGAATAAAGCCAATGGCGTTGATAAAAACTACGATCTGACCTTTGTTGATGGTGCATTGGATATTGCCAAAGCCAAAGCGACTGTAACGGCGAATAGCGTATCAACTGTTTATAATGGACAAAATCAAACAGCGTCAGGCTTTACTGCAACAGGTTTGGTCAATGGTGAAACCGAATCTGTACTTTCTGGTGTGACGGCATCTGTAACGGCTAAAGACTCAGGCAGTTATACGAATAAAGCCAATGGCGTTGATAAAAACTATGATCTGACCTTTGTTGATGGAGCATTGGATATTGCCAAAGCTAAAGCTACGGTGACAGCGAATAGTTTAAATACGACCTATAACGGTAAAAACCAAACAGCTGCTGGCTTTAGTGCAACAGGTTTGGTCAATGGCGAAACTGAATCTGTACTTTCTGATGTGACTGCATCTGTTACTGCTAAAGATGCAGGTAGTTATACGAATAAAGCCAATGGGGTTGATAAAAACTACGATCTGAGCTTTGTTGATGGTGCATTGGATATTGCTAAAGCCAAAATTAACCAAGTCACAGGAATCACAGCAAATAATCGTGTTTATGATGCCAGTACACAAGCAACGTTGAATACAGCAGCAGCACAATTTACAGGTCAGATCGCAGGTGATGAACTGAAAGTCGTATCAGCAACAGGACAATTCAGTGATAAAAATGTGGGTAATGCCAAACAAGTAAGCATTCATGGAATTAGCCTAAGTGGTGCAGATGCACATAACTACGAGTTAGTGAATAACACTGCACAAACTACAGCTGATATTAGTCAAGCTAAGATTCAATATATTACAGGCATTCGCGCAAATAACCGCACCTATAATGGATTAACAATTGCTGATTTAGATCTTAGTCATGCCGAGTTCAGTGGCATCTATGCAGGGGATAATCTGAATGTAGCAACAGTAACGGGTCAATTTGACAATGCGACCACAGGGCAAAGCAAAAATGTATTGATTACAGGTTTAAGTCTTGGTGGTTTAGATGCCCAAAATTACACATTGGTGGATACGACCGCGAAAACTACAGCAGATATCTATATGTTGACACCGACGGCTTACTTACAGGCCATTCAATTCAAACGACCGCATTATTTGCCTGAAACACAAAATGCATTAAATACCGTCAATCTTGACGTACGCCAAGGTGGTGTGAACACCACAGGCATTCAAATTTTGGCAGGGGAGCACTAAACAATGAAATCACAACAACATATATTGGCAGCATCTGTAAGTGCTTGTTTCATGCTCTTCAGCAACACAAACCATGCAGCACCTGCCCCGAATGCTGGGCAACTGTTACAACAACAGCAACAAGGGCAAATTCTTGAGCCACAACCTGCAGTACAGATTGAAAATACCGCAAAGCCAATAGCTCCTACGGCAACAGATGTACAAATTCCTGTACGAAAAATTGAAATTATCGGGAATAGCCGTTTTAGCACCCAACAACTCCATCAACTGGTTGTTGATGCCGAAGGTCAGCAACTGACTCTAAATCAACTTTGGCAGGTTGCACAAAAGATTAGCACTTACTATCAACAACATGGTTATGGCTATAGTCGTGCTTATCTTCCACAACAAAACTTAAGTCAAGGTATCGTACGAATCAATGTACTTGAAGCGTATTACGATAAAACTCAGATTGACAATCAAAGCCGAACTCAGAATTGGCTTATAGAACAAACAGTCGCGTCCTTGAAACAAGGCGAGCGAATCAACAGCGATCAAATGCAGCAACAGCTTAAATTGCTCAATCGATTAAAAGGAGTGAACACCCGCAATGTCCTAAGTCCAGGAACCTCAGTGGGTAGCAGCCAACTCAATGTAGAAGTACAAAATGCACCCCTACTCAATGGTTATATCGGTGCAGATAACTTTGGCAATAAATACACCAGTCGAGTACGAGGCACCGCTGGCGTCTCCGTCAATAATTTAGCTGGTTTAGGGGATGAGTTGAGCTTAGATCTGATGACTGCTGGAAAACGGATGAACTACGGACGTGTCGGATACGCCTTTACCTTTACAGGAATGGGGACACGTGCAGGCGCAAGCTATTCCTATCTTGATTACGAACTGGGTAAAGATTTAAAAAGTATTGGGGCAGAAGGAAGTGCAGCACAAAGCAGTGTATTTATCAGCCAACCTGCTTTACTGACCAATACAGCAGAAGTATTACTGAGCTTACAATATGACCATAAACAACTGAAAGATGATATTCAACTGAACCAATACGATAAACATCGCAATATAGATGTGGTGACTGCCCGACTGGATGGCTCTCAGTTTGATCAATTCATGGGGGGAGGCTTAACCCAATATGGTGCTTCAACGAGTTATGGTCGTGTGAAATTTAAAAATGATGATGCTGCTGTCTTAGATAACCAAACAGCAAAAACAGCAGGAGATTACTACACTGCAACACTCAATCTTTCACGTCTACAAAATCTGGGTGGCAAAGGTACACAAGGTTATTTGGGGATTTATGGTCAATATAGCCCTTATAATCTAGATAGTGCAGAACAATATTTAGGAGGCGGTCCATTTAATGTTCGCGGTTATGAATCCAGCCAATTCGCAGGTTCGACTGGATATTTAGCCACAGCAGAACTGCGACAAAGCTTATTTGCAAATGCCAAACATCAGCTTACTGGTAAAGTTTTTGTAGATACAGCAGAAATAACCTTAAATGCGCAACGTTGGGCAGGAGTCACAGGCGACAATCAAGTACAAATCAGCAGTGCTGGATTGGGCTTAAACTGGAGCAGTTTATGGAATATCCAAGCCAATGCCGAAGTTGCATTTCCAATAGGAAGCACACCTGAACAACTCAAGAATCGAGATAATCAACAATATTGGTTGAGTTTCAGAAAGACTTTTTAATTTGATTGGATAAATAAGGAGGTAAAAGCCTCCTTTGCCAATAAAGCTTGAATACCACACTTTACATTTAAAGTTTAAATCGCTTTTCGTAGACGATTCCTCACTCTAGTACTGCAAACAAAGCAGTGCTTTGCTTTTGCTCAAATGAAAAGATGATGACAATCTTTCGTTAGGCGAGAGGTACCTCTGTAGCCCCTTTCATTGGGCGACATCCATGTTGCCACGCGATAGCAATGACATGTAAAGATCAAAATCTTTATTTAGACATAGATATTTTTATCATAATTATTTGTATAGGCTTGTATATACAAACAAGGTTGTGACCATATACAATGATTCAATATATTTTGTATGAGTTTTAGTCAATGTCAAGAGTGTCAAAGCACAACGATTTAAACTTATCACTAGAAGAAGATAGTCCTGTTCCATTGTATTTGCGTGTGAAACAAATGATTTCACAAAAAATTTATGAAGGAACATGGACAGTCAATAAAAAAATTCCTTCTGAAAGTGAATTGGTCAATTTACTCGGTTGTAGCCGTATGACTGTGAACCGTGCCTTGCGTGAACTCACCAGCGAAGGTTTATTGGTACGTATACAAGGTGTTGGATCTTTTGTTGCTGAAGGTCAGGGGCGTACGGCTTTATTTCATGTCAATAATATTGCAGAAGAAATTATTGCAAGGAATCATAAGCACCATGCGGAAGTCTTGGTACTCGAACAAATACACGCCAATGTAGAACAAAGTCGCTTGATGCAGATTCGAGAAGGGCAAAAGTTATTCCACTCTATCATTGTACATTATGAAAATGACATACCTGTGCAAATTGAAGATCGTTTGGTTGATCCTATTCTGATTCCTGATTATCTTGCACAAGACTTCAAAGCGATTACACCGAATGCGTATTTAATGTCAAAAGCACCTGTTACAGAAGGTGAGCATGTGGTAACTGCGATTTTGGCATCTGCACAAGAGTGTAAGTGGTTGAAAATTAATAAAACAGAACCATGTTTACTGATTCGTCGTAGAACATGGTCAAATAAACAGTTGATTTCAAGTGCCCGTTTAATCTATCCGGGAAGTCGTTATTATCTTGAGGGTAAATTTACTCAATGATCGAGCTGTTAGAAATACCGCACTATAAAAAAATGCGCTGGAAAAACGGTGAAGGTTATACGCTAGAAATTGCCCGTAGTGTAGGAGAAAGCTTGGATGAGTTTGAGTGGCGCATTTCGATGGCAGATGTCAAAAGTGCTGGAGAATTTTCTAAATTCAATGGAATGCAGCGTTTTTTAACAGTATTGGAAGGTCAAGGAATTTCGCTGAATATTGATAGTGAACTCAAATATTTGCATACGCTTCAAAGTGTTTCGTTTAGTGGTGAAAGTGAGGTGTATTGTGAATTATTGGCGGGTCAAATTCGAGATTTTAATTTGATCTACGATCCCAAAAAAATATCGGCACAATATCAATGGATTTTTACTCAAGAACGCTTGGAAATTCCCATTTCTTCAGATTTTATATTTGTTTTTAATCAGTCAATCAAACCATTAGAAGTCACGATTGATGAAAAGATTTTTTATTTACAGCATCAGAATTGTCTAAAAATACAAAATGAAAATTTAGCAAAAATAATGATTTTGAATCCACAGTTTTCGCCTCAAACTTGTCTAATACAACTCACAAAAATTTAAATTTTATTGATGTTGTTTTAACGCATTCAACTTAAAGTTGTATGCGTTTTTATTTTCATTAAAAAATAATTTTTAATAAATTCAGTTAATTAAATATTTTTTTGCAAAATATTTTAAAAATCATCTTTTCAAGTTTAGAGATTTGTGTAGTATATAGATGTATATACAAGTTGATACATTGCTATACAGTGAAAGTGATTTCATTCACTGTTTTAAACTCAAAGGAAGGAGTCCTATTGTGACAACAACGACAACAAAATTTCGTGATGTAGAGATTCGCGCACCTCGTGGTACAAAGCTCAATACAAAAAGCTGGTTGACTGAAGCTCCACTTCGAATGTTGATGAACAATCTTGATCCTGATGTCGCAGAGAACCCGAAAGAATTGGTTGTGTATGGTGGTATTGGTCGTGCCGCGCGCAACTGGGAATGTTTTGACAAGATTGTTGAAACACTTAAAAATTTAGAAACTGATGAAACACTATTGGTACAGTCAGGTAAACCCGTTGGTGTATTTAAAACTCATCAAGATGCACCACGTGTATTGATTGCAAACTCAAACCTAGTTCCTCATTGGGCAAATTGGAAGCATTTCAATGAAATGGATGCCAAAGGCTTAGCAATGTATGGGCAAATGACGGCTGGTTCTTGGATTTATATTGGTAGTCAAGGCATTGTACAAGGCACATATGAGACTTTTGTTGAAGCTGGACGCCAACATTACAACGGCGATTTGAAAGGGCGTTGGGTACTGACTGCAGGTTTAGGCGGTATGGGCGGCGCACAACCTTTAGCTGCAACATTGGCAGGTGCGTGTTCACTGAATATCGAATGTCAACAAGCCAGCATCGATTTTCGTTTGCGCACACGTTATGTTGATGAGCAAGCGACCGACTTGGACGACGCTTTAGCTCGTATCCAAAAATACACGCAAGAAGGTAAGGCAATTTCAATTGCATTACATGGTAATGCTGCTGAAATTTTACCTGAATTGGTTCGTCGTGGTGTGCATCCTGACATGGTGACAGATCAAACCAGCGCACATGATCCATTAAATGGTTATTTACCGATTGGTTGGACATGGGAAGAGTATCGTCAACGTGCTCAAACTGAATCAGAGTTTGTCGTAAAAGCGGCAAAACAATCGATGGCGAAGCATGTGCAAGCAATGTTGGATTTCCAAAAAATGGGTGTTCCTACATTTGATTATGGCAACAATATTCGTCAAATGGCGCAAGATGAAGGTGTAGAAAATGCCTTCGATTTCCCTGGGTTTGTTCCAGCATATATCCGTCCGTTATTCTGCCGTGGTATTGGTCCTTTCCGCTGGGCTGCACTTTCAGGTGATCCAGAAGATATCTATAAAACAGATGCCAAAGTCAAAGAATTGATTCCAGATGATGAGCATTTACATCGTTGGTTAGATATGGCTCGTGAACGTATTAGCTTCCAAGGTTTGCCTGCACGTATCTGTTGGGTAGGTTTGGGCTTACGTGCAAAATTGGGTTTAGCATTTAACGAAATGGTTCGCAGTGGAGAACTTTCTGCACCGATCGTGATTGGTCGTGATCACTTAGACTCAGGTTCTGTGTCTAGTCCTAACCGTGAAACTGAAGCCATGAAAGATGGTTCAGATGCGGTATCTGATTGGCCATTACTCAACGCATTGTTAAACACTGCGGGTGGCGCAACTTGGGTGTCATTGCATCATGGTGGTGGTGTGGGTATGGGATTCTCTCAACATTCAGGTGTGGTGATTGTGTGTGACGGTACGGATGAAGCAGCAACACGTATTGCTCGTGTACTGACCAATGACCCTGCAACAGGAGTGATGCGTCATGCAGATGCCGGTTATGACATTGCAATTGATTGTGCGAAAGAGCAAGGTTTGAACTTGCCAATGATTACGCAATAAAAAAATACAAGGATACCGATTACGATGCTTTTTGCAATTGAGCAAAAGGCATTGTAAGCGAACAATATAGTGCAAAACAGGACGTCAATAATGGAACTTTTAATTCAACCTGGCAAACTTACGCTTGCAGATCTCCGTCAAGCTTATTTAAACCCAATCAAAGTTAAACTCGATGACAGTGCTTATGAAGGCATCAATGCGAGCGTTGCTTGTGTCGAAAAAATTGTCAATGAAGGGCGTACAGCTTACGGTATCAATACAGGCTTTGGCTTACTTGCTTCAACAAAAATTGCGCCTGAAGACTTAGAACAATTACAGCGTTCTTTAGTACTTTCTCATGCCGCTGGTGTTGGCGAAGCTTTAGATGATGCGATGGTGCGTTTAATCATGCTGTTGAAAGCCAATAGCTTGGCACGTGGTTTTTCAGGTATTCGTCCTAAGGTGATAGATGCAATTCTGGCTTTGATCAATGCTGAAGTATATCCACATATTCCGTTAAAAGGTTCGGTTGGCGCTTCAGGTGACTTGGCACCATTGGCACACATGTCTTTGGTTTTACTTGGTGAAAGTAAGGCACGTTACAAAGGAGAGTGGTTACCTGCGGTTGAAGCACTGAAAAAAGCAGGCTTAGAACCGATTTCTTTAGCAGCCAAAGAAGGTTTGGCGTTGTTAAATGGCACACAAGTTTCGACTGCTTATGCATTAAGAGGCTTATTTGAAGCAGAAGATCTATTTGCAGCAGCGACTGTATGTGGTGGTTTAAGTGTCGAAGCAATGTTGGGTTCACGTGCGCCATTTGATGCGCGCATCCATGAAGTCCGTGGTCAACGTGGTCAAATTGATGTTGCCGCAGCTTATCGTGACTTATTAACTGATTCGAGTGAAATTGCCCATTCACATGAAGATTGTAGCAAGGTTCAAGACCCGTATTCATTACGTTGCCAACCGCAAGTTATGGGGGCTTGTTTAACTCAAATACGTCAAGCTGCAGAAGTTCTCGAAATCGAAGCAAATGCTGTATCTGATAATCCTTTGGTATTTGCCGCAGAAGGTGATGTGATTTCTGGAGGCAATTTCCACGCTGAACCCGTTGCAATGGCGGCTGATAATTTAGCCCTTGCAATAGCTGAAATTGGTTCATTGTCTGAACGCCGCATTTCAATGATGATGGATCGTCATATGTCTCAACTGCCACCATTTTTAGTTGCCAATGGTGGTGTTAACTCTGGCTTTATGATTGCACAAGTGACTGCTGCTGCATTGGCAAGTGACAACAAAGCACTTGCACATCCTGCAAGTGTTGATAGCTTACCGACCTCTGCCAATCAGGAAGACCATGTATCTATGGCACCAAATGCTGGTAAACGCTTGTGGTATATGGCGGACAATGTTCGCGGTATCTTAGCAGTTGAATGGTTAGGTGCATGTCAAGGACTTGATTTCCGTGAAGGATTAAAAAGTTCACCAAAACTTGAGCAAGCACGCAAAGTGCTACGTGATCAAGTGCCTTACTACAGTGAAGATCGTTTCTTTGCTCCAGATATCCAACAAGCGAGTGAATTGCTTGCCAGTGGTTGCTTAAACGAATTAATCATTCCAAAGCTATTACCGAGTTTGTCTAAAGTGTGATCAATAAAACGGCCACATGGAGTGGCCGCATCTATCTAAATTTCCTCAAGGATTGGAGATTATAATGTCACAGCACTCCACATTACAGCGGGGGTTAAACACCCGTCATATCCGTTTTTTAGCATTAGGTTCAGCCATTGGAACTGGATTGTTCTATGGGTCTGCAACAGCCATTAAAATGGCTGGTCCATCAGTACTGCTTGCATATATGGTTGCCGGGATTGCGATCTATATCGTGATGCGAGCATTGGGTGAGATGGCAGTACATAATCCAGTATCTGGTTCATTTAGTGAATATGCATCTAATTATATTGGTCCGCTTGCAGGGTTTACCACAGGTTGGACCTATGTCTTTGAGATGATTATTGTTGCTTTGGCAGACGTCACTGCATTTGGCATCTATATGGGATTTTGGTATCCCGATGTACCACGTTGGATCTGGATTCTGTCACTGATCATGTTTTTAGGTGCAATTAATCTGATTCATGTCAAAGTTTTTGGTGAGCTTGAGTTTTGGTTATCCATCGTTAAAGTCAGTGCAATTGTTGCGATGATTCTTGGTGGTTTTGGTCTGATGTTCTATGGTTTTCATGCTGAACATAGCGGTTTTACCACAGGTATCCAAAATCTATGGGTTCATGAGGGGTTTATGCCTAATGGCATCGCAGGATTAATTGCTTGTTTATCTGTAGTGGTGTTTGCATTTGGTGGTATTGAAATCATTGGAATTACGGCGGGTGAATCTGAAGATCCTAAAAAATCGATTCCACGTGCAATCAACGCTGTCCCAGTACGTATCTTATTATTTTATGTTTTAACTATTTTTGTATTGATGTCAATTTTCCCATGGAATCAAATTGGCAGCAAAGGCAGCCCATTTGTTCAAATCTTTGAAAATCTAGGGATTCAATCAGCAGCAACGATTTTAAATATAGTGGTGATTACTGCTGCGATTTCTGCAATTAACAGTGATGTGTTTGGTGCAGGTCGTATGCTGTTTGGCATGTCAAATCGTGGTCAAGCACCTCAGGTTTTTCAAAAAATTTCCAAAAATGGTGTGCCTTGGATGACGGTTGTGGTGATGGCAGGAGTATTACTTGTCGGTGTGGTACTGAACTATATGATTCCCGAAAATGTCTTCATCATCATTGCGTCGATTGCAACCTTTGCAACGGTTTGGGTGTGGTTGATGATCTTACTTTCTCAAGTTGCAATGCGTCGCAAGTTATCTAAAGCAGAAATTAAAGCTCTAGATTTTCCAGTGATTGGTTGGCCATATGCACCTGCATTTGCGATTTTATTCATGGTCTTCATTTTACTGATGATGGGATATTTTCCAGATTCAAGACCTGCGATCTATGTCGGTGCAAGTTGGTTATTGATTCTTTGGATTGCTTACACGATCTGGGTAAAGCCAAAGCGAAATAATGCCAAAGAAAAATCAAACTTACCACAAAACATTGAAATGGAAAGCTAATACTGAAACTGCTTATACATGGCATTGCATAGGCAGTATGAGGAAATGTGAATGAAAAAACTTTGGACGAACTGTCATATCGCTACCATGCAAAATGGGCATTATTCCATAATTGAAAATGCTGCAATCGTGACTTTAGGACCACATATTCACTGGATTGGTCCTCAAAAGAATGTTCCTGTAGATGATTATGCTGAGACAATTGATCTCAATGCTGCATGGGTAACCCCTGGTCTGATTGACTGCCATACACATAGTGTATTTGGGGGGAATCGCAGCGTTGAGTTTGAAAAACGTTTGCAAGGGATAAGTTATGCAGAAATAGCCGCCAGCGGTGGTGGAATAGCCAGTACGGTTCGTGCCACGCGGGAAGCAAGTGAAGCAGAGCTTTTGAATGCAGCCTTGAAACGAGTTCAATGTTTGCTCAAAGATGGCGTAACCACGATAGAAATTAAATCAGGCTATGGTCTGGACTATCAAAATGAACGAAAAATGCTTCGCGTTATTCGTCAAATCGCGGATGCTTTGCCAATGACAGTACGTAGTACTTGTTTGGCTGCGCATGCCTTAGCTCCAGAGTATCAGGGGCGAAGTGATGCTTATATTGAGTACATTTGCAATGAGATGTTGCCGAAATTAGCGCAGGAAGGTTTGGTTGATGCCGTCGATGCCTTTTGTGAGCATTTAGCATTTTCACCTGCTCAAGTTGAGCGTGTTTTTAAAACTGCACAGCACTTAAATCTTCCTGTGAAATTACATGCTGAACAGCTTTCATCTTTGGGTGGTTCAAGCCTTGCTGCACGTTACCACGCACTTTCGGCTGATCATTTGGAGTTTATGACCGAAGATGATGCCAAAGCGATGGCTGCCTCGGGAACTGTTGCAGTGCTCTTGCCTGGCGCATTTTATTTTCTGAGAGAAACCCAGTATCCACCATTAGATAGCTTACATAAACATGGTGTGCGTATTGCACTATCGAGTGATTTAAACCCGGGAACTTCTCCAACACTGTCCCTACGTTTAATGTTGAATATGGGCAGTACTTTATTTCGATTGACACCTGAACAAGCTTTGGCGGCAGTCACCATCAATGCCGCTTTTGCACTTGGCTTGCAAGATACACACGGCAGTTTAGAGCAAGGTAAGTTCGCCGATTTTATAGCTTGGGATATTGAGCATCCCTCTGAAATTGTTTACTGGCTGGGTGGTGATTTATCTAAGCGGATTATTCGACATGGCACAGAAGTTTCATTTTAGCCCTAAGCTCACTTTCATAGAGTTGTATTTATTATGAAGCATTCATTTATATGGCAAGGACGCAACGATGGTGAGGGTGAAGCACATTTGCGTATCCATCAAGTGATCAATACTCAAGCTCATGCATCTTATGCCTTGATTGGCTTTAGTTCAGATGAAGGTGTGAAGCGCAATAAAGGTCGCTTGGGTGCGGCAGATGCGCCTGATGCAATACGTGCCCAATTGGCAAATTTACCCGTACATCAAGCGCTTTCAATCGCGGATTTGGGCACAGTAATGTGTGTAGATGGTGATCTTGAAAAGGCACAGGCGGAATTGGCTGATCAGGTTGAAGTTTGTCTTTCCTCTGGAAGCCAACCCATCGTTTTAGGTGGTGGGCATGAAGTGGCTTTTGGTAGTTTTTCTGGATTATTTCAATATCTACAGAAGCATCAACCCAATCAAACAATTGGCATTATCAACTTTGATGCACATTTTGATTTGCGTGAAGCTGAACATGTAAGCTCGGGAACACCTTTTTTAAATGCTGCCCATTTATTAGCGCAATATCAGCAAGAATTTCATTATTTATGTATTGGTGTTGCCAAACATGCAAATACTCAAGTGTTGTTTGAAACAGCAGATCGTTTGAATTGTCGCTATATTTATGATCAAGCATTACGAGAAAGCAATTTGGATGCAATCACACTGAAAATAAATCAATTTATTGAAAAGGTTGATGTGCTTTATGTCACGGTTGATTTAGATGTCTTTAGTGCCAGTATCGCACCAGGTGTGAGTGCTCCTGCGGTGAAAGGAATTGATTTATCAGTATTTGATCCTTTATTTCAAGCCATTAAAAATTCTGGGAAAATTAAAGTTTTTGATGTGGCTGAGTGTAATCCAAAATTTGATTTGGACAACAGAACTGCCAAATTAGCGGCTTATATTATTTTTAATTATCTTTTTGATTGATGCCTGAATATAAGGCATTAAAAGGACAAAAAATACATGTCGAATTTATCTTATATTGCTCAAAATCATGGTCCATGGTCGACTTATCTTGAACAAATCGAACGGGTGACACCTTATTTAGAACATCTCAAGGGTTATATTGATACATTAAAACGTCCCAAACGCGCGTTGATTGTTGATGTACCAATCGTGATGGATGATGGAACGATTCAGCATTTTGAGGGGTACCGTGTACAACATAATTTGTCACGTGGACCGGGAAAAGGGGGGATTCGCTATCATCCAGATGTCGATTTAAATGAAGTTATGGCACTTTCAGCATGGATGACCATTAAAACTGCTGTGTTAAATCTACCTTTTGGTGGTGCTAAAGGTGGTGTTCGAGTCGACCCACGCCAACTTTCTCCGCGTGAGTTAGAACGTTTAACTCGACGTTATACCAGTGAGATCAGTCATATTATTGGTCCACAAAAAGATATTCCAGCACCTGATGTGGGTACTAACCCCAATGTAATGGGCTGGATTATGGATACCTATTCATCTGGACAGGGACATACTGTCACAGGCGTTGTGACAGGTAAACCGATTCATTTGGGCGGATCTCTAGGTCGTATTAAAGCTACAGGTCGTGGTGTCTTTGTCACTGGTCGAGAGGTCGCTGAAAAAATTAAGCTGCCACTCAAAGGTGCAAAAGTTGCAGTACAAGGCTTTGGTAATGTGGGTAGTGAAGCAGCTTATCTTTTTGCAGAATCACAATCACTTATCGTGGCAATCCAAGATCATACCGGAACCATTTTTAACCCAGAAGGTATTGATTTAGAAAGTTTAAAAAAACATTTGGAAACTCACCAAGGGGTCGCAGATTTTACCGATAGCCAGTTAATTGCAGATGAGGACTTTTGGGATGTCGAGATGGACATTTTAATTCCTGCTGCATTGGAAGGACAAATCACAGTTGAGCGAGCACAGAAATTAACAGCAAAATTAGTTTTAGAAGGTGCAAATGGTCCAACTTATCCAGAAGCAGATGATATTTTAATTCAGCGTGGTGTGACGGTTGTACCTGATGTTATTTGTAATGCTGGTGGTGTCACCGTCAGTTATTTCGAATGGGTACAAGATATGTCGAGCTATTTTTGGTCTGAGGAAGAAATTAACCAACGCTTGGATAAGTTAATGGTTCAGGCGATTAATGATGTGTGGCATACCTCAAATGAAAAAATATGTAGTTTAAGAACGGCAGCATTTATTTTGGGTTGTGAACGGATCTTAAAAGCACGTATGGAACGTGGTATTTTCCCTGGCTAATCATATTCACAATCAAAAGAACTTTTATGTATTTACATGGAAGTTCTTTTTTTTGGAAGAAGAAAAAGCCATCATGAATAGTCTTAATGCCCCTAAATTATTGAACTGATGGGTTAGACATAATCGCATTTTTGAGGCTGCAAATTATCCAAATCATCGCAAAAAATATTGAGCTAAGATTCAATTTTTTAAATTTTGTTGAATGCTGATTCCATCATTTATAGTTTCAATTTCACATGAATTAAAATTTAGCGTATAAATAAACCAATCTATGAACAATACATTTAAATGTCTTCAATAAAATTTTTAGATCAATGAGTGAATTGTATGAACAATATCTTTTCAAAATGGCTATATATTTGGAGATTTGTGAGTTTATCTAGTGTTGCAACTGCACTATCGGCTACACCGACATTACAATACTCAAAAACATATGATGAATGTACACATGCTGCTAAACAGCAACCAACAAGCAAAAATGTATCAGTGCAGAGTACCAACGTCAGAATCAAAGGTTAAAAAATGCTGAGCAAAAACTGTCGGTAACACTTACAGCCAATGAACAAAAAAGATTGTTAGATGCACAAAAAGAGTGGTAAGCAATTCATACCTTTAAAGATAATCAGTGTAATCAGACTGCATTTGATGATGAAAATGCGCCAACGACATCAAGTAAAAAAATGACTGGATTAGACTGTGATCAGCAACTTCTTGAACGAGTAACTGAACGAGCGATTGAGTTAGAGCAAGGTAAGGTGAAAGCTGAATATTATTTAGATCCATAAAATTGAGCTTCTGACTTTTAAATTCTATCTAAAACGAAGCTATATTTGTGAAAAGCCATTGGATGATCTTGAATACAGATCAATAAAGTAAAATCAAAAGCGAATAAAAGGAAATTTTTATGTGGATAAAACAACAAACGCTAAACCATGTTCCTCAACAGTTACTGAGTCGATTGAAACCCAATCTGATCGGTCTTTGGGCTGCATTGACATTGGGGTTGTCACTCAGTGGTTGTGTAACTACACCTAATCCAGTAAAACAAGCTGCTGATAAATTGGTTGGGCAACATGTAAACAAAGCGATTGATATTTTTGGTTCACCGACTTACCGAGTTCCTGCTAGCAAATTAGGCGGTTCAGCAATGTGGGAAAATTCTATTGTTTCTCAACATGTGGTACAACAGTTTGTGCAAACTGGCTCTGAATATGCAGGTCAGCGAGTTGTTGGACAAACTGGAGGGCAAGGTGTTGTGGGTGCGATTTATGAAAACCAATATCGACCTACTGGATACTATCAAAACGCTGTACAAGAGCGTGCTCAATATCTATGCAATATCACGGCATTAACTGGTCCAGGTGACATTATTACTAATATTATGGTGATTGGCTGTAAACAGACTAAAGATGGTTTATGAGCTTCAAATACTGACAGAGGACAGAGATCTGACAGCAACATTCAATGATGGCGCGCTGTCAGACTCGTATCAAGCAATGTCTAATTTGGACATGTTTTTTAATATTGCTATTCAGGAAGCCTTAGCAACGCCTCCGATAATTAAATCAATAATTGAATTTCCATAATTTTCTAAACCAATTAAGTCATCAGGATTGGCTAAAAAGCGTAAGGCACCATTCATGATCATACCGATGATGTTATGTCCTGTATTTTCACAATCTAGATTTTCTCTAAAAAAGCCTTGTTCCACACCATGTTCAAGATAATCAGCTGTAAGCATGCCAGCCATGTGCATTAAATTTTGAATAAACTGTGTCATTTCAGCATCAATCGATGTTGCTTCGAGCAATACTAGTTTTAAGGTGAGTGGGTTTTCTTGAGCAAAAGCCCTTAAACGTTCAGAAATACGCTGACATTGTTCCCGATATTCCTCAATATTTTTTACAGCTTGAGGCGCATTCTCACCAGTCAACAGCGCCATAATTTTTTGCATTGTGTCTGAAATGACATGTTGGAGAATATCGCGTTTATTTTCAAAATGACGATAAAAGGTCCCATGTCCAATACCCAGACGTTTAGCAATATCTGAAATGGCTGTTTGGTGATAGCCGCGTTCAGAAAATTCTAAAAAAGCAGCTTCTAAAATTTCTGCTTGTAGTTGTAGCCGTTGCCGTTCTGCACGGCTTAAACTGAATTGTTCACGCATAGGCAAAAAATACCAAATAATCTTTAATATTGTTAAACAATAGAAATTGACAAGTCATTCCGTTTTTGACATTTTATTCCAGTCGATCACATTCTAAGCGATTTTTAATATGGAACAAAAGAAAAATAATGCAAAGGATAAAAACTTTTATCAAGTGATTATCGTCGGTGGTGGTTTTGCAGGTCTGGGCGCAGCGATCAAATTGAAAGAAGCGGGCATTGAAGATTTTATTTTGTTGGAAAAAGCGGCTGAAATGGGCGGTGTATGGCGAGAAAACACTTATCCGGGCTGTGCTTGTGATGTTCCTTCGGCATTGTATTCTTATTCTTTTGAACAAAATCCAGCTTGGTCTCGAGTTTTTGCCCAACAAAAGGAGATTAAACAGTATTTGTTTGATGTCGTAGATAAATACATGATCATGCCTCATGTACACTTAAATCGTGAGGCACTTGAAGCACAATGGTCTGATGCAGAAGATTGTTGGATCATCCAAACCAATCAAGGTGAATTGAGATCACAATTTGCTATTCTTGCTTGTGGTCCTATGCATGAACCTGTATTACCGAATGTCAAAGGGATTGAGCATTTTAAAGGAGAGATTTTCCATTCTTCACAGTGGCGTCACGATATTGATTTAACAGGAAAACGAGTTGCTGTAATTGGAACAGGAGCGTCTGCACTACAGTTTGTACCGCAAATACAGCCGATGGTGCAACAATTAACGGTGTTTCAACGAACTGCACAATGGGTATTGCCAAAATCTGATATGCCTTTATTGGCTCCAGTACGCGCTATGTTTAAGATATTGCCGATGACGCAACAACTCATGCGTGGATCTGTGTATGGAATTTTTGAAACCATTAATGGTGGAATTCAAAGTCCAGCAGCCATGAAGCAATTTCAAAAACTAGCACGATGGCATTTGAACTATCATATTAAAAATCCGCAATTACGCCAGAAGCTCACTCCTGATTTTATCATTGGCTGTAAGCGTATTTTACAATCCAACAATTGGTATCCAGCATTGGCACAAGACAATGTAGAGGTCATTGCCAGTGGTTTAACTAAAATTAAAGGCAATACTTTAATTGCTTCAAATGGTGAAAGTTGTGAAGCAGATGTAATCATTCTTGGAACAGGCTTTGAAATTGCTGAACCACCGATTGCCAAACGGGTATATAACCGTTTTGGACAACGGATGTCGGATGTTTGGCAAGGTAGTCCGGAAGGTTATATGGGAACAATGGTAGAAAACTGCCCGAATGGTTTTTTAATGTTTGGACCGAATATCGCGGTGAGTTCTTCTGCTTTTATCATTATTGAAGCGCAATTGGGCTATATCATAGATGCTTTAAAGCAGGCGATCCGTTTGGGGATTCAAACCATCGAGCCTCATCCAGAAAAGACCAAAATGTTCAATGAGGAAGTTCAAGCTGCATTGCAAACCACAGTCTGGAATAAAGGTGGATGTCAGAGCTATTTCATTGATCGAAATGGTCGTAACAGTACAGTCTGGCCATGGACCACATTTAAACTGCGAGAAAAAATGAAACGTTTTAATCTCCGAGAATATCGTGTTGATTATAAACCAGAGACAAAATCAGCATCATGATTTTTTACAAGATCAAGATATAGAGTGCTAATTCACTAAAATAAGCAACTTAAATTGCTGATAAGATAAAGGACAAATCCATGTTTAAAAAACAACAATTAAAAGGCAAAGTGATTGCGATTACAGGTGCAGCACGTGGTATAGGTTTGGCTACTGCAGAAGCTTTGATCGCACTGGGTGCAAAAGTCAGCATCGGTGATCTTGATTTGGCACTTGCTGAAAAAGAGGCAAAACGTATTGGTGCTAAAGCTTTTCAAGTTGATGTAAGAGATCGAGCATCTTTTTCGCAATTTATTCAAGACACGATTGATCATTATGGCAGTTTATATTCATTGGTGAATAATGCGGGCATTATGCCAATGGGGGCATTTATTGATGAAGATCCAGCATTGGCAGATGCGCAAATTGATATTAATTTTCGTGGTGTAGTCATTGGAATGCAATTGGCACTGCCTGAACTGATCAAACAACAACAAGGACATATTGTTAATATTGCGTCACTTGCAGGGCGTTTTGCCTTACCAGGTTCAGCTGTTTATTCTGGAACCAAATTTGCGGTGATTGGTTTGACTGAAGCAGTTGCAGGCGAGTTTCGTGATTCAAATATTCAATTTACTGCAATTCTTCCCAGTAAGGTGCTGACTGAACTGACCTTGGGAACTGAAAATGCGGCAAAAACGATCCCAGCCGTGAGCCCACAGCAAGTTGCCAATGCTGTCGTAAGTGCTTTAATAAAGCCATGTTTATTCATTGCAGTTCCTGATTATTTACAAACTGTGCATGGCGCTTATGGTTTATTGCCCCAATGGTTACAAAGAGGGGCACGCCGTGTTTTAGGTGATGATGGAATATTGACTAAACTTGACCATTCTGCACATTCGAGTTATGCCAAGCGAATTCATAAGTTAGCCAAATAAGTGTATTAACTTAAGTGATTCATTTATTTTTGCAGTTTTGAATCATAGGTGGTCTTTGTATCTTGAGTTGACATGGATGTCGCCATCTTGAGCGTGAGTGTATGAGCCAAAACAAAACACTAATTTGTTTGTAGCGTAAGAGTGCGCTTAAATAAAACAGTGCTTGTACAAAGTGAGGTATTACTTACGCAAATCTATTTAAACTTTAGGTATAAAGTGTGTCAATGAAAGCTTTATATCATTAAGCAATAGCTTCATCGCATTGTATTTATTTGATCAAGAAAAATTATATTCTACCTTATAAGTTTTCAATAGCTTGATAAGTTTTCAATAGCCTTGACTCTAGTATCTTGTGACTATTTAACAGTTTTACTTTTTTGAACTCAGGATGATTTGTGTGGCTAAGCCAAAAAATACAGTTCCCATAAACCATTTCTGTGCCTTTAACCAAAGAGCGTGACGATTTAGAAATTGTGTAAATGAACTGGCTGAGAAAACAAAAAAGGCATTGGTGAGTAAGCTTACAGTAATCTGTACAAAACCTAATTTCAAGGTCTGTACAAGTAAATCACCTTCATGCGGTTGGATAAATTGAGGAAGTAAAGCCAAATACATCATGGCAATTTTAGGATTCAGTATATTGGTTAGAAAACCCATTAAAAACAGTTTTGAATTGGAGTAAGACTGTACACTGTGTACTTCAAACGGCGATTGCGGTGAGCTAATGGCTTTCCAACCCAAATAAATCAGATAAAGTGCGCCTGCTATTTTCAATACATCATAAGCAAGTGGAATTGTCATCAATAGCGCAGTAATTCCAAACGCTGCACAAAACATATAGAACACAAAACCAAGGGCAGTACCTGCCAAGGAAACCAAACCTGCTGTACGACCCTGACACAATGATCTTGAAATAAGATAAATCATATTTGGACCTGGCGTGAGTGCCATACCCAAAGCAATGAGTGAAAACGCAAATAATGAGGTATCCATATTCATATCTCGATTTTAAAGATTAATCACTGGATGAAATCGTATTTTGTTGAATACATTCAGCAAGTTTGACTTTATCTTGCGGATGTAAGGTAATGAAATAAGCACCTACACGATACTGTTCATTTTCAACGGTTTCCGAATATGCAATTTGTGCTGTGGCAGCAATATGAAAGAAATTTTCAGGGTGACTTAAGGTCACATGAATATAACTGCCCTGTTTAAGATATTGCTGACTAATAAAACTAAAGCCACTTTCTGAAAAATTTACGTTTTGTGGCGTTGGTAACATGGTTTGTACAATAGAATCGTAAAGAGACCCTGTAATAAGGTTTAACTTTTGGTTGAATAAGGATAAGATTCGAGCAATTTGTTGATCTTTTTCATTTAATTGTTCTAATTCGTAGTGAAGTGCATGATCAAATTGATCTAATTCTGCAAGTAGTAGAAAATAGCGCGGTAATACAAAATTAGGATCATATGGATCGTTCAGCGCAACTTCTTCAGAAATGATTTGATAGTTGATTCTCAATGCAGCATCAATTCGAGACATGACACGACGTTCAATCATTTCATTTTGCTGCTGTAACGCTTCCATAAAACACCTCGGACTAGATGGTATGTTTAAACCAATCTCGCTGTATATAGGGTTGAGATACACTCGCGCGCGGCGTAGTAATCACTTTATTTCTTTTATCGCTCTGGTTTCCATGATCGGTCTAACCCTAGGGGTTGCTGTACTGATTACAGTTTTATCTGTTATGAATGGTTTTGACCGAGAGCTTAAGAACCGTGTCTTAGGTATGATACCTCAAGCTACTGTTTCTTCAACACAAATTTTAACAGACTGGCCAGTTCTTGCGAAAAAAATTGAAAAACATCAACACGTGACTGGTGTTGCGCCATTTACCCAATTACAAGGCATGCTCACTGCTCAGGGGCAAGTTGCAGGCATCATGGTGACTGGGATTGAACCTCAGTATGAGAAAAAGGTTTCAATTATTCAAAATCATATGGTGGAAGGCAGCATAGATCAACTGAAAAAAGGTGAATATGGCATTGTTTTAGGCAAACAAATGACAGATGCACTTGGTTTAAGTCTCAATGACAATGTCACCTTGGTTTTACCTGAAGCAACACCCTCTCCAGCAGGCGTTGTTCCGCGTTTTAAGCGTTTTAAAATCGTAGGAATTTTTAGTATTGGTGCAGAGGTTGATTCTAGCTTGGGTTACATCGCATTAAATGATGCTTCGACTTTGCTACGTCTTCCAGATGGTGCGCAAGGGATTCGAATGAAGCTTGATGATATTTTCCAAGCACCTCAAGTTGCCAATGAAATTGTGCGTGATTTGCCAAGTGGTTTTTATGCTTCTGACTGGACGTATACACATGGGAATTTGTTTAGTGCAATTCAAATGGAAAAGGCAATGGTCAGTTTATTGCTCTTTCTGATTGTCTTGGTGGCTGCATTCAATATCGTTTCTTCATTGGTGATGGTGGTGACTGATAAGAAATCTGATATTGCTATTCTCAGAACACTGGGGGCTTCACCAGCAACTATTACTCGAATTTTTATGGTTCAGGGAACAGTGATTGGTGTTGTTGGTACAGTTAGTGGAGCAATTTTAGGGGTAATCTCAGCTTTAGGTATTAGTAATTTTATCGGTTGGCTTAATACAGCATTTGGCTTACATCTTTTTGATGCTTACTTCATTAACTATTTACCATCATATTTAAGATGGCAAGATGTTGTGATTATTGTGACGCTATCACTGGGTCTAAGCTTTATTGCCACTATTTATCCAGCATTGCGTGCTGCCAAAATTCAACCTGCGGAGGCGCTTCGTTATGAATAGTGCAGTACAACCCGTGGTACTCGAAGCGGAAAATATTTATAGATCGTTTACAGATGGAAAATCGCATGTAGATGTGATTAAAGACTTGTCCCTACAGGTCCATCAAGGTGAATTTGTTTCTATCGTTGGTTCAAGTGGTTCTGGTAAAAGCACTTTATTGCATATTTTAGGGGGCTTAGATCGTCCAACTCAGGGCATGGTCAACCTCAATGGCAAACGTTTTGACAACTTAGGTGAAGCCGAGCGTGGTTTTCTGCGCAACGAAAACTTAGGTTTTGTTTATCAATTTCATCATTTATTGCCAGAATTTACTGCGCTTGAAAATGTTGCGATGCCGTTGATGTTAAGAAAGGATGCCGAGTTTAAACAGGTCAAAGCTCGCGCTGAGTATTTGCTTGAAAGAGTTGGGCTATCACACCGATTAACGCATCAACCTGGGGAGCTATCCGGTGGTGAACGTCAACGTGTGGCTTTGGCGCGTGCCTTGGTGACCCAGCCGAAGCTGATGCTTGCGGACGAGCCAACAGGTAATCTTGATCGAAAAACAGCAAAATCTATTTTTGAGTTACTGCGTGATTTACGTGAGGAATTCAATATGGCAATGTTAATCGTGACCCATGATGAGCAATTGGCAAAATCAGCAGATCGTATTTTGCATATGCAAGATGGTATCTGGGTAGGTGAATAAAGCTTTTAGTCATTTTCATGATTGAATCTTAAGTGTATATTGATCATCCATGATTAAGTTCAAAAATTGGGCTTAATCAACACCAACATACTGAAAACAATAAAATCGAACAATTATATGTCTCTATATTGCCTCTTGATCGGATGGATATTGGGTGTTTCATTGATGGGATATCCGGTGCCGCAACATATTAATCTGTTACTTTGTTTAGGTATCGGGGCAAATCTTCTGCTGATTGTAGGTCATTATTTCAACTATAAAATCATTACCTCTGTATATTTTAAGCTTCTTCAAACAGCTTTAATCACTTTAGTCAGTGGTTTACTCGGCTGGCATTATGCAGATAGCGCATTGTCACAGCGACTGACGTTAAGAGATACACCACACCATCAAATTGATCAAATTATCTATATTGCTCATATCAATAAAGTTAGACAGAAAACGTCGACATCTAGCGAAAAATTTTCAAATACTGCTACGATTCAACAAAAAGTTCAGCTTTTAGCACCTAAACAGACCACACAACTCATCCTATATGCCAATCCATCCCAAGCAGAGCTTTTACAACTAGGGCAGTACTATCGGGTAACTGGACAAATTAAGCCCATCCACGGCTATGCAGTAGACGGCACATTCGATAAAGAAAAATGGAGTATTCAAGAAAATATTTTGGGTATATTGCAACCCAAGTCAATTGATCTCATTGATCCTGATGAGGTTAAACAGATGGGGTATGCTGCATTTGTTGACCATCAACACACATGGTGGAAACAAGCACAATTGAAAATCGAAAAATTACGATTCGATTTTAGGAACTTAATTGCTCATTCGTCTTTACAGCATAAAGGATTATTACTGGCACTATTAACAGGAGATGAAAGTTTATTACCCAGTGCGATCCAAGATTTATTTAAAAAAATGGGAATTTCCCATCTATTGGCAATCTCGGGTCCTCATGTATTGATTTTTGCGACACTTTTTTGCTTTTTATTCAATGTAGTCATCAAGCAACTTTTCCCCGCTATCTTTTTAAAAGTGCCACGACCGTATTTACTGGTTTACCCATTTTTAATCTGTGTGGTGTTTTATACCGCTTTTGTCGGTTTTGAAATTCCAGCACTTCGAACCATGTTGACGATCATCATTTTAAGTTTGATCATTTTGTTAAAACAAAAAATTCAACCGCTTAAACATCTATTGTTGGCTGCCAGCATTTTATTATTGTTCGATCCTTTTAGTATTCTTTCAGCAGCATTTGCCTTATCTTTTGGAACATGTTTTATTTTGATTCGAATTTATCAAACGATTCAGCAACAAGATCAACAACAGATTGATACATGGAAAACACAAAGCAAACGTTTTATTTATCTCTTAATCGAATCTCAATGGAAAATTTTTATTGCACTCATGCCGTTGGTTTTATGGGTCTTTCAACAATTCTCTTGGCTTGCACCCCTGAGTAATTTGATTGCAATTCCAATGATGGCGTTGATTGTACCTGTTGAAATAATCGTAGCTTCTTTGAGTTTTTTTTCTGAGTCTCTTGGATTATGGATATTTCAGTTTTCTGATCTGCTTCTTTCGATTTTGGTCACATTATTAGAACTATTCGATCAATCTTTTGGGAGAGAGTTGAGCTGGTGGGCATTGAGCCAACTCGATATTTTATGTATCACATTTGCCATATTTATTGTGTTTCTTCCTCAAGGAACAGTTCCTAAATTTTGGGCTTTGTTATGCTTAAGCCCGTTATTTTTACCTCAACAAAGCGCTTCAATTTTTCAGTTGAATGTTCTAGATGTTGGACAGGGACAGGCCGTGCTTATCAGATTACCCCAACATAACATGCTGATTGATACTGGCGGTTCATGGGATGAAACTCAATTGAGCATCGGGCAACAGGTGATGTTACCTTATCTGATGCGACAAGGGGTTAGCCAGCTTGATCAAGTGATTTTAACGCATCTAGATCAAGATCATAGTGGGGCATTTACACAGATTGCAAAGCAGATCAAGATTGATAAAGTTTTTTCCAATGAACAGCATGAAGGTTTTAAACCGTACTCATTTGAATATTGTCAGCAAGGACAAGTTTGGCAATATGGTGAGATTCGTATTTCGATATTATCGCCTGCCCAGAATAAACTCAGTCAGGTGGCATATAATAAAAATGAACAGTCCTGTGTGGTCTATATTCAAGTACCACAATCAAAATCCTTTAAAAACTTTTTGTTGATGGGTGATGCAGGTTGGGAAACTGAATTTAATTTATTACAACAATATCCTGAGTTGAATGTAGATGTGCTTGTATTGGGACATCATGGTAGTCAGAACAGTTCCTCTTATGCCTTTTTAAAACAACTACAGCCTAAGCTTGCTATCGTATCAGCAGGATACAACAATCGTTATGGGCACCCACATCCGATCGTATTAAAACGTCTGGATCATTTGAATATTCCACTAAAATCCACCAGTCAACAGGGCACTATTCAAATTGATCTTGATCGCAATGGAGAAATGAAAATAAACAGTTTTCGTGACAGGCTAAAATGGCTGGGCAGGGCTGAAAGTTGAGCCATTGCGGATGAGCTTTGCCATTTCCATTGCTTCTTTATTTGGAACATTATAAATCTGTTTAAGCAGTGGATGGGCCTTAAAGCGTTTATAACTCCAATGATAATGTTCGGGATATCGGCAAATAAGCTGTTCCAATAATTGATAAATGATTCGTGTGCCTTGATTGGCATCGACTTGATAGATTTCTTCATCAATAGGTTGAATGACCATGTCAAAACCTTGATTGTCATTTCTGATGGCATATAAGAACAGTGCTTTGGCTTTGGTTTTTTGAATCAATTTAGCACTTAAATTGCTTGAAGAAAGAGGAATACCAAAGTACTCAATCAGTTCACCTCCCTGATGAGGGGTATGATCAGGCAGAATTACGGTTGTTCCACCTTGTTTCAAGGCTCTAAAAATTTGACGTACACCTGATTCATCCGTGGGTACAAGGGTAGCATTTTCACGACTTCGTGCAGCACGTACAAAATTATCGGCACTGACATCTTTGATCGGTTCATACATGATGGTCATTTGAGTGTATTGTGCAAACCAAGCATTCATAACTTCCCAAGTTCCAAAATGCGGCACGATTAGCACTAAGCCTTTACCTGCTGCAATGGCATCATGAAAATAGTGCTCACCTTGTATATGATGAATACGATCAATATTTTTTTGATTTGATCCACCCCAAACGGTAAAAAACTCCATATAAGACTGTAATTCATTGCGAATGGCGTGTTCTGTAATTCTTTCGCGTTGCGATTTGTCTAATTCTGGAAAGCATATTTCGACATTGAGACGAATAGTTTCAGATGTCTTGGTGATACGCAACAAATTGACCAATCCAGCTAAAATTCGGGCAATAAAACGAGCCACAGGAATAGGAAGCTGGCTGAAGAAGTTGAGCAATCTCGTGGTTATGGTTTTATGTTTATCAGTCATCTGGATCAAGAATTTATTACTGAGGTGAATAGGGTAAACTTGCTTTTAGCAGGCTTTTGCAAGCCACTACACTATATCAATAAGCCCTAATTTTAAGATTTAGCGAAATATTATAAGTTAAATCGTAATGATTAAATAGATTATACGGATTCCGTGTATATAATGAAGCATGAATAATTAATTTGGATGGTATAAATGTCCGATTGGCCACCTAAACCTCAAAATGACAATACAAATTTAAACTCGAATGTAGGTCAGCAACCTACAGGGCAGGAATGGAAGATCTTAGAAAAAGCAGTTCTTGCCTCTGTAGAGGAACAGCGCCGTAGTCGACGCTGGGGAATTTTCTTCAAAATTCTGACTTTTCTTTACATTCTCTTTGTTTTGGTTGCACTAGTAAAAAGTTGTTCTTTATCCAGTGCGGATGATGCTTCAATGACCTCTGAAAATCATTTAGGCGTGGTCAATATTGTGGGCACAATTGACTCAAGTAGTCAGGGTGTTAATAGTACTGATACGATCAAATCGTTAAAGAAAGCATTTGAAGCAAAATCAGCAAAAGCTGTGGTATTGAATGTGAACTCACCTGGTGGTTCTCCTGTTCAATCTGATGATATTTGGCAGGAAATTCAGTATCTTAAAAAGCAGAATCCTGATAAAAAAGTCTATGCAGTGATTGGTGATATGGGGGCTTCAGGTGCTTACTATATTGCTTCTGCTGCTGATGAGATTTGGGTAAATCCATCAAGTTTGGTTGGCTCTATTGGGGTCATTATGCCTAACTATGGAGTCAGTGGTTTAGCGCAGAAGTTAGGCGTTGAAGATCGTACGATGACGTCTGGTAATAATAAAGACATTCTGAGTATGACCAAGCCAATTAACCCTGAACAACGTGCACATATTCAAGCATTATTAGACAATGTCCATGATCATTTTATTGATGCTGTAAAACAAGGTCGTGGTGCCAAGTTGAAGTCGCAAGACCCTGCAATTTTTTCTGGCTTATTCTGGACAGGTGAGCAAGCAATCAAACTCGGTATCGCCGATAAAGCCGGCAATATTGAAAGTTTAAAACGTGAGTTAAAAGTCAAAAAAACAGTGAATTACACAGTTGAACGGAGTCCATTTGATTCGATTATCGGACGTATGGGTTCAGAAATGGGGCATGGTCTCGGTGAGGCAATCAACCAAAAACTGGGTACCAACCAAGATGTTAAAATGCAATAGTTTTAAACACTTGATATGTAAAGCGTGATCTGTGATTGATCACGCTTTACAGCATGAAAACCATACTATAAAAAGCCAATTTTTCGTGTTTATACAAATTTAATGCGATCAGAGAAAAACCAACTATGTTTGATCAATAGTTAAAAATATACAAATACTGAATAGTCCCTCAATAATTAATACAGACAGTTAATGAAAGAAAAGTAAGCAAAATCAAAGTTTTTCTCTCTTTATTTATTATCAGTAGATTCAAACTGAATTCAAAAGAATAATCTAAACAGTCTAAAAAAAGTGTTTAACGCAAGCCAAGTTATCCTATACAGTGTTTTCAATTGCCTAGATTTTTGAATGTAAAAGGAACACATGACTCGCTTATCTCAGATGAAACCTGTTATTCACTTTGCCCATGCCAATGGTGTACCTTCAAAGGTATATACAAAACTGTTTGATTTGTTAAAAGATCAATATGATGTCATATATGTATCGTTACTGGGAACTGATCAACGTTATCCGATTGATAACAATTGGTCGAACTTTGCTGATCAAGTGATTGATAGCATTGTGCAGCAATCCAATGGTCGTAAAGTCATTGGGCTAGGGCATTCTTTAGGCTCTGTTGCGACATTTTTAGCTTCGTTTAAGCGACCAGATTTATTTGAGCAAGCGATTTTGCTAGATCCCCCTTTAATTATGGGGAAAGCCTCATTATTTTTTAATCTTGCAAAAACTTTTTTTCCAAAAAAAGTCGATCAAATTACCCCAGCGCATTTGAGCTTACGTCGACGAGATCATTGGGAATCACGTCAACAAGCAGCAGAGCTACTGAGACCCAAAGGTTTTTATCAGCATTTTGATGGAGATTGTTTTCAAGCATATATTGATCATGCCTTAACGGAAGATCATGTACGAGGTGGAGTCACTTTAACCATTCCTAAAGATGTGGAAGTTGCAATTTTTAGAAGTGGTCCATCTTATTGGTGGTTGCCGCATCCACAACCCAAAGTACCCGTTGATTTAGTGATTGGTTCAGAGAGTCCATTTTTAAAACGTAAATTTCCTCAAATCGTGAAAAAGAAATTTAATATTCCTTTTACAGTCACATCAGGGGGACATATGTTTCCTTTGGAGCATCCAGTTGAAACAGTTGAACTAGTCAAGCAATTGATACGAAAAAATAATTGCTTTAAGGGGATATAGATTTTTCTGTAGACAGACGATTACATGCGTATTGAATTTGATTTGGAAATTTATAATTTTGAATTGAATGATGTTGAGCAATAAAAAATGCATCCTAAGATGCATTTTTGGAGCATATTTCAACATAAAAGTTGTTTAAAACTGACAGAACTGAATTGGTTTTTCAAGCATTTGCCCTTTATATAACACTTGGCCATTATCCAAATGTTGAAGAGTGCCATTACAGATCCACTCAACGGCTTGAGGATAAATTAAATGTTCAAGAACATGTACCCGTGCTGCAAGAGATTGTACATTGTCATGCAAATCAACTTTTAAAATGCCTTGTGTTAACGCCTGACCTGCATCCAATTCAGCGGTGACATAATGCACAGTACAACCATGCCACACATCCCCAGTTTTTAAAACACGTTCATGGGTATGCATGCCTTTGTAGTTTGGCAATAAAGAAGGGTGGATATTCACCATTTTACCTTGCCAAGCATTTACAAATGGGGCACTCAAAATGCGCATAAAACCCGCGAGAATGACCAAATCAACATCCCAATCTTTTAATTGCTGATGCATAACATCATCAAATGTTTCACGATTAGGATAATTTTTATGTTCAATTACACGAGTCGCAATACCTGCTTTTGTCGCGCGTTCTAAAGCATATGCTTCAGGTTTATTGGAAATTACCCCGACAATTTGCCCTGAAAGATTGGCATCAATCAAGGCTTGTAGATTACTTCCACTGCCTGAAACAAGTACAGCAATTTTAATCATGCGAAAACTTAGGCAAAAATGACACGAATTTTTTCGTCAGCGCCTTCAACAGAAGCTGGATTTTCCTGAATATGACCAATTTTCCAAGCTTTTTCGCCTTGAGCGGTCAACACTTCAATGGTTTTATCTGCATCATTCGCATCAACGGCAATCACCATGCCCACGCCACAGTTGAAAGTGCGGTACATCTCAAATTGTTCAACACCACCTTCACGTTGTAAAAGTTTGAACAGTTCAGGCCATTCCCATGAAGACTCATTGATTACAGCCTGAGCACCGTTTGGAAGTACACGTGGTAAGTTACCCGGTAAGCCACCACCGGTAATATGAGCCATGGCATGTACATCAACTTGCTTGCAAAGTTCAAGAACTGGCTTAACATAAATACGCGTTGGTTCCATTGCAACATCTGCAAGTGGGCGACCATCAATGATTTGTGTTAAATCAACGTTTTTCACATCCAGAATTTTACGAAGCAAAGAGTAACCATTTGAGTGCGCACCAGAAGATGCTAAACCAATCAAAACGTCACCCGCTTTAACTTTAGAGCCATCAATAATTTTGCTTGCTTCAACAACACCTACAGAAAAACCTGCAAGATCATAGTCTTCGCCTTCATACATTCCTGGCATTTCAGCAGTTTCACCGCCGACTAAAGCACAGCCTGCAAGTTCACAGCCTTGACCAATACCAGTCACTACATTTGCAGCAACATCGACATTGAGATGACCTGTTGCATAATAATCAAGGAAGAATAAAGGTTCTGCACCACACACTAAAAGGTCGTTTACACACATTGCAACCAAGTCTTGACCAATTGTGTCATGACGGTTTAAGTTTAATGCTAAACGTAGTTTTGTACCGACACCATCTGTACCTGATACAAGAACTGGTTCTTCATAACCTTTAGGAATTTTGCAAAGTGCACCGAAGCCGCCTAAACCACCCATTACTTCAGGGCGTGTTGTGCGTTTAGCGACTGATTTGATTCGATCGACAAGTGCGTCGCCCGCTTCAATATCGACACCAGCGTCTTTATAGCTTAAACCAGTGTTTGGGGTAGAAGTTGAGTTGCTCATAATTGAAGTCTCCGCATTCGCGCGAGGATTATACCTGAATATACGAAACTCTTATGTTATTTATGCGCCAAAATGTTATCTTTATTAAAATATTTTACTCTCAATAATGATTAAATTTGAAAAAGGCGTGATTCGATGCATGATCGGACTTTAAAACGAATTTTTATTCTTGCTGCAATCGCTTTTGTTCTATGGATTTTGTACTTACTGAAACCAGTCGTGATTCCATTTGTCGCTGCATTTCTGGTCGCTTATCTGTTTAGCCCAGTAGTTGAAAAGCTGACTAAATTTTTACCACGCTGGCTGTCTATTTCAGTGGTATTTATCGGAATAGGTGTATTGCTGACTTGGGCAATTTGGTTTGTGGTGCCTTTGGTTTGGAAACAATTAATCTATGCGCGCGACAGTATTCCTGCTGGAATTCATTGGGTGAATGCGACTTTTTTACCGTGGTTATCCAATAATTTTAATGTAGAGCACATGGAGCTTGATACAGACCAGATTTCTAAAGTGGTCATGGACTATGTACAAACCAACTATAGTGCAGACAGTATTCAATCGATGGCGTTAAAAATCGCGCAGTCTGGATTAAGTTTTATTTCGATTGGCGGTACGATTGTTTTAATTCCAATTATCGCATTTTATTTCTTGCTCGATTGGAACCGCATGTTAGAAAGCATGAAGGGATTTATTCCGCGCCAATATGAAAACAGCGTTCTAAACATCGTTGCTGAATGTCATAGTGTTTTGGGAGCTTTTGTCAAAGGTCAATTTTTAGTCATGGTCTTGTTGGGCATCGTATATGCCGTTGGCTTACAGTTGGTTGGATTGGAAGTCGGATTGATTATTGGGATGATTGCAGGTCTATGCAGCATTATTCCGTATTTGGGTTTTGGTGTAGGTATTATTGCCGCCATTATTGCCTGTTTCTTCCAATTTGGTCTTGATGTAAAACATTTATTGATGGTTTTAGCGGTATTTGGTGTTGGGCAATTGATCGAAGGATACATCCTGCAACCTTTCCTTCTTGGGGATAAAATTGGTTTATCACCAGTCGCTGTGGTTTTTGCGGTACTTGCTGGTGCGCAATTAGGTGGCTTTGTTGGGATGTTGATTGCGCTTCCTGTTGCTGCGGTGATCGTCGTTTTACTGAAACATCTCAAAGAGTTATATCAACGCAGTCAATTCTATAAGTCAGAAAGTACACTGGTCACCATACAAAATACTGGAAGTTCTGAGACAATTTCGGTTGAAAGCGATCAAGTTGATCTTGATATTGAAGTAAAAAACACGCAAGATACTGATGAATCGATTAAAACTGATCAAAATCCACTTTAGGAATGATTTGAATATATGCGTCAATTACAGTTGGATATAGAACCACAACTGGATGCCAGAATTAGTGATTTTTCTGGACCGGGTTGGGGACCTGTAATTGATGCTGTGCGTCAGCTTCATGCGGGCTTGATGAATCGTTTCTATATCTATGGTGGTGCTGGAACTGGAAAAAGCCATTTACTCTCTGCAATTTGTGATTCTTATTTAGAAATTGGTAAGTCTGCAATAAAAGTATCTTTACTGGAGTTGTTGGACGCTCCCATAGAAGCAATTACTTCCCTTGAAAGTTATGATCTGGTTGCCTTAGATGATATTGAGGCGATCAGTGGTGTGCCACATTGGCAAAAAGCAGTTTTCCATTTAATCAATAATAATAATGAAGATGGCGGGCAGTTGGTATTCTCATCGAGATTTGCGCCGATTGAATTAAAGCTCGAACTTCCTGATTTACAATCACGTTTAACCCAAGCAGTAAGTGTAAAAGTACCGAGTGGGCAGTCTTATGCAGATCGTCATGCATTATTACATTCTGTTCTGGAACGTCGGGGTGTACATTTTGACCCGCAAATAACGGAATATTTGCTATTACATGGACCACATCAAACGAGTACACTACTGCAATCTGTTGATCAACTAGAAAAATTATTGAAGGGTGAGAAAACTAAATTATCTCATGCGACACTAAGACAACTCTATGCATTGATTGATGAGTATAGACAATAATTATTTGTATTTTATAGTGATTTTTGATCTATATTTAATCTGATATGTGATCGACAGCGTATAAATAAAAATTCTTGAGAATTTTTATTAGCTGTGACAAAGTACGCAAAAAGGACTGATAGCAAAGCATTATGCTGGCTAATAAGAAATAATTAAAAGAAATCAAGGAGACTATAATGCTCAAACGGGGCATAGGCTTAGGATTATTATGTATTACTGGTCATGCATTCAGTGCAAATATTACTGTCACTACAACAGATGATATTGTAAAAGCAGACGATCAGTGTTCATTAAGGGAAGCAGTTGAATACGTCAATCAGGGCATGCCTGAAGCTGGCTATAACGGATGTGGTGGTAAAGATGCAACAGCAAAAATTATGTTGCAGGCAAATAAAGAATATTCACTGACAAAGCAAATTCATATTTTAAAAGATGTGGCATTTGGCTCCGATTATCAAACCAATGTTAATGATACTGAGTCTATTGTTGGACGAAGAAATGCCATCATTAAAATGGTAGGTAAAGACCGTTTATTTCGAATTGAAAAAGCAGTTGATCCAAACGCAACCACTCCTCCTGCAATGCTTAGTGTTGCTTTTGATGAGATCACTTTAAAAGGATGCGGGCAGTCGAATTGTGCGGATCAAGGTGGTTTGATTTATAACAAAGAATCGTTGGGTATCAGTAACGGTCAGCTTTTAGATGGTTCTGCCCGACAAGGTGGCGCAATTTATAATGCGGGTATATATAGCGCAAATACCGCGCTCAGTTCTGTGGTATTGTCAAAAACTTTAATTAAAGGCAATAAGGCAGCAGAGGGAGGCGTCATTTATACTGAACTGCCATCATTTGTTATTTCTCAATCATTGATTCGAGACAATGAAACAAGCAACAGTAGCAGTTCAAATTTTGAAACACAAAATCAATTTTCAGAAGATGCATTAAAAGCGATAGGTGCTTCTGTTTTGTTTGGAGTCGTAAACAGCACGATTTTTAACAATAAAGGCTATGTGATTAAAATTTATGATGCGATGCAAGTTAATAACATCACCATGATTTTAAATAGTATGGGGTTGATTGTGAATGCACCGCAGAAGAAGGGTTATGTTGCCAATAGTATTATTGCGCAAAATGGGACACAAGATTGTACTGTGGTGGCTGGTGGAGAAGCTGAGCAAATCAGTAATAACCTCTACTCATCAGGCTGTGCTGGGTTTAAATCGACTGCAATGGGGAATGCTCAACTGATTGCAGGCGCAACAACTGAAGGTAAATGTGACTATAGTAGCAATGGTATTTTGTGTCCTTTTGCAGAGTCTCCTACGATTGCCTTAGGATATTTTTTACCAAGAATTTTACCGAGCTATAATTCAGCAGAAGACTCGTTGATTATTAATCATGGACCTGCTGTACAAGATAAAATATTGTCATGCTCAGCAACTGACCAGCGTGGCAAGAATAGAGACATAAATGCTGAATTGTGTGATCGTGGTTCAGTTGAATTGGTGATTGACACGAGTAATATATCTCTCGTTGGACAAGACATTCTGTATGGTGAAAAAGCTAAATTTTCCATTGCTGATCAGTTGCAAGATGGGGAGTTGGTGAGCCCTGAAAAATGTAAACAGATCTTCAATCGAGATGTGGATGACAATGGTAAACCATGGCAAATCGGTTGTCTTAAAACAGTGCAAACCAATACACCGTCTAAGGGTAGCTTAGTGATTGATCAAGCGGGTGATCTGGTTTATACCCCGAATGGGAATTGGCAAGGTTCAGATGAATTTAAAATTAGTGTAGTGACATCCACAACAAGTTTTAATAAATCAGATAACCCTTATATCACGATACCTGCACGAGTTGTACAAAGAAAACCTGATGATTTTAAAGATTATAAAGTCAAAACATCTGGCGGAAGTTTAGGGTTTTTCTCTATCGTAGGTCTTATTGGATTAGCTGGTTATAGACGTTTAAAAAATAAGTAAGGGATTGACGATGAAAAACTATAAAAAAGGATTTCTGACACTTGTTATATTGTCGACCATGTCATTAATGGCGGCAGAAGATAAAACGATTTATGTCACGACTTTTGATGATGAAGATGGGACAAATCCTGACAAGTGTTCTTTGAGAGAAGCATTGCACGCTGCTGCCATACACAAAGCTTATGGTGGCTGTAGTGCTGGGCAAATATATTCAACAGTGCCGAACGTGATTCAGTTAGAAGCAGGTGAGTATAAGTTAAACAAAGAGTTAAGACCAAATTCTGATGTCTCTATCGTTGGGAAAGAACCAGGAGACTACAGTCGCCCTGATGTACTCACCAACCAATTTCCTGCGGCAACGCCAATCAAAACCACAATTTCTGGTCAAGGCAATTCACGTATTTTTAATACCATCTATGAAAATAAACCAGGCTTAGTGCTCAATGATTTAATTTTAAAAGATGGTTCAAGTTTAGGTGACAGTAATTACAGCGTTGGTGGGGCAATTTATGCAGGTGGAGCACTGACTTTAAATAATGTCACTGTCCTGAATTCCAAGGCAAAAGTTGGTGGTGCGATTTATTTAAATGATGTGACCAGTTCACTCAATATAAATTATGGCGTTTTTGATGGAAATAGTGCGGACCAAGGCAGTGTACTTGGGATGACGTGCTCAGATAATTTGGGATTTACGACACGTACCATTGGAATAAACTATGCAAGTTTTCTGAGAAATGGATCTGAAAATAGCCTAAGTATGTTTAGCTTTTGTGGACAACCTTCGGTTACATTTACCGCCAATACCATTAGCAACAACATAGCAAATTCAAATCAAGGCAGCATTATTCAATTCACGCAAACGACCCCGCAAGGAAAGGTGAATTTGAGTGATAATTCTGCATTAAGTTTAGTGAGCAATACCATTGTTAGAAATACAGCATGGTCAACATTGTTATATGGTTTTAATGGAATAAAAGCATTAAGTAATAATATATTGGCCTACAATACTGGCAAGTCTTGTCGTTATGCAGATGGTGATGTCAGCAAGGTTGAAAAATCAGGTGTTGTATTGAACTATAATGCTTTGACAATGTCTGCTGGAAATGATCAATGCGAAGTTGCAGAAGAGGTTGTTAAAGATGGTAAAGATAAGACCTTTGATGTCAGCAATATTAACTTCTCAACACTTTTAAATGAGCTTGAGCCACCTAGTGAATCTACTGGTTTTATGCCAATGTATTTTCCTAAAAACTTAGGGACAGATAAAGATTTGGTGGATATCGGTTATACAGGCTGTAGTGGTAAAGATCAGCGTGGTGTAACTCGTGTCATTGCAGAAAATTCGAATGGTGAAAATGATGTTGCCAACTCTTGTGATATTGGCTCAACTGAAGTTTTACGCTTAACGGCAAATAATCTTAGCGCAACCAATAGTTCTGTCGTAGAGATGTTGAACTCTTATCAAACTGTACTGGATAATTATAATAAGTTATTGGAAGATCCAGCGACCAATAAAGACTATATTCCTTTTTATAAAATACAGTCTGAGACGTACAGTAACTTAATCAAATACACCAAATCTGAGCAGAAATATCGGACAATATTTGTGGATCCTTTTGCCGCGAATCTGCCTGCCGAGATCGTAACAAAAGATGCTACTGGTCAAGATACACGTCTGGTAAAACATTTAAATACAGATAATTATACAGTAACTGTAAAAGCGCTTGGTGTGGGCACATTGAATGATAAAAAGGTATTTGTAGGCAAAGAAGATCCAAACTTTAAATGTGAATGGAATCCAAATCTGAAGAGAATCATGTTATGGCGTATCAATGATAATGTTACACCATCAGGTGATAATGAATTCTGTAGTTATCAGTTGCAATTAATTGCAGATCCAAGCATAAAATCTTCTGCATATATCATTGGAAGCTTTACCAATATTGCACCAATCGCTAAAGACGCAACATTGAATATTGAATATGGTTCAACCAAACCATTGGATGTTGATTTACTGCAATATGCCAATGATGACGGTGATGGAAATGTTGCAGCCTTAACAGCAAAACCGAATAAACCAAAATTCTATGTCAATCCAGAAGGGATTGAGCTGCCTATTCGAATTGCAAATACCATTGACCCTGTAGTGATTACATCAGACCGTAGTGGACCATGTCCTGGCGATGACGGTAAATATACCTGTTATAGCGGTAAGGTCCATATCCAACTCAGAAGTACACTTGATCCATTCAGTTATAATTTTACTTACTATGTGTATGATGCTGATGGGAAAATTTCAAATTCAGCGACAGTGAAATTGCAAAACTCAGGAACAGCACCAGGCAGTCCACGTGTCAGTGGTGGTGGGGCGTTTGGATGGGTGAGTTTATTTGGTTTGTTTGGATTGGTCGGGTATCGTCGCTATCAGATGCATAAACAAGCGAAATAACAATTGAGGTTTATAAAACCAGCTTTTCGAAGCTGGTTTTTTTTATATCTGTATATTTTTTGCTATTTAGTTAGGCTTTAAGCTGAATTTGTATTATAAGTTTTAATTAGACAGGGTGAGTCTGATGATTGCCCTTAAATCATTGAAAAATTATTCATTTTGAACTGATATGAAACAATTTACTGTACTCACTCCACTTGAACAGATTTCTTGTAATGCTGATGAATTGCTTTCAATTAAACGTAATGACCTCGTTCCATTGTTGGATAATCAAACCCGACTCAATTTGTATGCGGATCAATTAATCCAAGCACAGTCGGTACTGTTAAAAAGTATTGATCCGAATTTGACACAAAAGTTAAGTCAAATTATTGCGCAAATTATTGAGCAGTTATCAGCATCAAAGAAAAAGTTGAACCAAAGAAAATTCAACGCCATACAAAAATGGTTGGGCTTAGATTTAGAGTTTAGTGTTGGTCAAGTAAAGTATTTAAGAGATTTAGAGAGCTCAATTGATGAAGCCAAACAATTAAGCCAACGATTGCAAGTTGAAATTCAAAAGTCAGAATCTCGTTTTCAACAAGCCAATGGTCTAAGAGAGCAAATGGCAAAATATATTCGTGCAGCACAGGAATTTTTAGATGAATATCCTGTGTTTGTGCAACAACGTCATCCTTTGGATAATTTTTCCGAGCGTTTGTCAAAAAAGATCAACACTTTGCAGACTTTACAAGCCAGTAATGATATTGCATTGGCACAGATGCAGTTAACGCAACAACTTTCCTTAACATTATTGGATCGTTTTAATGAAGCGCAACACGTCTTAATTCCTGCATGGCAGTATCATGTGAAACAGAGTAGTGCACAAAATTCTTTGGTGACGACTGAAGAACTTGATAAAAGTCGTGATAAATTAATTCAATCTTTAAAGAAATCATTAGAAAATAAATAGGGTAGATCTATGAGCGAATCGAATCAGCAACCATTAACAACACAAGCAGATTCTATGACAGCAAAAACAACAGAATCAAATTCTCCACTAGAAATCCAAAAATTTGAACAATTGAATCTCAAAGAGATTGGTTTAAATACAGAGGATTTTAATGAGGTTGTTAATGCCCATAAAGACTTGGCAAATATTAACCATGCAGCAGTTGCTGAGTATGGAAAAAATATTGCAAGCAAGACCTCCTCTTATACTGATGAATTATTGAATCTGGTTAAAAATAAAGACCTCGATGTGACTGGGCAAAAGTTGAATGAAGTGGTACAAGTTGCACAACAGCTCAACACATCGAGTATTTTGAACCAATCAAAAAGTTCAGGATTTATTGGCAGTCTTTTAAATAAGTTTAAAGGCGCAAAACAAAGTTTTGACCAACATTTTAATACCACCAAAGAACAAATTGATTCACTGGTTAAAGAAATTGAAACTTCGCAAACGGGTTTAAAAGCACGTGTAGATACCTTGGACCGTATGTTTAACGGTGTACAGGAAGAATATCGTCAATTGGGGATTTATATTGCAGCTGGGCGGATTAAGCAAGAGGAAGTACAACAAGAGATTGCCTATTTATCTGCACAAGAACAAGATCAAAAAACCAATCAACGTGTTTATGACCTCAATCATTTAGCCAATAATTTAGAAAAAAGAGTCAGTGATTTGCAAGTTTTGCAACAATCTGCGATGCAAACTTTGCCTATGATTCGAATCATTCAGTCAAATAATATGATGTTGGTTGACAAATTCTACGCCATTAAAAACATCACATTACCAGCATGGAAAAACCAAATTAGTTTAGCGATTTCTTTAAATGAACAACGCAACAGCGTACAACTTGCCAATACGATTGATGATGCGACCAATGAGCTGTTAAAACGCAATGCCGATTTGCTCCATCAAAATTCAGTAGATACAGCCAAAGCCAATCAACGTTCAGTGATTGATATTGAAACACTTGAACATGTTCAAAATACCCTCATTAAAACAGTGAATGATGTGATTCAGATCCAAAAAGAGGGCATGCAAAAACGTGAAGAGGCTTCAACCCGAATCAAAGCTTTGCAGTCGAACTTACAGCAGTTGGTCTTGGACAATACTGCGCAGCAATCTTGAAATCAATCTTAAATGTGCTCATTGATGTCTTGAATAAAGGTGTAATACTTGACTGAAAAAAATCAACATGCTGTAGATATTCAGCAAATAGAACATGGATTAAAAATGTTGCAACGCCGTAAGTGGAATCTTACGGCAGCAGCAGTGGTACTGTCCGCTGTTGGTGTAGCAAGTTTGATTTCTTTATTTTTTCAGCAGGAATGGGTCTTTAACATGTTTGGGGTGGCTCAACATGTGCATCAATTGCATCTGCCTTATATGGTTGATCAGCAATTAAGAGACGCAATTTATCAACCTGATTATTTGATGAACGCTTTTTCATGGTTGGGTTGGTTAATTTTAAAATTGATCGTTTCTTTTATTGGGGCATTTTTTGTCATTAAATTACTTAAAAAGTTACGATTATTCTTGATTCGTTTTCAATCATTTATACTCAAATTTGTTGCATGGCTTATCGCTTTTATTGTGATATGGTCGGGTTTGACTTATGTACAATATGATCTAAAAGATGAGGGTGATAAAGAACTTAAAGCTTTTGTTCGTTATGATCAAAATATTCAACACAGTAATATTTACCAATATCTCAATAAATCTGAATTGCCAGAGCCTGTACAAAATTATTTATTGGCACAGACCGCATTAATGCACAAACCTGTAGATCAAGTGGTTGCAACAGTCTATGCAGAAAAGCTCATCAAAGCAGAGCAAGGCGATCCTCAATTCTTAGAATATGGATTTAAGCCAGAACAGTTATGGACGATTCAACATCAAGTATTTGATCAAGCGGTTTCACCACTTGCCAAAGGCGTTGAAGTTCAAATAAATCGTGCAAATTTTTGGTCTAATATTGTCGAAAAGATATTATGGGGAATTGGGGCAATTGGCTTAGTGTTAGGGTTATTCTTCTATTTGATTGCTTATCGGATGAGCAAACGTTTACAGCGGATCGGTCATCGGATGAGTTAATGTTGTAACTGTAATATCTCGGATTTCAAGTGAATAAAAAGCACTTTTCACTTTGATGAAAAGTGCTTTTTATGGTGTGATTGGAATTAACTAAGCTACATCTTTTGCTCGTTGGGTAATGAGTTCCTTGAGTTCAAGTGTATCGAAAGTTTTATCCCAAATTTCACCATCAACTAAATAGTAAGGGGTTGGGTGCTTACCAAAGCTCTGTACATAATGGGTAATTTCAGCCTGTTTATCCGCAACTTCTTTATGCTGAATTGAACGTAGTACCTTATTGCCATCCAGCCCCATACCTTCAATGACTTGTTTCAACACTTCAGGATTAGCAATGTCTTTACCATGCGCAAATATAGCGTGAAATAAAGCTTGGGTTAAAGCGAATTGATCAAAGACATTATCTAAAGCTAAAATTGCCTGATGCGCCAAGCGACTATTGGGCATACGTTTCATATGCTCAATATCAACGGTTAAGTCTTGACTATATGCAGCAAATTTTGCCATATCGAGTTTACGATTTGCCTCTTTAGTTCCGTATTTTTCAGTCAAATATTGGTAAATATCGAGGCCTTGTTCCGGAATTTCTGGTAAAACTTGCACAGGTAATAATTCGATTTTTTTCGCCGTAGGCTGATTCCAATGCTGTTTAAGTTTTTCAAACGCAACATAGCTCATTGGATAGACGATATCGAATACGAACTCTATTTTCATTGTTTTACCTCATCACTGATGTATTTAGAAATTGTGATTAAGTACACGTTGTTGTACTTAATAGGAGAAACGACAACATCAATTTAGCTTAAAACTTTGTGCAATCGTCGCGCACGTTTTTTTGTAGAAAGATGGTCGAAGAAATATTATTTTTATTGAAAATTAATTTAATTTTAAGTTTCGAGGTTGCAATGATTTCGATTGATTTTATCGACAATGCCCCGATATAGAAAAGGAATTTAAAAATTTAAGTATGATAAGGGGGGAAGCAATGATGCATATTAAACAGATAAAGGTTAAACTAAAAAACCGATTGATTTAATGAAAACAAACTGTTTTATCTATTTTTTAAATAGACGTAATATACATTCAACGAAAGAAATTTACTCCCTTGGAGATTGTTAGCATGTTAGATACAAATACTTCTGCTCAATTAAAAACTTTGTTAGAGCGCCTTGAAAGCCCAATTGAAATTGTTGCTTCTTTAAATGGTTCTGAGAAATCAGATAAAATTAAAGAGTTGGTAACAGAAATTGCGGCACTTTCAGATCAAGTCACAGCTCGTTTTGATGGTCAAAATGAGCGTAAACCTAGCTTTGGTATCGCAAAAGTAGGTGAGCAACCACGTGTATTCTTCGCTGGCTTGCCAATGGGACATGAGTTCACTTCACTGATCTTGGCTTTGTTACAAGTTTCTGGTTATGCACCAAAAGTTTCTGATGAAGTTTTGGCGCAAGTGAAAGGCTTGAACCTTACAGCAAACTTTGATGTGTTTGTTTCTTTAAGTTGTCATAACTGTCCAGATGTTGTTCAAGCATTGAACTTAATTGCGATTAATAACCCTGGTACGACTGCAACCATGATTGATGGTGCATTCTTCCAAGATGAAGTTGAAGAACGCAAAATTTTAGCTGTCCCAATGGTTTTCCAAAATGGCGAACATATTGGTCAAGGTCGTATGACTTTGGAAGAAATCGTTGCGAAATTAGACAGCGGTGCTGCGGCTAAAGATGCTGAAAAGCTGAATGCTAAAGACGCGTTTGATGTATTGGTGATTGGTGGTGGACCTGCTGGTGCAACATCTGCGGTATATGCTGCACGTAAAGGGATTCGTACAGGTATTGTTTCTGAGCGCTTTGGTGGTCAGGTTATGGATACCATGGATATTGAAAACTTTATTTCAGTTCAGAAAACTCAAGGTCCAAAGTTTGGTTCTGATATGGAAACACATGTACGTGAGTACGGTGTAGACATCATGAACTTACAAAAAGTGAAAAATATTGTAGGTGCGGATCAAACAGCCAATGGCTTGGTCGAAGTAGAACTTGAGAATGGTGCAAAACTTGAATCAAAAACAGTCATCTTATCAACAGGTGCACGTTGGAGAGAAATGAATGTACCTGGCGAGAAAGAGTATAAAACACGTGGTGTTGCATACTGCCCACACTGTGATGGTCCGCTGTTTAAAGGTAAAAAAGTGGCTGTGATTGGTGGTGGTAACTCTGGTGTTGAAGCAGCGATTGACCTTGCGGGTATTGTTGAGCATGTTACCTTGATCGAGTTTGATACTAAACTACGTGCTGACCAAGTACTTCAAGATAAGCTCAATAGCTTGCCAAATACTACAGTGATCATGAATGCACTTTCTACGGAGGTGATTGGTGATGGTTCTGTCGTGACAGGCTTGAAATATAAAGATCGTGCCACTGATGAACTTCATACCCTTGAACTTGCAGGAATCTTCGTACAAATTGGCTTATTACCAAATACAGATTTCCTAAAAGAAACTGCTGTAGAACTTTCTAATCGAAATGAAATTGTGGTGAATGATCGCAATGAAACCAATGTGAAAGGTGTCTTTGCTGCAGGTGACTGTACAACCGTACCTTATAAACAAATCATCATTGCCGCTGGTGAAGGTGCAAAAGCTTCTTTATCTGCATTTGATTATATTATTCGTTCAGGTCAATAATGACTTGAACAATTTTGAAGTGTAAAGTCAGCATAGTCTCGATGATACTGACTTTAGCACTGTTAAACTGATGGCTTTACCCTTGATAGGAATTGAGTTGCTAACAGCTCAATTCCTTTTTTTGTCATAAATGTTGAATGACTTTATGGGGTTGTTTTTGTCTGTAGATTTTTAACGAGTGTTCGGGTTTTTTCTTCAGCAGTAAGGATAGAGTTTTCTAGCAACGTGCCGCCATATTCTTGATACTCAATGGCGATTTCATGAATTTTTTTGATCCCGATAAAATTAAATGCTGTTTTTATAGCAGGCTCTACATGGTTGGCAAAAGGCGCATCAGCTGAATCAAAATCATGTCCACCACGAGCAGAAAGAAGTACCAGATTTTTTTGATCATCGATCCGACCTGAATATGGCTGTGCTTGGGTGATATCAAAAGAATAGGTTTTATTCATACGCACAAGATGATCAATATAGGCTTTTAGATGAGCAGGAGGTCCAAAGTTATACATGGGTACGCCCAGTACAATTACATCCGCCCATTGTATTTCTTCAATCAGTTCATCACTGAGTTTTAAGCGTTGTTGTGCTTTTTCTTCGGATTCTGCATAGCCGAATTCTGAAATGATCCATTCTTCATCAATATAAGGTATGGGATCTTGTCCTAAATCACGATACTTAATATCAATAGATGAATCATTTTCACGCCATTGTTGAATAAATAATTCCGTCAAACGTCTGCTTAAAGAACCATGTGGGTGTGTTCCAGAAATACCACTTCTTAAACTGGTGTCTATTTTAAGTATATTCGTCATATTAATACGCTGTTGTTGATGTATTCATTATGATTTTTATTTAATTTGAAAAAAACGACAAACGATAAAAATACATGTTATAAATGAATTAAATTCATCTATGCATGTGATTTCATGGCTTTACACAATACACTCGAACAATTGTTGGCTTTTCAATATGTCGCAGAAGAACTGAGCTTTAAGAAAGCAGCAGATCAGCTCTTTTTAACGCCAACGGCTTTAAGCCATCGCATCAAAAAGCTAGAACAGCAATTGAATTTACAATTATTTGAACGACGCACAAGATCAATTACGCTGACACCTGAAGGGGCTTATTTGTTGAAGCATGTGCGGTCTGGATTTGAGCAGATTCAATTTGCTCTACATCAACTTGAACAGCATAAGCAACGACTTTTCACCATCACAACGACACCATCTTTTGCAAGTGAGTGGATCATTCCGCATTTGCCCGAATTGCAACAGCGTTTCCCCAATATTATGTTTCGGGTGCATGCAAGTTATGATTTGGTCAATATGGCTTCTGGTTTATATGATTTAGCGATTCGTTATGGTTCTGGAGGCTATCAACATGTCAATGCTGAATTTCTTGCAACGGATGAATATGTTGCTGTTGGATATGCTTCTTTAGATATAGAATCAATGGATTGGTCAAGCGTACCATTGATTCACTTCACTTGGGGAGATGAATATTGCCCCAATCGTGTTAATTGGCAAAAATGGTTTGAAAAACAAGGTTTGCATATACATGCAGGACAACCACAAGTGTTTTATACGCAGGAAAGTCATGCAATTCAGGCGGTATTGTCAGGGCAGGGTGTGGCATTATTAAGTCGTACCGCAATTGCCAATGACTTAAAGCACGGACGTATGAAAATTGTTTCTGAACATATTGAAACAGCATGGAACTATTATTTATTGACATTGCCTAACGCAGATTTTGTTGTTGAAGAGGTCAAAAGATGGTGCAGAGAGAAATTTTCACAAGATTATTTGGACTAATTCAATAAGAAAAAGCCAAAGTGTTCCCCAAATACACTTTGGCTTCTCCTTAATTTTATTGTTTTACCCTGTTAATGAGCTGCGCTGCCACTGCCCAATTCCATGTTGTTTATTGTTGTTGTTATTTGCTGATATATTGATAAAGCAAAATACGTTCCAAGATCAGCACTTGTTAAAAAAACTTTCTATCCAAAGAAACTTAGATAATGAAAACGATTTAACAATTGCGCTTGGCTTTCAATGTGCTCAGGATTTTGAACGATGCATTCAATAGGACAAACATCTACACAAGTTTGGCGATCATAAAATCCAACGCATTCTGTACAACGTTCGCTATCGATTTCATAAATATCCTGACCCTCAAAAATTGCTTGATTGGGGCATTCTGCAACGCACATATCACAATTGATGCATTTATCAGTAATCATTAAAGCCATTTTGATATCCTATACTGCTTGGTAAGCCAATGATGACGCTGAAATATCAGCAGTTGAATTAGGTAAGTTTCTAATTAATAAAGCATATTGCATATCAACATCCGCAGGGATTGGGATTTCGACAATATGCCCAGATCCTTTTGCATCCACAATAGGCTGTCTCTTTTTGTCCAATATCTGATTAAGCGTAAAGGTGATATTGCCCGATGTTGTCATCAGCTCCAGTGAGTCTCCGACTACAAAGCGATTTTTTACATCAATTTTGATGTAATCCTCATTTCTTTCTAGCACTTCGCCCACAAATTGTTGATGGTCAAAACGAGATGAGCCCGTTTCATAATTTTGATATTCAGCATGCACATGTCTGCGTAAAAAACCTTCGGTATAACCACGATTTGCTAAACCTTCGAGTTGTGTCATCAACGCCCAGTCAAACGGTTTACCCAGTTGTGCATCATCAATTGCTTTACGATAGATTTGCGCCGTTCTTGCGCAATAAAAGTAAGATTTGGTGCGTCCTTCAATTTTTAAAGAATGGATGCCCATCTTGGTTAAGCGATCTACATGTTGAACGGCACGTAAGTCTTTAGAATTCATGAAGTAGGTGCCATGCTGATCTTCTTCAGCAGCAAACATATCTTCTTCATGACGTTGTAATAAAACCGGCTCGCCAAATTGATGTTGTTGTATGGCGTGTTGCTCGTCGGCATCTTTATTGTTGCAACATACTGATGCTGTCTCCAGTGATTGGACTGGAATGACATCCCCAGATGCATCTTCTGCTGCTTCGTGAATATTGTACTCCCAGCGACATGCATTGGTGCAAGCGCCTTGATTTGCATCACGTTTATTCATATAGCCTGAAAGTAAGCAACGACCGGAATAAGCCATACAGAGTGCACCATGTACGAAAACTTCAATTTCCATATCGGGTACATTCTGCTTAATTTCCTCAATTTCTTCGATAGATAACTCACGTGACAAAATTACACGAGTGAGTCCCATATTTTTCCAAAACTTCACTGTTGCCCAATTGACTGCATTTGCTTGTACAGATAGATGAATCGGCATCTGTGGAAAGTTCTCTCGAACCATCATAATCAAGCCTGGATCCGACATGATGAGCGCGTCAGGTTGCATTTCAATGACAGGTGTAAGGTCGCGAATGAAGTTTTTTAATTTAGCATTATGCGGTTGGATATTGACCACAACATAAAATTTTTTACCCAACGCATGTGCTTCGGAAATTCCAATTTTTAAATTGGCATGATCAAATTCATTATTACGAACTCTTAAACTATAGCGAGGTTGACCTGCATATACAGCATCTGCACCGTAGGCAAATGCATAACGCATATTTTTCAGTGAACCTGCTGGAGAGAGAAGTTCTGTAATGTGAGAGATGCGCATAAAAATCTAAAGGCATACTAAAAATATGGTTTTATTGTAAGGGTTTAAAAATAAGATTCAACCTAGTAAAACACTCAGGATTATTAGGTTGATTTGCAGTTAAAAATAAATTAATTCAATCATTTATGTTTAATTTATATTTCTTTTATGCAGGTCGATAAGAATTATTTCACTCTTTTTAATGCTTGATTGATAATAATTTCACCATCTTCTTTAGAAAATGGATGTAATTGTGGGGCAGATAATATATCTAAAACCATTTCAGAAGGACGGCATAAACGAACACCTAATTCAGTGACGACGAAAGGACGATTAATCAGAATAGGGTGTTGCAGCATGAGCTCGATGAGCTGATCATCATTGTATTGTTGTCGTTCTAAATTTAAAACTGTGTAAACTTCAACATTTTTACGTAGTACATCTTTGATAGATAAACCCGATCGTTGGATGAGCTGAATCAACTGTTGTTTGCTGGGTGGATGATTTAAATACTCAATGATTTCTGGCTCTATTCCCGCATTGCGAATCAGCGCAAGAGTATTGCGGGAAGTCCCACAGTCAGGATTGTGATAAATTTTAATTTGAGATGACATAGATTTTAAGGCGCCATAGTGATTTGTGATCTTGTATTTATATATGGATATGCGTATATTCGCAATACTGAATATGGTGAATGAATAAATTGAGCAATCGTTATGCATCAAACAGATTTCTTTAAATGCTTATCTGACCCGACACGTCTAGATATTTTAAAAATGTTGGTGGCAAAAGACAGTGTTTGTGTATGTGAAATCACAGAGGTCTTGAATTTAAGTCAACCTAAGATTTCAAGACACTTGGCTTTGTTGAGAAATCTATCAATTGTATTGGATCAACGAAAAGGGCAATGGGTGTATTATCGATTGAATCCTGAACTTCCTGATTGGGCGAATCAAATATTAAATATTATCACCATGGCAAATCACAACCTGATAGAAAAACATTCAGGTCTGATGAATATTAGTCATTGCTGTGAGTAAATCATGATGCGTTTCACCCAGCAGACTTCGAAAATGTCTTTTCTTGATCGACATCTGACATTATGGATTTTTATGGCTATGGCATTCGGAATTGCTATTGGCATATTTTTCCCGCAGGTATCGACAAATTTAAATCATTTAAGTTTAGATTCAGTCAATATTCCGATTGCGATGGGTCTCATTTTAATGATGTACCCACCACTTGCCAAAGTGGATTATAAAACGCTACCACAGGTATTTAAGGACAAGCGAACACTGCTTTTATCTTTATTGCAAAATTGGTTGATTGCACCGTGTTTGATGTTTGTTTTAGCCATTATTTTTTTACATCAGTATCCTGAATATATGACGGGTTTGATCCTGATTGGACTGGCGCGCTGTATTGCCATGGTGCTGGTATGGAATAATTTGGCTGGCGGAGACAATCAGTACGTTGCGGCTTTGGTTGCTTTCAATAGCATTTTTCAAATTCTCTTTTTTAGTAGCTATGCTTGGTTGTTTCTAGGTATTTTACCTCCGTATTTTGGTGTAGAAGCTAAATTCATTGACGTCGGTTTTTGGACCATTACTCATGCTGTTTTAGTCTATTTGGGCATTCCATTTCTTTTGGGTTTTTTGAGTCGTACGATACTGGTCAAAATGAAGGGGTTGGATTGGTATACAAATATTTTCATCCCTAAAATCAGCCCAATCAGTTTACTGGCATTGTTGTTTACCATTGTGGCAATGTTCAGCTTAAAAGGGGCTGATGTGATTAGTCTTCCTTTAGATGTATTGCGGATTGCTATTCCATTGGTTATGTATTTTGTACTGATGTTTTTCCTAAGCTTTTTTATGAGTAAATGGATAGGAAATGATTATGCCAAAACAACGGCTATTTCATTTACGGCTGCAGGCAATAATTTTGAATTAGCGCTAGCGGTTGCGATTGCCACCTTTGGTTTGGCATCGCCTGTTGCCTTTACAACGATCATTGGTCCATTGGTAGAAGTTCCAGTTCTGATTTTATTGGTCGGGGTATCGTTGAAATTACATAAAACAGTATTTCAAAAAAATCAATAAATCAGAACTCAATGAAACATGGGACTGAGCGAATAATCGGGGTAAATCAATTATTCTGAGGCTTCTAGTTTTTTGATGATTTGACAGTGATCAATGGTGGTATTTAATGAGCAGGACTGACGTAATTGTTGTAATTGAGATTTAAAATTTTGCAATTCATGAATACGCGTTTCGACATGTTGAATATGTTCTTCGATCAATTGATCGATCACTTTACAATCCTGTTCAGGATGCTGAATTTGTTCTAAAAGTTGGGTAATTTCATGTAAGGTCATGTCCAATGAACGACAGCGTTTGATAAAAATCAGTCGTTTTAAGCAATCTTCATCATAGTATTTATAATTGTTTTCTGCGCGATAGCTGGACTGAATGAGCTGTTTTTTTTCATAAAAACGTACAGTATCAGTTGAAAGCTGAGTTTTTTTTGCAAGATCACTGATTAAATACTGCTGCATGATTATTCCTCTATTTTTTGCTTGACCTTGGACTTACTCCATAGTTTTAAATAGCAGTATAGCTTAATTTGATTATTGTCTATACCGCTCTTGCAATTGCATTAAAAAAAAGATCATGAGGTTGCTTGTGCAAAGACAAATCAACAACTGATATTTCACTCAGGAGATATGTCATGGCGTGTACATGTAGTCATGAACCTGCACCACAAAAACCGAATAGTAAGTTTAGAACGGCTTTGTGGATTGCTTTATTTATTAATCTAGCCATGTTTTTTGTCGAGCTTATAGGCGGTGCTTATGCACACTCTTCAGCACTATGGGCTGATTCACTCGACTTCTTTGGTGATGCTGTCAATTATGCAGTTTCTTTGGCTGTTTTAGGGGCAAGTTTGTATTGGCGGGCAACGGTTGCATTATTTAAAGGCGCAATCATGGCAATTTTTGGATTTGTGGTAATTGCAAAAACTATTTATGCATATATACAGGGGATTCCGCCCGAAGCAATCACAATGGGCGTTATTGGTGTCCTTGCTCTTATTGCCAATGTGATTTCAGCAGTTGTACTTTATGCATTTAGAGATGGGGACTCAAACATGCAATCTGTTTGGTTGTGTAGCCGCAATGATGCGATTGGGAATGTTGCGGTAATTTTTGCTGCAATCGGTGTATTTGGTACGGGAAGTATGCTCCCTGATTTGATTGTCGCAGTGATTATGGCAACTTTAGGGTTAACGGGTGGATATCAGGTGATTAAAAAAGCGAATCAAGAACGTAAACAACATACTGCCTCACAACCAGCTTTAGAGTCGCGTTAAATTAAAGTATAGAGGTAGGGGATAAGAACTTCGGCTCGGATATGTATGAAAAGCGCATCTTGATTGAGAAACGTGGATCGAAGTGAAAAATATTGATGATTTTTGTTTTGGTTGAGGTGGGATTCTGAAGGAATATCGACTGAGAAATTTTCACTCAATCGTAATAGTGCAAGTTTTGCTAATAAAGCCTCACTTTGATTTTACTGCTGTCGTTTTAAAGAAATATCCTGTTCATCCTTAATATCGTTGGTATTCATGGCGCCATACCGCAAAATATGATCGCAGTGCCAGCAAATGATGCCAATTAAACATGTTAGATAAAATTTGGCTGATGAAAAACATTAAATTGTTGCAGTACAAATTTTCATTTTGCTCCAAAAATTATTCCACAGAGCTAAATATTCAGACTGAATTTGCTGTAGATGTTGTTGATTTTCTGATGAGTAGCATTGTGCAAGCAATGTCCAAATATCATCTTGATGATTGTCATCATTGGCGAGTGTTGAAGCCTCCTGGTCAGCCAGACCATGACATGCATAGTAGCCCTCGATATAGATGCTATTATAAATCGCCATATTGTTTCGCAATGCTTCACTAAATTTGATCACCTGTAGTTCTGTGCACGCCAAAATCAGCAGAAGGTCAGCATAAGAGGACAAATGTTTTTGTATATACTCGGCGAGTGCATATGCTTCGATTTGAGTTTTACTTTGATCTAATGGTTCTAGGTCTAACTGCTGCATTAATTTTAAGAAATACACCAGATGAGATTTAGCAGCTGAACTTTGTTCAAGTTGATGGGTATTGAAACCCAATTCATCAATTAAGTTGAGCGACAGCAAGTAACGTGCATAAATTTTTGATGCGATTCTATTTTCTTCTAAGATATTTGAGTTTTGTTCCAACTTGTACGCTTGGTAGATTACCATGCTCAAAGCATCAGTAAAATTTTTAACGATAGCAGTAAAATAATTGATATGGATAAATTTTAATTGATCCAAACTAAATTGGCATTGATGAAGTTGCTCTAATATTGGATGTTTAAATAGAGGATGTTGTTGTGTCAGTCGCTTGAGATGATTTACAGCTTGAGTATTTTGTTGCCATATTTCAGGTTTTAAAGAATTTTGGATGAACTGCAGCAACTCAAGACGAGTATGTTCTGATTGCGTAAAAGAGAATATGTTCATATGCTGCATTGAAATTTTAATTTTACCGTTTTTATCATAGTCAAAAATAAATTAATTTGCTAGTATTAACTCAATTTTAATATTTTATATTTCAGACACTTGTCCTTTGTTCAAGATTGTTTTGTGCAAAAAATCTATGTTGTTGCAAATTTAAGATATAATTCCTATCATATCGTGAAGTAACGCCTATATATGTGCTGCTCTTATAAGCTAATGCCTTAATTTTAATCTTAAATTTTTATACGTTGGGTAAAAATAAATGTCAAAAAAAGAGGACATCATTAATACAGCGCTGAAACTCTTTAATTCTTATAGCTATAATTCTATTGGTATAGACCGGATTATTAGTGAGTCTGGCGTTGCAAAAATGACGTTTTATAAGTATTTCCCATCTAAAGCGAAATTGATTGAAGAGTGTTTAGTGACTAGAAATCATAATTTGCAACAATCCCTAGGTGCTGCTATAGCCGAGTGTGATCCTGACGATTATTTATCTCATATCAAAGCTATTTTTGTGTGGTACAACGCTTGGTTTCATTCAGCAGATTTTAATGGTTGTATGTTCCAAAAAGCAGTTGAAGAAATTTCAAAAATATATCCTTCATCATTGCAACCAGCAATCGATTATAAGGAATGGTTAAAAGGGCATTTGAGTCATGCGCTACGTCATTTAGGCATCAAACAAGATGTTCAAATGGCAGGTTTTTTGTCGAGTATCCTTGATGGAATGACGATTCAAGCTCAAATTGATCCCAAGCAAGTGAGTTTAGATGATTATTGGAAAAGAGTAGAAACTTTGATCCAAATGGAATTGGCAGTCGCTTCTTAATATTGAATATTCGCAGGGCAGTTTATGTCGAATTGAAGCTTATGCATAAATTTATGTTCAAGCTTCACTGTCGAATATTAAAATAAAAAAGCGCGATAACTTTATGCTATCGCGCTTTGCTGATAAGTTTCTTATGTACTTAACGCTTATTGCATTCACAATCAACGTTAAGATGATGAGATGCTTAAGCGTCTTCTTATATTTATTTCTTTTACCCTCTGAATGCACATGTCATTCGGTTTTATTTCAGCTAAATAGACAGACTTGTCTGTTTGAGTGAATTATAAAGAATCTGTTGTTTTTTACAACAGGTACTTTGTGAATTTGTTTAAACTTTTACCAAATGGCTAAGGTTTGGTGAAAATATATCCGATTTTAATCAGTTTTGTCTCTGATTTTATGCTTCTTCAAAAATTATTTACTGACTTTAATCCATATTGAAACAAATATTTATCTTTAATGGATAGAAACGTATTTAATTTTTTGCCAAAGCAAAGTATCCAAAGCGTTGTAATTAATTGTTGCAAATAGCATGAATCCACATTTTCAATAAAACTGAGATGAGTTGCCGTTGTTATCTAGATTTCATCATTCAATCTAGATGGCTAGATGGCTAGATGGATAGTCAGATAGTTAATCTGTTAAGAAATTCATGTAGTAAAATATATTTCTCTTGATCAATAGAGTCAATGCGATGAATTTATTGTTTAATCATATAAAACTTTCATTGCCACCCTCTACGTCTATAGTTTAAATGGTTTTGCGTAGGCGATGCTTTATTTTGCTCAAGCAATTTTTTTCAACGGCAGTCTTGCGCTGCAACCAAAGCGGTGCTTGGTTTTTGCTCATATACACCCGCTTAATATGACGACATCCATGTCATCTCACGATAGAAAGATCATCGATTATTCAAAAGTGAAAAATAAATGAATCTCTAAAAGCTTCTAATAATTTGTATAAAAGTATAAAGCGCATCGGTTATGTATGATTGAAATCGAATCATGTGTATGAATAATCAGGCGATTTGACTGTAAATATAGTCAATCTTTTAACTGATGCTTTGTTTTTAGCAAAAGTTAAGTGTTTACATGATGACATTATTGCGCTTTCGCCTGTTTACTCAACTGATATAAGTTTTCGATCATTTCTTCAATATTGTGCTGATTTTCAATAAAGCTATTCTCCTTGATATATTGTTTGAGATGATCCAAGGTGTTTTTTCCATATTCGAGCAATTGTATTTGTTGGTGAATCAAAGCTTGTTTTTCATCAATGAGTTGGTTGGAAAGTATATTGCAGTTTTCAGATGCAGGCTGTTGACTTAACTCAAGGATATGTTTGATTTCTATTAAGCTAAAACCAATGCTTTTTAGCGCAATAATAGATTTGATCTGCTGTTCATGATGCGCTTGATAGTTTCTATAACCATTTTTCAAACGATCTGGGACAAGTATTTTTAATTCTTCGTAGAAGCGTAGCGTATCTGGAGATACGCCATGCTTTTTTGAAAATTGACTAATATTCATTTTATTTTTTCTCGTTAAAAGTGTCGGAACATGGATTTGAATCTAAGTTATAAGTTTCAACATAAGTCTTAAATGATACATTCATTTTTCTGAAATTGAGTAATGTTGGTTGAATGACCGCTCGATTTAAAAATGGAATAAGTAGCCCTTTGAAATCTTCAGCTTGAATAAGTACAGTTGTATTCTCATCCAATGACTGAAAAATGAATTGATGACGACCATTAAACAATCCATTGATATACAATTTTCCTTCCCATTCAAGACGATAGTTTTCTAAGCTGAGCACAACGGGTTGCATTTGAATTTTTACTTTTCCATTCTCATCATATAAATCAACCTTGATCTGTTGTCCAATTTGTGTTGGGAATTTTTCTATATTGAATAAAGTATTCCATTTTGAATAAGCATCAACACATTTAAATTGTGCCCACACCTGTTCAATGGGCTTATTGATCACGATTTTGGTTTCTATACGAACATGTTTAGTGGGCATGATGGAAGTCGTGATTAACAGCGCCAATAAAATAAAACTTATGCTTAATCGCATGTACCCTTTGCTATATAGAATCTGCATAAAACAACCTCTTTGTTGATTGAGTTAAATTTGATTCTAAGATTGGAGTTGACTCGAAGCTCAAGTGTTAAATTGGTTTATTTGAGCCAGCCACGTTTTGAAAAATATATTAAATTGGGGGGAGTGCATCTGGATTGCTATGTGTAAAGCTCAAATTTTAGTGGGGTTTTTATAGAATTTTGCCAGCCATAAAAAACTAAATTTTCACTGAGAACGAAAATTTAGTTTTTTATCAGACCTATCACTTACAAGAACACGATCAAAGTTATGGTTTATGATAAAGTTCAATCAAAAATTTTATGTATCGCTTGGAACGGTAAAGTGACGACATCAAAAGCGACTGCGAATGGGAAAAGCACCAATTTATCTGCTGTTTTACTTCCTGCTTTTGAGTAATCTGTTACCTGTTCAGTTGTATAAATACTGACTTGATAGGGTTTGCTTAATGCTTTTAGGGATGCAATGTTTGAAGCAGGTGGATAAATACGACCTGACAAGGCAATATTAAAGCAGAAACGTTGTGCTTTTAATCGTTGGTCACTTGAGGTTGTACATTCTTCCGCACCATTTTCAATGAAAAACTCACGGTCTTGCTTGGTCACATCTTCAGAAAGTTTGATATAGCGCAACGGAAGCGTTCCTGCAAACTCACCATCATTCTTTGCTGAATAAAAGGTAAGTTCTCTATCAATTTGGGTCAGTTTTGGGTCAAGCCCTGTAATGACTTTGGCAAATCGTGTACCACCTTGAGTTAATACATAATTATTTTTTTGCCCAGCAATGACGATACTGTCAGCAGGGAGATCTGAAAGACCAGAAGCGGGTTTACCAAAGGCGACTACATTGTCCGAAGTTAAAACATGTTTGACACTGTGCGTCCGAACTCCATTATCTTTTTTTAGAAGGGTAGAGGTCGCACAACCTGTCATTACAAATGCAGAAAATAGGCAAATTGACAATGTAAACTTATTATTGAATTTATTCATACTTTACTCTTTTCTAACGATGCTTCTGTTTATAGCATTTAAGAAAATCAGTGTTAAGATTTTAAGCTACCAAAAAATAAGCTAAAAATTATTTTTTTAATGATTTTACTGTATTTGAGACAAATAGATTGGCAAAAAGTATCTTGATGCATGATTGCTTTAAAGAATTTCAGATGATTTTTGCATAATTGTACGATTTATTATTGTTTCTTTAGAATAATCGAATAAATCAGATAATTTTGATTGTATTTTTAGTCCAAGATTCTTAGAATTGCCTGCTTGTTTGCGTGATCATTGGAACTGAACTTTGAGTAATTTTCTAACCGAACACCTGATACATCGTGATGATGATTTTATGGTGATTGATAAGCCAGCAGGCATACTCACTGTTCCTGGAAAAACAGCAGATTTACAAGATTGTGTGATCAATAGATTATTAGAAATCGAAGCCAAGACTTTACTCATTCATCGTTTAGATCGTGATACTTCTGGTATTTTAGTTTTTGGGTTAAGCAAATGGGGACAGAAAACCATTTCGCGGCAGTTTCAAGAGCGCCAAACCGCTAAAATTTATCAAGCCGTTGTTGCAGGAACCTTAGCAGGTGAGGGTACTGTAGATGTTCCTGTGGTGTATGATCCCGAACATCCTCCTTTACATATTGTAGATCCAGCACATAACAAGCCAGCTTTAACACACTGGAAAGTAATCGAGCATTTTCATATTCAAGAACAGGCTGTAACTCGGGTGCAATTAACACCGATTACAGGACGGTCACATCAGTTACGTGTACATATGCAATATTTAGGTCATCCCATTATTGGTGATACTTTATATGCAACTGTAGAACAGCAGCAGCTTATGCCAAGATTATGTCTACATGCACAACAACTCAGTTTTCATCATCCTAAAACAGAGGAGCTTGTACAATTTGATTGTCCAGTTCCGTTTTAGTCAAAATTTTTAAGTTGAAATTAAGTCGCTCAAAATTTAATGAGCTTTATGTCAAAAAGTATTGCGTAATGGGTGTAAACTTTGTTCAAATATTCTCCTGATTTGAGCAACCATGTTTCAGCCCTAACATGAGATAAAGGTGGAAAAATTGCAACAATTTGCTATAGGTCAACGTTGGTTATCGGACACAGAAACTGAGTTAGGTTTAGGTGTATTGATTGATGTCGATGAACGTTCAATCAGTATTCTTTTTCCGAAAAGTGACGAAACTCGTGTCTATGCACGTAATAATGCACCTCTATCTCGTATTGTTTTCAATGTTAATGATGAAGTTCAAGATCAAGAAGGGATTAAATGGATTGTCGAATCCTTTGATGATCGCAATGGTGTGATTCGTTATAACGTGATTCGTACCTTGGACAATGGTGAGCAAGAGAAAAAGGCATTGAATGAAACGCGTATTGGTGCGCAAATTCAACTATCAAAACCTTTAGAGCGCTTACTCGCAAGCCAAATTGATTATAAGGAATGGTATGACTTGCGTATTGAGGCAATGCAGATGCAAGCCAATATGCAAACCTCTCCTTTACGTGGCTTGGTTGGCGCACGAGTTGGATTGATTCCTCACCAACTCTATATTGCACATGAAGTGGGTAAACGCTTTGCCCCACGTGTGTTATTGGCTGATGAAGTTGGTCTAGGAAAAACTATTGAAGCGGGATTGATCATTCATCAACAGCTTAAAACAGGTCGTTCTGAACGTATTTTGATTTTGGTGCCAGATTCACTGCAATATCAGTGGATGATTGAGATGCGTCGCCGTTTCAATTTAAATTTCTCACTGTTTGATTTGACTCGTACAGCTTCGATCAAAGAACACGATCCTGAACTCAATCCATTCTTGACTGAACAATGTATTATTGCTTCTGTAGACTTGATGATCGACCATGATGACTTGCGTGAACAAGCGATTGAAGCAGGTTTTGATTTGCTGGTTGTCGATGAAGCTCATCACTTGATGTGGAGTGAGGAAGAGGGTGGCAACGATCGTTACGATTTGGTTGAAGAGCTTGCTGAAAAGACAGAAGGTGTATTGCTTCTTACTGCAACACCTGAGCAGTTGGGTGTAGAAAGCCATTTTGCGCGTTTACGTTTACTTGATCCACAACGTTTTAGTTCACTTGATCGCTTCTTGGATGAAGAAGAGCAATATCATCATACTGCGAAAATCGCTGAAGTATTGATGTCGGATTTACCTCTTGAAGCCGAGCATTTGGCAGCAGTTGAAAAACTATTGGGTCATCCAATTGAAGATCAACCTGAACACCGTTTCCGTGCCATTCATGAACTTTTAGATCGTCATGGTACAGGTCGTATTTTATTCCGTAATACACGAGAAGCGATTCAAGGTTTCCCTGGACGTGATTGCCAGCCAGCAGCTTTGCCAGCACCTGAGAACTGGTCTAAAGATGGTAAATTACGTGAGCAAATGTGGCCGGAAGAAGGACAGCTGGATGGCGCATGGATGGAAACTGATCCACGTGTAACATGGCTCATGGAGCGTTTGCGTTCAGATTTAAAGCATAAAAAAGTGTTGTTGATTGCACGTAGTGGTCCAGTCGTTGAAGCGCTTGAAAATGCGTTACGTATCCATGCAGGGATTCGTACAGCAATGTTCCATGAAGGTATGAGCTTGTTGGAACGTGACCAAGCTGCGGCTTACTTTGCTGAAGATTCTTATGGTGCACAGATTTTACTGTGTTCTGAAATTGGTTCGGAAGGACGTAATTTCCAGTTTGCTTCGGATCTGATACTTTTCGACTTGCCTGCAAATCCTGATGTATTAGAGCAGCGTATTGGACGTTTGGATCGTATTGGACAAGAAAATCGTATTCAGATTCATGTACCTTATCTGATTGGTACTGCACAAGAGCGTATGTTCCGTTGGTATAATGAAGCACTCAATATTTTCAGTAATATTTCGCCAACAGCGCAAACGCTGCAAGAAAACTTTATTGTTGATTTAAAAGAATGTTTATTGGCAGATAAAGGACAGGCTTTCGAAGACTTGCTTGAAGCGGTCAATGTACAGCGTCAGGCGCTGGAAGCAGAGTTGCAAGATGGTCGTGACCGTCTGTTAGAGTACAATTCATGCCGTCCGATCGTGGCGCAGGAGATTGTCACTGCATTAGAAGACTATGATGACAACACTTTATTGCCGATGTTCATGAAGCGTTTTATGGCATCGACCAATATTGATTTCGATGAGCAAAGTAACGGTACTGTTATCATTAAACCGACAGACCAGATGCAAGTGCAAGGTTTGGATATTGATGAAGAAGGCATGACTGCGACATTCTATCGTGATCAGGCACAGATTCGTGAAGATGCACAATATTTAACACTGGAGCATCCTTTCACTGAAAGTGTGATGGAAATCATTCGTACTCAATCTTTTGGCAGTACCAATGTTGCAATTCTTAAAACCAATGCGCTTAAACAAGGGACGATCTTGTTAGAGGTTTGGTTTAAAGTAGATGTGATTGCACCAAAAGCTTTGAATCTTCCATCAAGTTTACCGACGCAATTGATTCGTGTTCTATTGACTGAAACAGGTCAGGACATTACCGCGAAGCTTGATCCAGAAATCATTAAGCCGTATTTGCATCATTTAGATAGTAATAGCTGTCGCCAAGTGGTTAAAGCTCGTCGTGAAGTGATTGAGCAGCGTTATGCTCAAGCGCTTGATATTGCAAAAGGTGCATTACCGCAACTTAAAGAACAAGCGAAAGAGATTTACGGTAGTAAATGGCAATATGAAATTGATCGTTTGAGCTATTTAAAACAATTTAATCCAAGTATTCGTACTGATGAAATTCAACGTTTACAGAAATTTCAGAAAGAAGGTTTAGGTTTATTGGACGGTTTATCTGTAACACCAGAAGCCATTCAAGTATTGGTCGTGGTTAAACCTTAATTCGATTTCTAATTGTTGTATTAAAAAAGCTCCTTCGGGAGCTTTTTTGTATCTATTCATGGAGATTTATAGGATCAATGCATTGATGAATTGTTTGCTGGTGAATAAGTTTTAAGTAAATACATTCTGTTTTTCTTTTGAGTGATACCATTAAAGAAAACTTGCATAATATAGCGAGTCTATTAAAAAATCATACAGTAAATATAATTTTTAGACCGATAAAATCAATATATTGCTTGATGATATAAAGTTTGCAATGCCATGCTTTACATCTAAAGTTTAAATTGATTCGCGTAGGCGATACTTTACTTTTCAGAGATGAAAAGTAACAAAAATCTTTCGTCAGTCAAAGGGGATATCCATATCGCCCTTGACCGACGGCGACATTCATGTCGCCAACTGCGATAGCGACGATAAGTAAAATTAGCTGATAGAAAAAGCAAAGCTTATTTGATTTATATTAAGTGAATCATATTGATTGGTATGATTGTGACCCAAAATTAAAACAGAATGCGCTAGCTTAATTGTAGCACCTGATATTTTATCAGTGAGATATCATGTTTGAGTAAGGGGCTATCATTGAGCCAGTATCAACCGTAAATAATTAGCGAATTTATATATACATCTCAATTCATTTTATGCTATTAAAATAAAGTGCTTTCCGTTTCAAGGATTGAATATGGATTGAAGTTTGTTTGTACATTGTCACTTTTTCATCCAATATTTTTTTCACATATTCATCAATCAGATTTAAAGCTGAAAGCCTCTACCAGAGATAAAAATTTACAATAAATGGAAGAAACGATATGGAAAACAAGGATTTTGTTGAGTTTCATGATACCCATGTGCATTATTTACTTCACTGGGAAAAACATCTACCGCAAAAACAGGCATTTGTACAGCCGCTTGCCAATGGGGAGGTGGTGTCTTATACATGGTCTGAAGTTGCATCACAAGTTCGACGAATGGCTGCTTACCTGCAATCCTTGGGATTACCTGAACAAAGTGCGATTGCGATTTATGGAAAAAATAGCGCAAATTGGATCATGGCAGATTTAGCGATTTGGATGGCTGGCTATGTCTCTGTACCACTTTATCCGACATTAAATGCTGAAGGTGCGACCTATGTACTTAATCACAGCGAAGCAAAATTATTGTTTATTGGAAAGCTTGACGGCAAAGCAGACAGTTGGAATGAAGTCAAACCCGTCATTCCACAAGATTTGCCATGTATCACTCTAAATTTATCACCTGAGTATAGTGCACCCTCATGGAATGAGATTGTTCAGACGACTGAACCGCTGCAAGACCCAGTTTTACCAGATAAAAATACATTGGCAACCATCGTCTATACCTCGGGAAGTACCGGTGCACCCAAGGGGGTAATGCAAAGCTTTGGAACGATTTTGGCAGGTGCACGGGAACTTAAAACCATCTATCAAGTCAATGAGAATGACCGAGCATTATCTTATTTACCACTGGCTCATGTGGCTGAACGTATTTTTATTGAAACCTCGCTGATGGTGTGTGGATTCACTGTTTATTTTGCAAATTCGCTAGAAACTTTTATAGAAGATTTAAATCGTGCTAAACCTACCTTATTCTTTTCAGTTCCACGGCTTTGGACAAAATTTTATTTAGGAATTAATGAAAAAATTCCTCTAAATGTCCAAAAAGTTTTGTTCAAAATTCCGCTTGTAGGCAATTTACTCAAAAAGAAATTATTAACTAAATTGGGATTAAATCATGTGCGTTATGCTTTTACAGCAGCAGCACCTTTACCGATTGATATCTTAATGTGGTACAGGAATTTAGGCTTGGAATTGCTCGAAGTCTATGGAATGACTGAAAACTGTGGCTATTCGCATGTCACAAGAGTAGGACAGTTTGCCATGGGCTATGTTGGGCATGTGCAACCAAAGGTAGAATGCAAAATCGATGAAAATGGTGAAATTTTAGTAAAAAGCCCAGGAACCATGTTGGGTTATTATAAAAATCCAGAAAAGACAGCAGAAGATATCACTGCAGATGGTTTTTTACGTACTGGTGATCTAGGTGAAATTGATCAACAAGGGCGTTTAAAAATCACAGGACGGATTAAAGACATTTTTAAAACCTCTAAAGGAAAATATGTCATGCCTGTTCCGACAGAACAGAAATTGGGGAACAATGCTTTAATTGAGTCTGTATGTGTGGGTGGTTCGAGCCAACCACAGCCTGTTGCTTTTATCATGTTGGCAGAGGATATACGGCTTCATTTAAAGCAGAATGGACAAAAAGATGATATTGAAAATACGCTCAAAACTTTAAGGACGACAATCAACGAAGAGCTTGAGCCACATGAAAAGCTGAGTTTCTTTGTGATTGTCAATGAGCCATGGACTATGGAAAATGATTTGCTCACACCTACAATGAAGATTAAACGTAATAAGATTGAAAGCCGTTATGCACCATTTCTGGATAATTGGGCGCAACAAAAGCAAGAGATTGTTTGGGAATAATTGCTTGAAAACGACCAAATCAAACCTGAAAAAAGACGCTTTAAAGCGTCTTTTGAATGAATGAGGTTTTACTTTGCATTCCACTTAAATCATTTCAGCTTGTTTAAGCTCAAGTTTGAGATAAGCATAGAAAACAGGTGCAATAATTAAGCCTGCAAGTCCGAAAAGAGATTCAAAAACCAGCATTGCCAATAATACTTCCCACGATGCTGCATGGATTTTGGTTCCAATAATTTTTGCATTGATAAAATATTCAAGTTTATGAATAAAGATCAAATAGAGCAGTGCAATACCGGCTGTAGATACTGAAATGGTCAAGCCTGCAATCACAATAATCGTATTGGAGAGTAAGTTCCCAACGATTGGAATAAGCCCAAAAATAAATGTCAGAATCACTAAGGTATTGGCAAAGGGCAACTGTACACCAAAAGCAGGGAGCAGTAGGTGTGAGAACAGCAAAAATAAGAAAGTATTAATCAATGAGATTTTAAATTGAGCAAAAACTACATTCTTAAAAGAGCTGGAAAGATTTTCGATTCGAGTGATCATGGCTCGTTTAAATGCAGGTTGGTCAGGTTGCGGATGTAGGCGATTTAATGAAACCAGTATTCCGACAATCATCCCGATGAGCATCGTGGCTAAGTTATGTAAAAAACCAGTTCCAGTATTTTTTAAAGTTGATAAATTATCTTTAATTAGATCAAAGGTTTGGTCTTTTAATTCAGTTAAAGAATAGGGAATAAAACTTGGGAAATACTGAGCAACTTCAAGTTGCAGTTTTTGTAGTGTTTGATCTACTTGATCGCTAATGGCATGGATTCCAGCACCTTGCAAATCATGTTGCACAAAACTGATAAGACCGGTGATGCTCAATACAATCAGAGAAATAATAATGATCGCGAGTATAATACTGATGGTCAGTCGTGCTCGTTGACCATCAATATATTTTTCCGTGACTGTGCCTAGACTGTTAATGATTTCAAAAACAACAAATCCTGCAAAAAAAGATGCGAGTAAATGTAGTGGAATGAGTAAAGACAAAAAGATCAGCATAAGCAAATAACTTGCAATAATGCTTTGACGATCATTTAACATTTTCATGTGAATTTGGCTCAATTATACAATTGATGTATGGGTCATAAAAACCGCAACTAAATTTAAACCGCTCTAGCTTTGGACGACAACAACTATTTTTATATATGAATCTTAATTCTATGTGAAATATTTTGCATCAATATTGAATGAAATATATTCTTTCATCATTACTAAGTTAACCTGAGTTCGATAAAAATCCTTGATGAAATATGATACTCAGAAACGTCATCCGCAACTGTTCGAGGCAGGACTACTTTTATAAGATATTGTTTCTGCGACTGATTATATGTATTGCTGGTGGTTGACGAGTTTTGCGGTGAGCAGCGATACCGCTGCGCAAGATGGTTGCCCTTGCGGAGCTTCGCTCCTCATGCCAAAACAAAAGATACAAGTATGGCGAGCCGCAGGCTGATCCAAAAAATGGATGAAAACTCAGCAAGACTCCACATAAATTTATTGTTTTTCAATAAGTTGGAGGTGTGTTTGCGTCGAACTCACGTTAAGTTATTAAAGTTATTCCGGCATAAAGATTTAAATGGCTTGAGTTCTCAATGGAAGCTCTAGATGGAAATTAAAAGTGAGTTGGCATTGAAATGCTAATCTGGATGAAAATGGATGACATCTTGCATATCATATAAACCAGATGGTTGACTGATGCTCCATAGCGCCGCTCGAACAGCGCCCGTAGCAAAATTCATACGATTGGTTGCAATATGTTTGATTTCAACTTGCTCACCATGACCAAAAAAAATCGTGCTGTGTTCACCCACGATATCTCCTCCCCGAATTGCTTGTAATCCAATACTTTGTGGATCTCGTTCAGCTTGATTGCCCAAGCGCTGATAAACAGCTAAATCAGAGAGAGATGTCTGCCTTACTTCGGAAATTGCATCAGCGTACATCAAGGCTGTCCCTGATGGGGCATCTATTTTATGGCGGTGGTGGGCTTCAATTATCTCAGCTTCAAAATCATGCCCGAGTAATTGTGCTGCTACACGTACCAAGTCGACTGATAAATTGACGCCTATAGAATAATTACCTGAATGTACAACAGTGATTGTTTGAGCTGCTTCTACAATACGCTGATTCAATGCTTCAGATAGACCTGTAATACCAATAATGATTGGTTTGTTTGCTTGTTGACAGGTTTCAAGGTGATGAGACAAAGCTTCAGCTGTGGTGAAATCAATCACCACATCACAATTTTGAATAACTGCTGCTAAGTCTTCAGAAATGATGACATTTAAGGAGTCTCGATTGAAATATGTACCGAGTTCTTGACCAATACATGGACTTCCGGCTCTGCCTGTCGCAACCGTAATGTGTAATCCAGCTTGAATAGATGCTTGAACAAGCATTTGTCCCATTCTACCTGTCACACCAAGTATACCTACGCGGATATTCTGTTGATTTTTGCTCATTATTGGATGCTTATAATGGTATGAGGTCGTTGAAGTAAAGGGATTATTTAATTTGTGCTTCATCCAGATGACGAGAGCCTTCAAGTAACATCCGAATCATAATCATGGTTTGCTCCGCAACTTCCTTGCGTTCAGCGACTGGCAAATCAATCACGTTCGCACCCATATTAAAGACCAACTGTGTAATGGCTTTAGCCACTAAATCAGGATGAGTCAGTTTACTGTGATTAATTCGCTCAATTCGAATCAAGTCTTCCTGTAATTCTTGTTGGAAGTAATTTAACTGTTTTTCAACAGCCAATTTATATTGTTTTGATCCAGTATAGCCTTCACGCAGTAATAAGCTTAGATTACCTTCATCGGCATCTAATTGTTCAATAAAAACTTCTACAGAACTACGAATAATACTGCTTTGTCTTACAGCCTTGATGCGTGCTTCATGCAAAATTTGACGCAATACCACACCTGAACGATCAATTAATTCAATCGCCAATTCATCAATGTCTTTAAAGTGTCGATAAAAGCTATTCGGTGCAATCCCGGCTTCACGAGCAACTTCTCTTAAGCTCAGTGAAGAAATACTTTTTTGTGGACCAATTAAATTTAATGCTGCTTGGAATAATTCTTCTTTGGTAATGGTTGCTTTGCGTCCAACGGTACGTACAGAAACTTTTTCAAGCTCATGAATTTGATCTTGAACAGAAGAGGCGTTCTGAGGTAATGCTGACGTTGGATTCATAAATTATCAAATCTTTAAAATATTTTTCATTATAGCGGTTGCGATTACATAAGTGAAATGTCTAGATACAATACGGTTATATATACAAATATATATACATGTGTATAATAATTAAAATTCACTCAGATGGTGAGCTCAACATGCACGCTATTGAAAAGCAAAAATCTCCTGTAACGTCTATATTTAATATGGTATTGGGGAATGATACTGCCAATTTTTGGCTACAAAAAATTAATCCTTTGTGGTCTGTTCAACAAGCATTAGGGGAAATTGTTGAAAAGAAACAATCAGCTGCAGACACTGTAAGTCTAAAAATTAAAACGAATCGTCATTTTAAAATGGGGCAGGCAGGTCAACATCATCCAGTTGTGGTTGAAGTCAATGGTCGACGCTATGAGCGTACATATAGTCTGACACAACTGGATCAACAACATGTCTTGCTTACTGTAAAAAAAGTTGAAAAAGGTGTTGTTAGTCAATGGTTGATTGATCATATCCAAATCGGTGACATCATTGAGTTTGGTCAACCTTATGGCGATATGCTGCTTCCTGAAACGGTACATCCACTGATTTTATTGGCAGCGGGCAGTGGCATCACACCGATGTACAGTTTGATTCAGGCGTTATTATTCAAACATCAAATGGATCAACAGCCTGTACATCTACTGTATTGGGTTAAAAAGCAAAGTGATGTGGTGTTTCAGCAATATTTTGAACAATTGTCACAGCAATATCCGCAATTTAAATTCGATGTGTTTTATACGCAAGAAGCGCCAGCAGATACACGTTTGAATACAGAGTATCTCTACCTGATTAAAAACTTAGAACTGAGTACAGTCTATGCCTGTGGACCATCAGGTTTTGTCGCAACAGCAGAACAGTTATTTGAAAATGCCAAACAATTTAGAAGTGAGGCATTTAGTTTAAGCCCTGTAAAATCAGATGATACAGGCTTTGTAAATGTTACTTTAACTAAATCCAATAAAGTGATAGCAATTCCAAAAGGGCAGGCAATTTTAGTCGGTCTAGAACAGCAAAATGTTAAACCAGAACATGGCTGTCGAATGGGAATCTGCAATAAATGTGCATGCAATAAAGTGCAGGGCGCAACGCAAAACTTGGTAAATGGTCAAGAGAATGCGGAACCAAATAATTTACTGAGAATCTGTGTAAATACAGCTCAGACTGATTTAGTGATTGATATTTAAGCGAGTTTTACCATGAATATGCCAGTTAAAATTCAATATTTTAAAAATACCAAAAATCGTGAACTGAGTCAGACTGAGTTGGATGAACTTGCACGAGAGTTGGATGCGATTAAGCAAGAAGTGCTGGATGATATTGGCGAGAAAGATGCCAAATACATTAAAAAAGTATATGCCGCTATTCGCTATAGCAGTATTTTAGGACGTGCCTGTTTGTTTGCAGGTTGGTTTCCACCCGCGTGGTTATTAGGGACAGGTTTACTCAGCTTTGCAAAGATCATGGAAAATATGGAACTTGGTCATAATGTCATGCATGGGCAATATGATTGGATGAATGATCCACGTTTTAAAGGAACAACTTACGAATGGGATATTGTGGGGACGTCTGACAATTGGCGTCAAACCCATAACTATAAACATCATACCTATACCAATATTAAAGGCATGGATGATGACATTGGTTATGGCTTGCTACGCCTGTTTCCAGAACAACGTTGGAAGCCAGGTTTTCTGCTCCAGCCTTTATACGCAATTCCTTTCTGCTTATTGTTTCAGTGGGGGGTTGCGATCCAAAACCTTGAAATCGGAAGATTAATCTATAAGCGAAAAACATGGGCGGAATTCAAAGAAGAATGGAAACCAACACAGAAAAAAATCGGTAAGCAGTTTTTTAAAGATTACCTATTTTTTCCTTTGATTGCTGGTCCAGCTGCTTTGCCAGTATTTACTGGTAATTTAGTGGCAAATGGTATTCGTAATATTTGGACATTTAGTATCATTTTTTGTGGTCACTTTACCAAAGATGTTGAAGTTTTTCCTAAGACTGTTTTACAGGATGAAAGCCGTGGTCATTGGTATATGCGTCAGATTCGGGGTTCTTCAAATCTCACAGGGTCTGAAGCATTCCATATTTTAACAGGGCATTTGAGCCATCAGATTGAGCATCATTTATTTCCAGAAGTACCTGCGCGCCGTTATCGTAAAATGGCACCTAAAGTGGAAGCCGTATGTAAAAAATATGGTTTGAACTACAACAATGCCAGTTTGCTTAAGCAGTATGGTCAGGTACTCGGACGTATCGTCAAATATGCTTTTCCATTTAAAAAATAATGAATGCTTTAATATGAAAGCCACTTTTGAGTGGCTTTTTTATTGTCATTGTTTGATTTTTTTGAGTAAACTCTAGTCAAAGGTTATTTCCGTGAATAATGAAAATGATTCAAAAACAATTAGAAGATATACAAAGCTGGTTAGAACAGCATGCGCCACAAATTGCCAAGCAATCATTGAATCCTGCGGCAAACAGTGTCGAGATTGAAGGCTTTGAACATCAGATTTCAAGAACATTGCCAGAAGATTTTAAAGCACTCTACCGTTGGCATAATGGTATGAATGAAGAAGAGAACCTTGGAAGTTTGTTTTATGGTATGGCGTTTTTATCTCTTGCCACAATTGAAAATAGACGACTAGAGCTTGCAGATCTTGTGGATGAGCTTTTTGTGTTAGAACATGCCGATCCGCAAATTAACTCAAGTAATGCTTATCATCGAGATTGGATTCAGTTTGCACATGACGGTGGAAGAACTGGTTTATATTTGGACTTAGCACCGACAGCTTTAGGTGTCAGTGGGCAGGTCATTTTTATTGATCATGATTATAACGTGGGGATTTTGGTTGCCAATTCGATTGATGACTTACTCCAACAGTTTTGTCAGGATTTACAAGCTGACTTATATCAGTTGAATGAAGAGGCATTAGAAGATGAAAATGAATTTCTAGAAACTGATCCAACGATTGATATCATTAATTGGCATATGAGTGAACGATGGGCACGCCCTGATTTTGAGTAAGTTTTAATTGTGCTGTAAGCACTGTGTGAGAGGTGAATAATTAAATTTCCTAAACTTCAAGATTTTCAGTATGTGTCTGAATTCCAGCATTGGTTTGCCAGCATTGAAAATCAATGGGTTGATGTATTGATTCCAAATGAATATGCCGAGATATTTCCAGAGCAACAGTTTGACTTTTTAAAACTTGCTGAACCTTTGGTTACAGATTTGGTGCAATTTGGAGAACAGTATATTCAGCAATTTTCTGCCTTGGATTTAAGCAATGGTGAATTAAACTCAATCCGATATCATGCATTTAATCATATCTCTTGTATTGAGCTTTGTTATATCTTTGAACAAGATCCAAATTTTTTATGGAGTGTCGCCTTTGAGCAAAACCCTCAAAAGGGGGATAGGCTTGATGTTGGATGTTCAAGTTTAGATTATGGCTATAACGCTATTATTTTACATCGGGAACCGATCTAAACGCAGATCTGAATGGTTGGTTTGGATTAGAAAAATAAATCATATCCCATCCGTCCAATTAGAAAGATCAAAAGAATCAGAAAGAAAATTCGAATAAAACCACTCCCATATTTAAAGGCGAGGGCGGTTCCTGCGAGAGAGCCGAGTACATTACATACGGCTAAAATAATTCCTGCTATCCATAAAATATGCCCTGCGGGAATAAAGAAAAACATTGCGGAAATATTGGTGGCAACATTGACCAATTTTGCAGAAGCTGAAGCATTTAGAAAATCAAAAGCAAATACTTTAACAAACAAAAACAGCAAGAAGCTACCTGTACCTGGTCCAAAAATTCCATCATAAAAACCAATCAATGCGCCAAAAAATAGACCAAGTGCAATTTCTTTTTTTCCAGTTTGTAAAACTGTGTGTATCTTACCTAAATCTTTTTTGGCAAAAGTGTAGATTGCAATCAAGATAAGCAAAAAGAATACGATATAGCGCATCAATTCTTTTGGAATTAAGGAAACAGACATCGCACCGAAGAATGAAAATATAAATGCTGCCAACATGGTCGGCAAGATAAGTTTCCAATTGATAGTCACTTTCTTAAAGTAAGCAAATGCGGATGACACTGTACCTGCCATAGCAATAATTTTATTGGTTCCAAAAACAGTGGCTAAACTTCGAGTCGGAAAAGCATGCATTAACGCAGGTAGGAGTACTAATCCACCACCACCCACGGCAGCATCAATTAAACCCGCGCAAAACGCAAAGAACCCCAAACTCAGCAGTATTGTTTCGTATTCCATTACAGAAGTTCTAACTTATTTTAAGAAAACAATCATAAAAGATATTCGAATAAAAGTAATTAAAAAAGCACAAATCTCATGTTTTGAGATTTGTGCTTAAATTAAAAACAATTTGAAATTCTAAACTGATTTGCCAACCTGATTAGAAATTAACTGAAGTTTGCAAATAGAAAGTGCGTGGTTGCCCTACATACTTTCCACCTGTTGAATCAGAGGAACGAGTAAAATATTCTTTATCAAATACATTTTTAATACCAGCTGCGATTTTTAAACCATAAAAATCTTGACCAAAATCATAGCCTGTACGCACAGCAAAAGTCGAATATCCAGGTATATCCCCGATACGACCATCTGCACTTTCTACAGTTTGATAAATATTGCCTGAGCCAGGTGCATGTTGTTTAGATTGAGCAAACATATCAGCATTGACCGACCATTTTTCAAATGTATAGCCCAGACCTAGATTCCCTACATGGCGTGAATAGTAAGGGAGATCTTTGCCCTCAAATTTTCCAGCCTCTGAAACAGCTTTGGTAAAGGTATAATTACTATAGACTTTCAGACCTTCAAGCATATCATAGAGATGCCCAAAATCGTAATTTAAGCCCAACTCTATACCTTTATGACTGGTTGCACCTAGATTGGTCCAGATCCCTGTACCAATATTATCAGGACGTTCTAATATCAGTTCTTTGTCAAAGTCCAAGTAGAATACAGTGAGTTCTGCGTTTAAACCATTGCCAAGGTATTTTGTACCAATTTCATAGTTATTAGATTTTTCAGGGTGTAATCCATCTAGTGTCGTAACGGCTTGTCCTGCATCAACTTTTGCTAACTGATTATATTGTTGAGGACCAAAGGAAACAGCAGCATTGGCAAAGATATTCCATTGATCATTGAAATTGTATTGCAATGCTAAGCTTGGTAGAAATTCATCCGATTTGATTTTTGGATGTACTGTATTGATGAATTTTCCACTTTGATAAGCGCTATAATCATTATGTGTTTTAATCGATTCAAAACGTACACCTGGGGTAATGGTGAACGCGCCTAATCCAAAACGGTTATCTATATAGAGTGCATGGGCTTTGGTTCCACCCTCACTGATTGTATTGGCTAAACGTTCGCCTGGTATGCCTGTTGCCGTGTTATATGGTGTTGTACGGCCTGAAAATTCAGAACTGTCTTCTTGTAAATAACGATAGCCTACAGTCACTTCATTATTCATATTACCCAAGCTATAGGCACGTGAATAACGTGGCTCAATTCCAAAGTATTTATAATCACGTGGAGAGTTGCTAATTCGACTATTTGCAGTACCTTCAATGGCAGACTCTAGATCACTGGTACGGAAAGAATCGACGTAATAGCCCAACACTTCAAAATTATTCAGTTCGTCTTTATGGCTATATTTTACAGAAATATCAGAACGTCGACCTGCAAAATAATTTCGAAATTGATTGGATTGGTAAGGATTTTTTGCATAGTCAGCTGTGGTTAAACCCTCAGGCATTTCACCGCGACCTTCATAATGATGCAGATTGACCGCCAAAGCATCTTGGTCATTAAACTGATATGAAGATTTCAACATCACATCATCAATATCAATGTCATTATTGGCTTCACGATAACCATTCCCTTTGGTTCCAGAATAGAGTAAGGCAAGCCCTAAACCATTCTCCATTGTTCCGCCAACAAACAGGTTTGGGCTGTACTTCAGTTGGTCTGTTCCTGTAGCAAACTCAGTTGTTAAGCCAACAGAACCTGATAATTTTTCAGGAATTGCACGCGTATTGAAGTTGATGATGCCTCCGACATTTTGAGGTCCGAAGCGAACTGTACCTGCACCACGAACGACATCAATAGATTCAATATTACCCATTGACACAGGTGCCATAGATAATTGTGGTTGTCCATAAGGTGCAAAGGATAATGGAACACCATCCATCAAAACTGTAGAGCGTGGCGAGAGACGAGAGGTGAGACCGCGTACACCTAAATTGAGTGATACATCACTTCCACCAGTACCATTACTGTCTTGAACTTGCACACCAGGAACTTGCTTTAGTGCATCACGAATGGAGGTCACCGCAGATTCATCCATTTTTTTACGATCAACAATGCTACGTGCACCAGCATGTTTATGCACTTTTTCAGTATTGGCCTCTTCAAGCCAATTTCCTTCAGCTTGGACGGTAATTGTTTTAAGTGCTTTAGGCGTATCTTCTTGGATATCCTCTGCATAAGATGCTACGGATATAAAACTGAATGAAACTGCAATCGCAAGACTCAGAGGGCTTGGTTTGAACGCTGAGTGACAGCGTGTGTTGTGAATCGAAATATTCATATGCGCTTAAAAATTTGGAATTGTGCGTATCTTAATCTGTTCAATGTTATTTTTAAATCATGATGATTATCATTTAAAACTATGGTTTGGTTAAAATAAGTGGAATTTGTAATAAACAATCAAATTGTTAGGCATAAAGACTTAAAAACCGTGCCTAA
>NZ_JBXPBY010000020.1:0-81446 GCF_056930735.1 Acinetobacter sp. B-6 | reverse complement strand
TGTGAAGAAAAGATAGAGTGGGGGAAATGTATCTATCTTATTTATTAGCTTTCTATTAAAATTATTAAGAATAATTATTACAAATTAAGGGAAATCATATGGGATATTCTATTCATATTGAGCAGATTGATTCTGAACCACAAAATAAAATTACATTAGATAAATGGCTAGAATATATAGAAAATGATCCTGAAATGGATCGTAACGACCAAATTGAAATTATTGGTCCTGAAAATGAGGTTTTAAGTTTTAAAATTGAAGGATTATGTATATGGAAGGGCTATTCTAAATATCCAGAGGGGGTAAATGTTTATTTTTCTCCGTCTAAAAATAGTATTAGCGTGAAAAATCCAGATCGTGAAATTCTAATAAAAATGTATAAAATTGCACAGTATTTTAAAGCAAGTGTTCGTGGTGATGGCGATGAGATATATAATGAAAAGGGCGAAGAAATTCAAAATACAGCACCACAAATACATCAAAATTTAAACACACAAAAGTGGTGGAAATTTTGGTAATCCTTTCAGAATAATTTAAATTTGATGTTGTCATTTAAAATTTTGCGGGTAATAATTCAGTCAAATAGGATCTTTTTATGAAACTTAACTCATTCTCTCCCATTCCTAATGATGATGAAGAACTTTATCTTCCTGAACTGGTGTATGCTGCTTCACTTGGCGATATTGAACAAGTCGAACAGCTTTTATCACAAGGGATTGATGCCAATCAAATGGATGAAGAAGGTTATAGTGCATTACAAGCCGCAGCCGAAAATAATCATTTAGACATTTTGAAGTTATTAGTGAGTCAGGGTGCTGATGTCCACTATAAAGCACAATTTACAGCCTTGGAACTGGCAGAAATGGCGAATAATAAAGAAATAGTCGAATATTTAAAGAAACTATAAATCAAAAAAATGGTATGGCTGTAAAAAGAAAACCCCATCATCCTGATGGGGTTTTCTTCGTATTGGTGTGTTAGATATGACTCCTGTCGAATCTCACGTTCCTGATGCTCAGACACTTGGTTATTGTTGTTTTGTCTGGGAAACTTCCTGTTCCCTATGATCATAGAATATAAAATTGATCACTAATCGTATAGGTGGTAATCACTGTGATTGTTGTAAGCAATTTCCTACAACAATAAAATTTTCATTAATTGACCTCAATATTATTTGCCATCAGACCTTTACCTTGTGCTTCTGCAATTAAGCGTTCAGCAGATTCACGGTTTTTACGTAGCCCAGGCATTCGGAATTCAGTATGACCATAGTCATGAATTCTTGTCCAGCGACCACCCCAGGTTAAACCTACGGATTCAGCGACAACACCATACAGTTGATAACCTTTCCAAGCCCATGGATCACGTTCAGAAATCACTACTTTGCCATCACGTTTAAAGGCGACATCAGCAGCTAAACCAAATTGATGATAGCTTTGATACGCTTTGGCTAAAGTGGTTGCTGTATTGCCCGATAAACGTGTTTGGCGCTCAGGGCTACGATAACCTTCCAGAAGCACCATCTCATAACCATGACGTTCTTTCATGATTTTAAAGACCATGAGTAAACGTTGTTTATAACTTGGATGCATTTTGTCCCATTTACGGTCAACCATTGCCGTATCAAAACTGCTTCTCTGATCCCCAACTCCTTCGTTATCAATCGCTGATGGATTCACACTTGGGAATTGATGATTTGGAAGTGGATTTTCTCTCTCTAGGATTTGAGCTTGCACAATTGCGGCATCAATTAAGCTGTCATCAACAGCAGGCGGAGGGCTTAAGACCTCACCATTAAGCAATGCATAGATTTGTGGATCTGTCTGTCTTAAGTATTCTGCTTCTACTTTTGTCGGGTCAATGGGTCGAGTAAAGGCAAAAACTAAAATACTGGAAAGCAGAAAAAAACCTGCAATCAAAATCCACCATTGTTGTAAATGCCAATGGGTCTGAGTTTGATGTGCAGAAGCTGCTTGGTTCATTTGCTCTGCGAAATGTTTTGCAGAGGCTAGTTTTTTCTTACCCTGTGGTAGCAGTGCTTTTAAATAGTCTAAAGTTTTGTTTCTGATCTCATAAGACATTAAAAAAGTAAGACCAATCACCAAAAAGAGAAAACAAATAACAACAAACAAAATCATGGTTTGTTTTCTATCTCTTTTCTTTCTATGGTCATTTTGACAGTCGCTTCAGGAGAGATCTCTTGAACTTCTTCCTTTTTCGCTGGAGCTTCTTTTTCAGCTGCTTTTGCCTCAACTTTCGGTTTGGCTGTTGCAGCGGCTACTGGTTTTGCAGGTACAACTGATGGTTTAGATGCTAGTGCAGGAGCAGGCTTCACTTCTGGTTTGAGCATTTGTTCAAATGGTGAGCCGCTCTTTGGAACTGGTTGAGGTGCAGGCTTATTTTCATGTTTGAAAATTTGATTAAAGTCTTTCTCATTAATATGTTGTTTATAAGCACCAGTGCTTTCATCATGTTGATTGTTTGTAGCTTCTTCAGTATGCGCTTGTACATCTTGTTCTTGTACAGCGGATGTTGTTTCAACTGAGTCAGTTACAGTTTCAGGCTGGTTAAAATTGATAAAAATAAAGAAAAAGATCGCTGAAAGGATGATCCCGGTTAATAAGCCAAGTAAAAAGATTGATGATTTTCCCCAAGTTTTTTTAACAGGCTTACTTTGTAATATACGAATAGATGTTTGCTTTTCTTGTGTCATAATTTTACCGTCAAGGCAATAGAATCGTGATATGCGCTTGTTCTGCTGGCGCTGCAATTACATTATTAAATTTTGCAAGCGAAGCATCTTCATTCTTATTCAACATAATTTTTAATCCTGCAAAAGCAAGCACTGCAAATAACAACAGGAAAATTAGAATCCAAACAAAAGGTAATTCTCGATGAATAATATTTTTGATCTGATCAGGTAGCGCAGCAAAAGGTGAAAAAGCAGCTTTTTTACCTTTTAAGTAATCAATTTCATCACCGACTCGTGCGACTAAGTGATTTAAACTCTCAATAGATTCAATACGATACTTACCTTGAAAACCGAGCAATAAGCAATAATGATAAACTTCGAGTGACGCGAGTCTTTCTTTACCACGGGCACGAATCAGCTCTAAAAACTCAAAAAAACGATAACCCGCCAGTTGTGAACCGAACAGGGTCAACTGTAAGGGGCTGATTAACCAATGATTTTGTAGATTGAAAAAAGAAGGATCTTGTTGGGTAACAATCGTTTCATCAAGTAAAGCGCAATAGGCATACTTTGCGTCTTGAATATCTTCTGCTGAAAACTGTAGTTTCTTGGCTTGATGTTCGAAGCGATTGAGTAAATCTAAAATCTTCTCTTTAAAGCGATCAGCATTTTCAGGAACGTACTGATTTCTTAATAAAAAGACGATATAAAAACCGTCGTGCAAAAGATCAACCAAATTGGTTGCTTGTGCATTTTTAGTCGGTTGAGGTAAAGAACCTGCCCCAATTTGTCCATCATCAAACAGTGAAGGGGCGATATTATTGTTCTGACTCTGACTCATTTGCTCATCCTCTTAACCGTTCATCACTGCGATCAGCTCAATACTGATATCTTGGAAACCTGCTGGTACATAAATACAAATGGTTTCAGAATCAAGCATACGCTGATACATCTCGTGGTGTGGCTCAATTTCGAAATAGCTCACCCCTGATCGTACTGGAATGGCCGTTGGAATTTGTACCAAATGATGAATTGGAATTGCAGGAAGTGCTGCAACAACACGTTGTTCTACATCTACCGTATTACCAACTTTGAAACGTAAAGGTACGATTTGAATCAATTCGTGTGTCTGCATCATACCACTTGAGACTGCGATATAAAGTCTTGATTCTTTAGTAATTTTATCGGTTTCTAAACTGCCTACCCAGTACGATGGACGAATTTCTTTCAATGCGATACTGATATAACGACTTGAAATAATCGTATCTAACAGTTCACGTAAGATTTTATCTAATTGAGTAAAACTATCTTGCAGGTTGTGATGTTGATATTGTGGTAAATGCTCAACTTCATATGCGGTAGAGAAGGTGAGCAATGAACCTGTTAAACGTAACAACTCAAAGAACAATTTCTCAGGATGAATTTGAGGATTTTGCAAAAGATGGTTTAATGTTGCATGAGCAGTATTGAGTGCATTCACCAACCAGAAAGACACAATATCTCCCGATCTAAATTCGATCAGTTTCTGTTCATTTTCACGGTTATTGGTTTGAATCATTTTGATTTTGGCACGAACAACATTTAAAGTTCGTTTCAAATTCGCCAACAGGGTTTCATTCGACTGAATATGTAAAATTGGCGGAATATATTTTGAATCAATTTCAAAATTACCTGAACTATGACGTTTGATTTTTCCAATCGCTAAATACAAAAAGCCATCTAAATCCTGATTCGGATCAGCTTGAATATCAAAAAGTTTGAATTCAGTACGACGTCTCAGAAAAGTAATTTCAGCAGGTGTTGCATCTGTAAACAGATCATGTGTTTCATTCAAATAAGAATGATAGCGCGCAGGTTGCTTATCCTGATCATCTGAAATGTTTTTCTTATTGGGTTGTAAGATCGGCAATGCTAAATAAATGAGCATTTCACCACGCAAATTCAATTCATCCAATAAGATCGGTTGTGGCAAAAGATCTTTAGCAGGTGCTTGATAAATCTCGCCATCCTGCCAAATCATATCAATGTGTTCTAAAGCCAGTACATGTGTACCCAATTGAGTTTCGTCAAAACGAAGATTTTTAATCCCATAAGGATAGGGAATAGTAGAACGAACGGTATGATTTAAACGTTGTTCTTGATAGGTATCTTGTAGTTGGAAATGCTGTGGTCTTAAAAATAAACCTTCACCCCAAAGAACTTTTTCAGCTTTAAACATATTGGATTACCACTCAGAAGATTCATTATTTTGGTTGACGCCCAGTAATTCTTGAATAGAATCAAGGGGATTATCATTTTTAATGACTTGAGTTAACCATTCGTGTAAAGGCATTTGACTCCATTTAATGGTTTTTTGCAGCATATAACTTACAGGGCTATGTGGTTCATTGGTTTGAAAATAATCAGCAATATCTTGTAAAACACGCATTGCCTGTTCACGGTTCTGTAAGTGACTTTGTGGTTGTGGCTGAAAACTTTGTGTTTGAACAACTGGAGCTGCATAGGTCTCTGTAGCTGTTGCAATGGGTGTTTGAACTTGAGTATCTGTATTTTCCATAGGCGCTGTATTGGTGTTGCTGCCAAAAGATTCTGCTTTATAGATTTTCTTTAGATTCATTTGAATATTTTCAAGTTGAGAATCTACATTGGCAAAACTTGGCGCTTCCAACTCCATCAAAGAATCGAGCACTTGTTTAATGATATTCCAATGCTGCAAAATTTCCTGAAATTGCTGATAATTTTGATATTGAAATGTCCGAGATGTATTGAATAAAGCTTGGTTGAATTGGTCTAATTCTAGCGATGCTTCCACACTGTCAGAATCTTCAGCTTGCTTACGACGCACATTTTGTAAATGTAAAAATTTTTCGTATTGGGCAAGTGAGTAGAATGGTTGAATGTTGATGAGTGGAACATTCTTGATCAAGCCGGGTAATTGTGTTGTGAAGCCTTGTAGCAACCCGAGACGTTGATCTAAATCATCATCTTCAATTTCAGGATGGAGCTTTAACCAGAATTGCTCTAAGACGCGATGGCTCAGCTCTAGTCCTTTAATTAAACCTTCAAAACCATATAGATTTGTCCAAGCTTCGGTCAGCCAAGTCAGTAAACGGATATCCTTAGTTTTATCTGTTAATAATTGAACAGATTTTTCAGCAACAAATGACCAATCCGCTTGCTTAGGTTCAGAGATCCAATCCCCCTGATCTAATAGTGGATCATCATGTGTTCGTGCTTTTTTTATTTCATGAAACTCATTGGAAAAAGATAAATCTTCTCCACATGGATGATCATCTGAAATAGGCTTTAGTAAGGTATCTAAATTAATATCCATTCTCTATACTCGTGAATTTAAGCTTCCACAACCTTTGGCTTCTTACTCGATTTCTTCTTTGCAGATTTGGCTTGTGGATCTAAAAGGTAAATAATTTCATCATCTTTGGTGTCGATATGAATCAATTTAGGAATTTTTTGTTCTGCTAGCGCAACCAGCATTTCTGTTGCTAATGCAGGTAAGACAGAAGCATTTAAAATATTGTCAACATTACGCGCACCACTATCCACCTCTGTACAACGACTGAGAATTAACTCGATCAAATCATCGCTATATGTCACTTTGGTTTCGTATTGTTTTTCGAGTCGTGCAGTAATTTTGCCAATTTTATGTTCAATAATTCTGACCAGAAGATCATCATGTAATGGGAAATACGGCACAATCCGCATACGACCCAAAAATGCAGGTTTAAATTGTTTATATAAACTTGGTTTAAGTTGCTCGGTAAGCTCTTCAGCGCTTGGCCACTCTTCGACAGGCTGATTTAAACATGCCTGCATAATGGCGTTTGAACCTGTATTGGAAGTCAACAAAATCGTGGTATTTTTAAAATCAATAACTCGACCTTCACCGTCTTCAAGTGTTCCTTTGTCGAAAACTTGGTAGAACAATTCTTGAACATCGCTATGCGCTTTTTCAATCTCGTCCAGTAAAACAACGCTATAAGGATTACGTCTAACAGCTTCCGTTAATACACCACCTTGACCATAACCTACATACCCTGGAGGTGCACCTTTGAGAGAGGAAACAGTATGTGCTTCTTGATATTCAGACATATTGATGGTGATTAAATGCGATTCACCACCATAAAGTTCATTGGCAAGTGCTAAGGCGGTTTCCGTTTTACCGACACCACTTGGACCGACTAGCATGAAGACACCTTGTGGTTTATTCGGATCTTCTAAGCGTGCTTTCGATGTTTTAATCCCTTGAACCAGCTGATGTAATGCATAATCTTGTCCCATTACACGTTGTTCGAGTTTTTCTTCCAAGCTGAGAATTTGTTTAATTTCATCATTGACCATTTTCCCAACAGGAATACCTGTCCAATCTGAAATAATTTCATTGATGATTTGAGCATTTACACGTTCAAAAACCAGAGGTTCTTGACCTTGCAGCTCAGCTAAGTTATTACGAAGTTTTAGGATTTCATCTTTATGTGATGCTTGTTCCGTATCAGTACCGCTTTCTAATACTTTGATTTGCTGAATTAAATCCAATTCAGCTTGCCATTGTTGTTCTGTTTCTTGAATTTCTTGCTCAAGTGTATCTAAAGATCGTTTAAGTTGTGCTAAGCGTTCTTCATGAATTGACTCATGCTTATGCTCATTTTCAATGATATTGAATTCTAAATTTAAATTATGTTGTTGAGCTTTGAGTTGATCCAATTTCACAGGTTGGGCATTTTGTGTGAGTGCAACACGTGCAGCCGCTGTATCTAATACACTAATGGCTTTATCTGGGAGTTGGCGCCCACTGATATAACGGTGTGATGAATGTACAGCCGTAACAATGGCTTCATCATCAATACGTAAGTTAAAGTGATTTGCCATCACAGGAATCATGGCACGTAACATATCGATAGCCACTTCTTCGGTTGGTTCTTCAACTTTAACCACTTGGAAGCGACGACTCAAAGCGGCATCTTTTTCAAAATACTGCTTATATTCCGCCCATGTTGTTGCTGCAATTGTTCTTAATTCACCACGCGCCAATGCAGGTTTTAACAAGTTTGCTGCATCATTTTGACCTGCTTGACCACCAGCACCAATCATGGTGTGAGCTTCATCAATAAACAGGATAATTGGGTGAGCTGATTGTTGCACTTCTTGGATGACTTGTTTTAATCGGTTTTCAAACTCACCTTTGACGCTTGCACCAGCTTGTAACAAGCCCATATCTAAAGAATGCAGTTGAACATTTTTAAGCGCATCGGGAACTTGGTTTTGTGAAATTTTAAGTGCTAGACCTTCAACTACAGCAGTTTTACCGACACCAGGCTCACCTGTTAAGATGGGATTGTTTTGACGACGGCGCATCAAAATATCCAACATCAAACGGATTTCGTATTCACGACCAATAACAGGGTCTATTCCACCTTTTTGAGCCTTTTCAGTGAGGTTAATAGTGAACTGATCCAGTGCCGGCGTTTTTTTAAGTGAGGCTGAATGATCACCTGAATCTATTTCAGATTTGGCTTCTTTTTCTGTGGTATTCACGGGAACATTTTCGTTACTGTTCACGCAAATTTCCAAGAATTTATGCTTCATCATATCAATCGGGAAAAGATCAAATAAGCTTGAAGCTCGAATTGCAATTTGATAGAGGTCCGAGGCAGTAAGTAACGCAACAAGTAAGTGTCCACTGCGAATCACTGAATCTTGTTCAGCTGAAGCAAGCAACCATGCTTGTTCCAGAAGTCGAACAATTGATTTTGAAAAGATTGGCGTTCGGGTATTGCCTTTCGGAAGCTGAGAAATGCATTCTAACAAATCACTTAACAATGCATCTTTTGAAATTTTGCATTTGTTTAGTAATATTTCAAGATCATTGCCATGCTGTTCAAGTAATTTGACAAAAAAATGTTCAATTTCAATTTCAAAATTTTGATGATTTACACATAGATTGGCGGATTGTTCTAAAGCTGTACGTGAAGATGCAGATAACTTTTTAATCAAAACTTTTAAATCGGTCATTTTTGTCTCTCTCAAAAACTTTACTTTGGCACAAAGTCAGTTTTTAATTTTCTAGCCTATCAATTTGGCATTTAAATTAGTATATTAAAATCAAATGTTTAATATTTTTTTAAAAATCTCAAGAAATATTTTACAGAAAAAAAAACTTTTGTGAAGATAAGATATTATTGATATTATCCAAACGCTTTAAAAAACTTTTTTTATCAATCGTTTAAAATCTTGATACGAAATTTCACTTGACTAAAAGTATTTTTTTTAGTTTTATTTCTAAGATTTTAAACGAAGTTGCTTTAATTATATATATTTATAAAACATCAAAAGTAAATCTATTGAATAACTGAATCAAGTGAATTGAGGTTAGATTTTGAAGAATTATATCCCGTACATTTTAGTTCTTGGAGCATCATTTGCGAGCACATTTGTTAGCGCAAACGATGAGATCAAACTAAAAAGATCATGTATCAAAGACTATCCAATGGTTGAAGGCGAGACAAATCCTGAGCTTCTGGGGATTTATGCGCAATTGTGTGATAAGAAGAACAAAGACTATAAAAACAAACTGTTGGTCTCAGCTGCGGAGAAATTCCAACAGCTTGGGAAAAATGAAAAAGCGCTTCAAATCGTCAGTTATTTAGAAACATTGAATATTCAAAGCAATGAGTTGACTGATGTTAAGTTCCTTGCCGGTCTTGGTTTGGCTTCAGATGCGCTAAATAAGATGCGTACCAGTGAAATGCGTTACTTAACAGAAGCCAAAACTTATCCAGTTGCGAAAAGTTTTACTGACGCTGTTCGACAAGCAATGCCTGCAGCAGTTTTGGTTGAAAAAAATCAGGAAACTGCGCCGAGCGTAGAGCGTAGTTCTCGCCCTCAGAAAGTGAGCCGTCCTCAGAAAGTGAACCGTACTTCGCCGACACGTTCTGCACCTTCTTCATCTAAGCCTGCATCATCTAAACCCGCTGCTACTCCAGCAAAACCGAAGCCGACACCAGCAGCTAGACCGAATTTCCCAACATAATTTATTTGCTCAAATTAATGGATAAAAAAAATGTCAAAACGTGAAAGTGTACAGAAAAAATTACAGCGAATCAGACCACCACGTGTTCAGCTGACTTATGATGTTGAAGTGGGTGATGGCAAGGAAGTTAAAGAATTACCATTTGTTGTTGGTGTGCTCGGCGATTTCTCTGCTGCTTCTGAGTTAGAAAGAACCAAGTTAAAAGACAAGAAATTTATCAATGTTGACTTAGAAAACATTGATGAAGTGATGGAATCATTATCTCCACGTGCAGCCTTCCAAGTTGAAAATACTTTGACTGAAGAAGGTGGTCGCATGTCAGTTGATTTAACATTTAAGTCAATGGAAGATTTCCGCCCTGAACAAGTTGTACAGCAAGTTGAACCACTTAAAAAGTTGGTTGAAGCGCGTGAGCGTTTAACAGACTTGAGAAATAAGATTTCTAATAGTGAGCGTTTGGAAGACTTGCTTGATGAGGTTTTACAAAATACGGATCAGATTCGTAAATTAAGTGCTGAGGCGGGTCCAGAAAATGAGTAATTTACAAACCAATACTGTACAAGATACAGCTGTAGAAGAAGTAAGTTTACTTGATTCTATTGTGGAGCGTAGCCGAATTGCACGTAATGATGAAGAACATGATCGTGCGAAAAGCTTAATTAGCGAATTGGCGAAAGAAGTCATGGCAGGAACAATTACTGTTTCTGAAAACATGTCTTTGTCTATTGATAAGCGTATTGCTGAAATTGATGCACTTATTTCGACACAACTTAGCAAAATCATGCACAACGAGCAGTTTCAAAAAATTGAATCGACTTGGCGTGGTTTGTACTATTTTTGCCAAGAGTCACCGTCTAATCCGTTGATCAAAATTCGTATGTTAAACACGACGAAAAAAGAGTTGATCAAAGACTTCCAAGGTGCAACAGATTTCGATCAAAGTACATTGTTTAAAAAAGTGTATGAAGAAGAATATGGTTCATTTGGTGGCGCTCCTTATGCTACTTTGATTGGTGACTTTGAGTTCGATCGTACACCATCAGATATGTATCTGTTAGAACAAATTTCACATGTTGCAGCAGCATCACATGCACCATTCATTTCTGCTGCAAGCAGCAATATGTTAGGTCTTGAATCATTCACTGATATTGATCGTCCGCGTGATGTTTCAAAAGTGTTTGAAACAGCTGAATATGTACAATGGCGTTCGTTCCGTGAAAGCGATGATGCGCGTTATGTTGCATTGACCATGCCACGTGTTTTAGGACGCTTGCCTTATGATCCTAAAGAGGGATGGGCAACTGAAGGCTTTAACTTCGTTGAAGAAGTTTCAGGTCAAAATCACGATGAATATTTATGGATGAATGCAGCTTATGCGTTCGGTACACGTTTGACCAATGCCTTTGACTTGCATGGTTGGTGTGCGGCTATTCGTGGTGTAGAAGGTGGTGGTATGGTCGAAGGCTTACCAGTGCATACCTTTAAAACCAATGATGGTGAAGTGGTATTTAAATGCCCAACAGAAATTGCTATCACTGATCGTCGTGAAAAAGAATTAAGTGATTTGGGCTTTATTCCACTGGTGCATTGTAAGAATACAGACTATGCAGCATTCTTTGGTGCACAGTCTACGCAGAAGCCGAAAAAATATGACAGTGATACTGCGAATGCAAACTCATCACTTTCTAGCCAAATCCAATACATCATGGCAGTTTCTCGAATTGCACATTATCTAAAAGCAATGATGCGAGATAAAGTCGGAAGTTTTGCATCGGCTGGAAACGTAGAAGCATTTTTAAATGAATGGCTATCACAATATGTATTGCTTGATGATGGCGCGTCTCAAGAAGCAAAAGCACAGTATCCACTGCGTGAAGCTTCTGTAAAAGTTGTAGAGAATCCTGCAGAGCCAGGGCACTACAAGTCTGTGGTCTTTTTAAGACCGCATTTCCAGCTAGATGAGTTGTCAGTTTCTCTGCGACTTGTCACTGAGTTACCTCAGTCCTCGAATTAAAATAGAGCGTGGCTAAATAATAACTTTAAAAAATAAGGGTAAATCTAATGAAAGACATATACGTTCAATTTCAAGGCAAGTACAAAGTTGATGGTGAGTCACGTGATTCTGAGCACAAGAACTGGCTAGAAGTTAATTCTTGGTCTCACAACATCCGTCAACCAAAATCTGCTACTTCTTCAAGCGTTGGTGGTCATACTGCTGAACGTGTAGAACATTCAGACATGCTTTTCGTTAAAGATTTGGATGCGACTAGTCCAAAACTTTGGGAAGCTTGTTCTGCTGGTTATACTTTTGACGAAGTTCAAATTGATTTTTACCGTGCAAACGGTGACAAACGTATCAAGTACCTCCAAATCAAATTGAAGCATGTTCTTGTTTCAAGTGTAACACCTACTGTAAATGAAGAAGGTGTTCCAACTGAAGCATTTGGTTTGAAATATGCTGCAGTTGAGTGGACTTATAATCAACAAGATATTAACGGTTCTGCTAAAGGTGCCGTTACTAAGAAATGGTCTCTTTCTAACAATACAGCATCTTACGCTGCTTAATTGTTGGTCGAGACAGATAGGGACTGCACAGTCCCTATCTGTTTCATATCATTAGAATATCAGTTATGAACTTAGATCAACTTTATCCCTATGGGTTTCGGTCTACACTCTTTGATCGTTTGATTGTTGAAGATGATTATGTAAAAGGGCTTTCCATACATGAGCTAAGAGAGTCTGTTGCTCATGATTTGGAAGATTTGTTAAATACCCGAATCGCTAAACTAGATGTGGATATTGATGATTATGCTTTAGCCAAAAAATCGATTGTACAGTTTGGGATTATTGATTTTGTCGGGCTTTCAACTGCAAATCCCACAGATCGAGATGTTATTTGCCAGTCCATTGAGCAGTCGATCGCTGCACATGAACCACGATTAAAACAGATTAAAGTAGAAATGCAGCTAGATGATCAGAATGTTGGTTCTTTATGCTTAAGCATTCAAGCCTATTTAAATATTCATCCGCTTTATGAACCTGTAATTTTTGATGCCTTACTCAAGCCAACAACACAGCAATATGTAATCTCTGCCAGATCTTAAAAATGTAGGTATGTCGTGATAGAAGAACTTTTACCGTATTATGAAAAGCAACTACAAGAATTTGGTCAGCAGTCACGTGCATTTGCAGATAAATATCCTAAAATTGCGCAAAGATTATCTTTAAACCAAGAACAAATTGATGATCCTCATATTGAGCGCCTGATTCAGGCTTTTTCTTTAATTGCAGCACGTATTGATAAAAAATTAGCAGATAGCTATGACATATTTACCCGCTCATTATTTGAAGTGATGTTTCCGCAGTATTTGCGACATTTTCCTGCCTGTTCTGTGGTGAGCTTTGAAGATTTAAATAAACAAAAACAATTAACAGATGTTCATATTATTCCTAAAGGAACAACTTTAAAATCAAGAAGTTTTAAAGGAGTCCAGTGCGAATTTAATACCAGCACTGAAGTGAAATTACTTCCCATCCAGCTGGAAAGTTTAAGTTTTCAAACCACGCCAAGTGCGCATATTCATTTGAATCAAAATGCGACACTTAGTTTAAAATTTGAGCTATTAAATCCATGTAAAAATTGGTTGAAAAATGAAAAGCTTCCTATTTATTTAGATGCGATTTCTAACTTTCCATTGCAAGTTTTAGATCATATTTTTCATCAGGATACCAGCTTTAGTCTGCGTATCAATAAAAAAGTTACAGCAATAAATAATCCTTTTGAAGTGATGGGATTCCGTGAAGATGAAAGTCTATTACCTATAGATCAACATACTCATCATGCCTATCGTTTGTTGATTGAATACTTTTGTTTTCCAGAAAAATTTAGTTATCTGAATTTAAATTTAGATTTCTTAAAATTATTAAAAGATGAAAATTTAACTTTTGAAATTCAAATTCATTTGAAGCTGAATTTAAACGATCAAGCCATTATTCGAAATTATTCAGAATTGAATGTGGCGAATTTTAAATTATTTACCAGCCCAGTGGTCAACCTATTTGAAAAACAGGCTGAACCGCAAAAAATCAATCATAAAAACTTAGAATACCCACTCATCACAGATGCACACCATCCTGAATTTTATCAAGTGTATTCAATACTTGAAATGAATTTGATTCGTGAAAAAAGTAATCAGGATCAAGTGGTTTATCCAATTTTACCTTTCTTCGCAATGAGTCATTATCATGGTGAAGATATTCAGTTTTTTTACGCCTTAAATCCGACTGTTTTACAAAATCAATATGTGGAAACAGGGTATTCAATTATTTCAAAACAACTCGAGCCTCAGAGCATTAAGTCGGATTTTGTCAGTTGCAGATTACTTTGTTCAAACCGTGAATTGCCGTATGAAGCTTTAGGTCAATCGAATAATGTTTTGAATTTGAATGACAGTACAGTTGCTCGCCGTGCTTTGATATTAAAAAGACCAACTGAGCCTTATCAATTTGAAATGAATAAAAATGAACAATGGCGGATTATTTCACATCTTTCTTTAAATACGCTGGCGTTAATGAAAGGGGATGCCGTCAGTCATATCAAAGAGTTACTTGAACTTTATAACTTACCAAAATCGAAAGAAAATCATTTGATTATTGATGCGATTAAACAGATCGAATTTGAAATTACCCATAAACTTGTTGAAGCAAAACCTTTCCCGATGTTTGTACGTGGCGTTAAGGTATTGATGGATGTGGATGTTCAAGTTTTCCGTGGACATAGTCTCTATATTTTCAGTGAATTGATTAGTCATATTTTCAATTTAAAAGTACAAATGAACAGCTTTGTTGATGTTTTTGTGAGAGATTTAAATACAAAACAGGAGTTATACCAATGCGTACAGAACGTTGGTGGCAAGAAGCTTCTGTAGTTGACGAGCTTTTCAAAACCCCTACAGCTTTTGAATTTGTGCAGTCAACCCGATTATTTAGACATGCACCCACCATCACCACTTTAAAAAGTTGGTCAGATGATTTTCTTTTTGAAAGTTCACTAAATCTAAATTTCCCCAAACATGAGATTGAATCCTTAGAACAAGTTGAGGATAAGATCCATATGACCAATTTGGTGGTAGGTTTAACAGGTATGCAGGGTGCAATGCCTTATACCTATACCAATAAAGTCAAGCAAGCACCTCGTAAACAACGTGTCGAGGTACAAAAGTTCTTAGGGCTATTTAACCATAAACTTACAGCCCAATTTGTCGATGCAAGTCTGAGTTATAACCTGCCTGTACGTTATGAAATTGAAAAAGAAAATAATTACTTAGAAATTTTACATGCGTTAAATGGATATATTCGAACACAGCATCAGCAAGATGATTTAGACGATTATTTTGCTGAGTTTTCAGGATTGATGCAGGGACAAAACAATACTGCACATGCGTTGAAAACGATGTTGACCTGTGTCTTTAATCATCCTGTTGAAGTCAAAGAATATATTACTGAGAAGTTTAAGCTAGGCGATGAGCAGAGAACCAAATTAGGGGGCAAACAACCCTTTCTTTTGGGGGTAAATACTTTTTGTGGGGAAACTATTCGACAAATAGATGGAAAAATAGAAATTCAAATTGGTCCATTAACTCATGCTCAATATTTAGAGTTTTTACCGAAGAAAAAGTTAAGTAAAAAATTAAAAAAAATACTTCAGAGTTGGTGTAGTCCAACCTTATTGGTTGATTTGCGGTTGGTGCTTGCTAAAGAAGAAGTTCAGCCTTTGCAGTTGAGTTCAACAGCACAAGTCGGTTTGGCACAAGGTGCTTTTGTGATGCCGAAGATGCAAAGTGATAATGATGAAACCTGTTATGCGCTGATTGGAGCTTCATAAATGATTAAAATAATTTTAGCAACATTGATCAGTGTCATTTTACTGGTCTCAGCAATTGTCGTATTTTATTGGCGTGATATTAAATACAATCCAAGTGGACAGGATTTTGTCATTTTCTTTGGACTAATCCCTGCTGCAATTACATTGTTGCTTGTGACACCGATGTTGCTGAAGAAGTTCTATCAAAGTCGTCAAGACAAGAAAGAGCAGCAAAAACTTGAACAAGAACAACGCTCAGAACAGCAAAATATTGTTGAAACGCCAGATGCAGAAATTGAATGGGTAAATTTAAAGGTCTATTCAACAACCAGTTTAAGTGCAATGGGTGAAAATGAAGTTCATATTGAGCAGCTGCAAGATGTGGTCAGCCCCCAACTTGATCAAGCACTCATCAATAGTTATGGTTTACCCATCTTGTCATTGCGTATACAAACACTTGAAGAACAAGAAGAAGATTCATCAAGTTTATCGGGTCGTCAGAAACGGATCACAGCCTTAATTCAGCAACAGCTTGAACAGAATACCGACATGCTTCACCAAATTGCGGAGCATTTAAAGAATTCAGCACTGTTCTATGATGCTAAACTTGCACATGAATATCGTATGCATCCTGCATGGATTAACCCGCATCAAGAATATGAAGATGAACCTGTAGAACAACAGGTTGCAGAAGCTGTACCACAATTGAATCGCCTCAATATTCATCTTATTTTGCCTGAAAATTTATTTCACACATGGGATGAAAACTCAGGTGCAGAATTGATTCAACAGTATTTTACAGAGCTTGGTATCATTGATCAGCAGTTTCATACTGAATATCATTACTGGGGGGAAACAACGGCATATCATGATTGGATGAAATTGCTGAAAAGAACACAATCATTAGATGCAGAAGTTTCGTTATTTATTGTAGTTGATTCTGAAATTGATCAAGAAACCATTGATGATCGAACATGGATGACAGAAAAATATATTCCTTCTGAATATATCAGTACCTGTTGTATGACCAATGAAAAGGTTGAATTGCAAAATTTACAGCCAACAAAGTATATTCGAATTGCACTAAATTCTGATCAGGCATCTAGGTCCTTAAAAGAGTTGAATTTGGCTCAAGTAGAACAATTTGAACAAGAGCAACCTTTTGTTTTGGTTTTAGATGATCCTAAAGAGGTCAAACTGTTAAAAAGATTAGAACAGAATTTTGCAGAAACACCGATTGAAGCACATCACTATCTTTATTGTAAAAGTAGTTTAGGTCATACCCAATCATTAGCCAAAGTTTTTGGTTTTATGTTGAGTCTGCACCTTAAAGATGAGTTGTATGGCTATGTTTATAGTGCTGAACATCAGCAAACCCAAGTAATTGTTGGGACTGAGTTTGCATAGAGATTACAGACAAATTTAGAAAGAAATCGAGAAAATGATACAAACAATTTTAAGCTATGCATGGCAATACATCACAAATCCAAAGCTTGTGATTGCGCTTTCAATCCTTGTTGCGATAATTTCTTCGTACAGTGTGGTACCACGTCAGTATTTCTTTATGATGCTCGCTGCCTATATCCTTGGGTTGGTGATTTACGGAATTTACTGGTTGATTCAACGCCGTAAGCATGCTGAACAAGGTGAAGCTTTGGCTGAAGCCATTGAGCAAGACAACACAGCTGAATACGGAAAACAAAAAGACAAAGAAGAATTAAACCTGATCAACCAACAGATGAAAGAATCGATCCAATTGATTCGTAAATCTAAATTGGGTGACAAAAGCGGAAACGCTGCCCTTTATGAATTACCGTGGTATATGGTGATTGGTAACCCTGCGGCGGGAAAAAGTTCAGCAATTTATCATTCTGGTTTGAAATTCCCATTCGAAGAAACCCATCAAAAAGTGGTGTCTTCAGGGCTCAGTGGTACGCGAAACTGTGATTGGTTCTTCTCTACAGAAGGAGTGTTGCTCGATACCGCAGGGCGCTATTCTGTATATTCAGAAGATCATTCAGAATGGTTAGGTTTTTTAAATATTCTGAAAAAGAATCGCTCAAAAGCACCGATCAATGGATTGATTGTGATTGTAAGTGTGGCTGAATTGGTCAGTCAAAGCCCTGAAAAATCAATTAAATTAGCGAAAAGTTTAAGAGCGCGTATCCAAGACTTAACTGAACGCTTAGAGATCTTTGCGCCAGTGTATCTGGTTTTCTCTAAAATGGATTTGATTGCAGGCTTCACCGAGTTCTTTGAATGCTATGAAGCAGCAGAATTTGATCAAGTCTGGGGTGCAACTTTACCTTATGATCCAGAATCATCACAAAATGCAGCTGAACACTTCGAGAAACATTACAACATTCTATATGATGGTTTAAAAGGCGTAAGTACAACCCATTTAAGTCGCCGTCATGCACAAAATATTTCTCCAAGTGTGATGACTTTCCCGCTTGAATTTAAGACGTTAAAACCTGTATTAAAAACTTTTATCGGGACATTGTTTGAAGAAAATCCATACCAGTTTAAACCAGTATTCCGTGGTTTCTATTTCACCAGTGCTTTACAAGAAGGTGTGATTGAAAGTCCAATGACAGAACAAATCGTTGATGATTTTCAACTGGCTAAGATCCCAAACAGTGAACATGGTATTCCACAAAATTCAATCTCTCAGAATCATGGTTATTTCTTAAAGGGTTTATTCTCAGAAGTTATTCTGAAAGATAAGAATTTAGTTAAACAACATATTAATCCAAACACAAAACGTAAGCGCTACTTGGCATTTATCGCATCATTATTGGGTGTGTCGATTATTTTAGGCTTATGGGTTTGGTCTTATCGTAATAACCAGCAATTAATTGCAGATGTACAAGCAGATCTCAATAAAGTTGTTCAAATGGAACAAACCACAGGTCAAGAGCTTTCAACTCAAATTGATGCTTTACTGATTTTGCAACAACGGTTAGAGCAGCTAGATGACTTTGATCAGCATCGCCCTTTAAAGTTCTCGTTTGGTTTATATCAAGGCAATGAGTTAAAAGAAAAATTAAAAGCGGAGTATTTAAAAGGGGTGAGACAGATTGTCTTAGCGCCGAGTCAGCAAAATATTGCGCAGTATTTGCAACGTGTTAAAGGCAATGAGCAAACACTCAAGCAAAATCATGTTAATGTGGAAATTAAACAAACCTCTTCTACACAGATTGCATCAGAGCCTTCAGACACAAATCCGCAAGATGCTTATAATGCATTGAAAGCTTATCTTATGATGAGTAATCCACAATATATGGATGCAAGTCATTTAAGTGATCAAGTTACCCGTTTTTGGCGTTCATGGTTAGATGCCAACCGTGGACAAATGCCGCGTGGAGAAATGATTCAAAAAGCTGAAAAAATCTTGAGCTATTCAATGACATTAGCCAATGATAAAAAGTTCCCAGTTTTAGAGTCAGATGCTCAGCTCGTGGATCAAACTCGTCAAGTATTGCTCTCAGTGGTTCGAGGAATGCCAGCACGTGATCGTGTTTATAACGAAATCAAAATGCGTGCAGCCGTACGTTATCCTGCTGTCACTGTGGCACAAATTGTGGGTGAAACCAATCGTAACGTGATGTTGGGTGGCTATGCTTTACCAGGAATATTCACCCAGAAAGCTTGGGATGAATATGTTGACAAAGCCATTGAAGAAGCTGCAAACAAACCAACAGATACCAAAGATTGGGTATTGAATAGTACTCAGTCTGACGATTTAACATTTAGTGGTAGTCCAGATCAAATTCGTAAACAGCTGACGCAACTGTATAAACAAGAATATATTGCAGAATGGAAAAAGTTTATTAACGCTACCCATTATGCAAAAGGTCCTGATTTTGTTCAGCAAGCGAAGATCATGGATGTGTTGGGTGAACCACAAAACTCTCCAATCCGAACTTATATTGATCGTGTTGCGAAAGAAACCAGCTGGGATAACCCTGTGGTTCAAGCAGAGCTTGCCGCACCACAAACAGGTTTTGTTGCTTGGTTCAAACGTAAAGTACTCGGTCAGGGTAAATCGGATGAAATCCAACGCGCGTCTAACCAGACACAAGGACAAATTTCTCAACAGTTCCAAGTGTTCTATCAATTGGTACGTAAGCGTGATGATTTACAAGACAAATCATTGCTCGACGACTATTTACAGAACATGGCTCAAGTGAGAAGTAAATTGAATGACCTTCGTAGCGCGGGTGATTTTGGTCCAAGTGCTTTGGCTTTAGCGAAACAAACAATCAATGATCAAAGTTCAGTCTTTAATGCGACCCAAAAAGTTGTCGATGAAAAACTCACAGTAGGCTTGGGCGAGCTAGATCAGCAAATGGTTCAAAAGCTTTTGGTTAGCCCATTGACGCAATCGTTCGATAGCTTATTGACCCCAGCACAAGATGAGATCAACAAACTTTGGACCTTACAAGCGTACCAACCATTTAGTCAAACACTTTCGCAAAAAGTTCCGTTTAATTCATCAGGAACAATTCAGGCGACCAGTAATGAAATTAGCCAAATTTTTGGTGATAACGGAAGCATTTCCAAGTTTGTTAAAGAGACGCTAGATCCATTCGTGATTCGTCGTGGTTATACTTTATCTTCAAAAACTTGGAAGAATATGGGTGTGGGGCTGAACCCAGAATTTGTGATGAATTTTGAGCAATATACTACACCGATCAATGGTGCATCAGCTGGTGCGGCAGGCGGTGGTGCCCCAGCAGCCAACCAATCAAACTTCCAGTTCTATCCAATTCCAAATAACAAATTGTTGTCTTATAGCATTGATATTGATGGACAGCGTTTAGTTTATGAAAATGGTATTCAACAATGGGTGAACTTTATGTGGCCAAATCCTGGAGCAATTCCGGGTGCGCGCATCACAGCAATTGATTTAGATGGTCAAACTCATACGATCTTTGAGGAACCAGGCGAGTATGGTATCAACAAATTAATTGATAGTGCACAACGTAAGCCACTCAATGGTAGTTTTGAAATGACATGGACCAGCAAACAAAACAGTGATTTGTTTGTGAAACTTCAGTTCCGTTTGATTAGTGGTAATGCTTCTAACCCAATTGGTTCAAATCGTGGTTATGTGGGCTTAAAACTGGTAGATCGAGTCACTAGCCCTAAAGCGGCATTGGTGGTTGCAGCACAGCAAGCACCTGCAACAGCATCTAATCCACAAGCTTCATCGCCATTTGGTGGCGCAGCATCATCGGCAGCAGCGCCTAAACCGCAGGCGCCTGCAGCAACGCAGCCTGCAACAAATGGGGGAGCTCAATGATCATAGGGAACGATTTAGTGCGAGGGATGAAAGTATGCAAACATTAAAGTCTACACCATTGTATTATGGAAAATGCCCTGCGCGCGGTGACTTTTTAAAAACCAAAGGGCAATATGCATTGATCCAAGTGATTGATCAATGGATTACTGAAGCACTAGAAATGGCGATGCGGGAAGAAAATTTTAATGAAGCCTATCAATCTTTAGCACCATTAGATTTCTTTATTGCCAATCCGAAAGAAAAAATGTTTCTTGCCGCCAATATGGTGACCAGTGAAGACAGTTCAGGGCGCCAGTTTCCAATGGTTTTGAGCCAATTATTGGAAATAGAAAATCCTTTTCAAAACTTATTGTATGCGCCGTTTAAATATAAACCTGTACTGATTGATCTTTTTCAAAAGAATCGCATGTTTAGAACCATAACTGATCCTGAGTTATTGGTGAATAAACTTGGTTTGATTGATCGCGAGGTTCAGGTACTGTCTGAGCTAAAAACACAAGACTTCTTCGAACATCATACAATGCATTCATTTGCGCAAATGATGAAGATCACGCCTTATGAATTGGCGCAAAGTATGCTGGGCTTGGGTTTATTGCTGCAACCTGTACTGAAACATGGCACCAGTAAATTATCAAAAGTATTAATTTTACCCATCAATAACCAAAGTTATTGCTATGAAATTGCTGCATTTTGGGTCAATTTAATTGGACGTTTCTTGGAAAAAAACAATACAGAGATTTTGATCGGTATTTTGCACCAAGAGTCACCAATTTTATTGTTTGGATTCCAAGGTGCTGACATTACTGCATTAAGTAATATTTTTACTCAAAATATGCAAAATGATCATTGGGTGTCTTTGGTACAACCATTATGGATTGATGCTTATCTTGAACAGAATGCAGGTCTTGCAGCGCTTGAGCAATCGCTCTGCCAGCGTCAATTAAGTTTAACGCAAGGTATGAAAATTTTTCGGCAAACCTTTATAGATGAATAATGATATGAAGAATCAAAAAGTAAAAATATTGAAAAAATTTGCGATTATTTCGAGCTTATTTTATTCACTACAGGTATTTGCTGCACCGATCGTGGTTGAGGGTGTTGTACCCAATGATATGACCAAACAAGCGATTTTAGCCAAGTTAAAAGCGGTCTATGGTAATGATCAGGTGGTTGATAAAATTCAAATCCGTCCTGTATCCGCGCCGAATGGCTGGAGCGATTCAGTGACACGAGTCATCACGCCGGATCTAAAAAAAATTAGCCAAGGCAAGCTTTCGGTACGAGGTACGCAAGTTGAACTGATGGGGAAAATGGGTGTTCAAACTGATATTCAACCTACCACCACATTATTTCAGTCATTGGTTCAACCGCCTTACCGACTCAATGCACAAATTACCGTGAATGCTGCGGAGCAATCGGTTATTGATAATGCCTTAAAAAATCGAATTATTGAATTTGAATCTGGTAAAGCAGTTTTGACTCCAGCAGGTACACAAATCTTAGACGAGATGGTGGTTGCATTAAATAAGGTTCAGGGTAAGAATGTTAAGATTGTTGGGCATACTGATAGTCAGGGTGATCCACAAAAAAACCAAGCATTAAGCTTGCAACGTGCTGAAGCTGTAAAACAATATTTAACCACCAAAGGTATTGCACCAACTCGTCTAAGTACTGCAGGATTAGGTTCGACTAAACCTGTTGCTGACAATGCAACGGATGAGGGGCGTAGAAAGAACCGCCGTATTGAGTTTGATGTTTTATAAAATGCTTTCTGAATAACAAAACAATAAAAGGTAAAAATTATGGCACTTCCATATATTACATTAGGATCTCCAACCACAGGTGGTGGAAAAATCATTTCTGCCCAATCATCTTTTTTGATTGATGGAAAGGCAATTGCCTGTGTCGGAGACAAAGCAACATGCCCTAAGCATAAGTGTGTAGCTACGATTGTGGCAGGTGATAATCATATGTTGGTGATGGGCAAGGCTGCGGCACAACACAATTCACCTTTATCATGTGGTTGTAAATGTATTGGTGATCAATCATTAACAATTGGGCAGAATTAAAGATTATTCAGGGATAAAAAAAGCCCCATCATCCTGACGGGGCTTTTTCGTATTGGTTCGTTAGGTAAACTCCTGTTCTACCTCACTTCCTGATGCTCAGACCGATTATTGTTGTTTTGTGTCTGGGAAACTTCCTGTTCCCTATGACTATAGAATAGATAAATTCTTTAGATCGTCCAAGTCGTAAAATCAAACAATCATTGTAAGCTAAAGCGTACATTAATCACTTTAAACATTGGCATATTGAATCAATTTATTGACTACAGATTTTACAGCTTTCTGATCAAATTCATTACCTTCAAAAATTTCAGCTTTACCACGTTGACCAATATCACGAATTTCGATGACAGCATTGGAGTCGACCATACCAATAAAGGCACATACCTGTTTAATTTGATCAATAGAACGAGAGCCGTTGGTTCCACCATAACTCACAAACGCTGCAGGTTTGCTTTGCCATTCCTTATATACATAGTCAATTGCATTTTTCAGTACAGGGCTGTATCCATGATTATATTCTGGGGTAATGAAAATGAAGGCATCTCCCGAAGCGACTTTTTTTGCCCATTCCTGTTGCTTAGGTTGGTCATAAATACCAGATGCAGGTGAGTTTTTCCCTGCAAAGAAAGGCAAATCCCATTCTTTTAAATCTACGATTTCAACATTTAAAGTACTAAATTCAAGTTTATTAATTTCTTTGAGTAGCCATTCTGCAACTTTGATTGCAACACGACCTTCTCGAATACTGCCCACAATGATTTGGATATTCATTTATTTTCATCTCTATTTATGTATTTCATCATTATGAACAATCAAAATGTAGAGTATCGTAGTGATTTGTATATGATTTTAAATCGAATGTGGTGGGCAGATTGTTTTAAAAAAGAATTAAATTGATCTAGAATAAAATTTCAATTTTAATAAGTAAAATTTTAATTTTGAACAGTGATGAAAGATAATTTAGCATTAATCATGGCTTTACCCAATGAATCTAAAGGTTTGTTTGAACAAGCAGGAATTCCCATTCACTATAGTGGAATTGGCAAAATCAATGCAGCATTCACAGCTTATGATGTCATTCAAAAAACAGGTTGCAAAACCATATTGAACCTCGGAAGTGCAGGAAGCTCAACTTTTAATGCCCATGAATTGATCGAAGTAAAAACCTTTGTACAGCGAGATATGGATGTTTCTCCACTCGGCTTTGAAGTGGGTGTGACGCCAATGGATCAGCATTTTCCTCAAGAAATTCATTTAGACTGTTATTTTCCTCATTTATCAAAAGGCATTTGTGGTACAGGGGATAGTTTTGAAACAGGGCAGCCAAAGGTCAATTGTAATTTAGTTGATATGGAAGGTTATGCATTGGCGAAAGTATGTAAAAAGCTCAACGTGCGATTAATTTCCGTGAAGTATATTACCGATGGTGCCAACGATACTGCGCATTTAGATTGGGAAGAAAATTTATTATTAGGCGCACAGAAATTATTAAAACTTTATCAGTCTTTAGATTAGAAAAACAACAAATTGAATATCTTTAGAATTTCAATTTAAGTTCAGGCGACCATAGGGAACTATGGTCGTTTGCCAAAATAACCAATATTGTTATATTGGATGATTAATTACGCGGTAAAACACCATATAAAGTCATGTGAATCGTATGTTCGATTGCACGTTGACACATACTTTTATTGCGTAAAGTTTTACCTGTAACCATTTCGATTTGAGTACTGAAATCAGCATAGTTTTGAGTCAATGCCCAAATATTGATAATCAGTAATTCAGCATCAATCTGATCTGAGATTTTACCTTGAGTTTGCCAATTCAAAATGACCTTCGCTTTGCGTTTAAATAACTTTTTAAGCGGACCTTTGAGGATGGATAAAATATGTGGCGCACCTTGAATTACTTCTAAGGCAAAAAGCTTAGAGGCTTTGGGCTGAGTTCTTGAGATTTCGATCTTTGTCATAATGTAATGTGACAAAGCCTCAGCTGGTTCCAATTCCGATTCAAGCGATTGTAATGGTGCTAACCATTTCTGCATCACGGTAGTCAGGACTTCAACGTATAAAGCTTCTTTATTTTCATAGTAATAGAAAATATTCGACTTATGCATATCTGCTAACTGCGCAATTTCGTCTAGGCTTGCACCGTTGAAACCATAGACAGAAAACACATCAAGTGCAGCACTAAGTAACTGCTGCCGTTTTTGAGCACTCTTTTTTTGTTCCATCGCATCTTTAAATCAAATAAATGATTATTAAATTGTACGGTAAAATGTTTGATTTGTGCACAGAAAGCAACATTATTTTGGTATATTTCTGATAAATAATTATGAAGTTTTATTATTAAATCAATCGTAATTCACTATTATCTAAAATTGCACTAAACTAGAGCAAAATTAATATAAAAATTATGTCAGTTATGGCTTATTATTTAAATTTTGTGACATTTTTTAGTATAAGGCTATTTTTTGAGTCACTTACAAAATAATGAACCATGAATGCTGTTATTTAATTTTAATTTAAGAAAGTCATTTTGATTTAAAAGCACTCGATTATATTTGAATGAAAAATCTCTACGGATGATTTTATTTATTTAATAATGAAGTTTTCGCCGATAAAAATGGATAAAACTTCGGTATATTGATAAAAATATAGGATTCAATCTGGAATAAGGGCACGAACTTTTATGCCCTTATATTTTATAGATAAATTTTCAGCACGCTATTTTTAAGTCGCAAGCACCGCAGCAAGCACTTGTTGTTCAAGCTCAGCAAAGGCAACTCCTTTTTGACGTGGGCGGGCTAAATCAACTTGAAACTGTTGTGCAATATGCCCTTTATCCAAAAGAATAATACGGTCTGCCAATTGCACAGCCTCACTGACATCATGGGTGACCAGAATAGTAGTAAATCCTTGTTCTAACCACAGTTTTTCGATCAGGCTTTGCATTTCTAGGCGTGTTAATGCATCCAAAGCTCCCAAAGGTTCATCAAGAAGCAATACTCGTGGTGTGTGCGACAAGGCACGTGCAAGTGCTGTTCGTTGACGTTGTCCACCTGAAAGTTGAGAAGGCCATAATCCAGACTTTTCTTTTAACCCGACTTTTTCTAATAATTGCTCAGCTTTGGGAAATTGATCTTTGGTGAGACCCAATTGCACATTTTTTAAAATGTTTTTCCAAGGTAAAAGACGCGGGTCTTGAAACATCACCCGGATATCATCTGCAATAATACCTTCACGGAAATTCAACAATGACTTAAATTTAATTTCACCGTAACTCGGTTGTTCTAAATCAGCAATTAAACGCAAGAGTGTACTTTTACCACAGCCACTGCGCCCTACGATCGCAACAAACTCTCCTGCTTCAATATGTAAGTCTAAATCTTCAAGAACTTTAACTTCACCATAGTACTTATGCAGCTGTTCAATCGAAATTTCTGCGCCAATTTTTGTCTGATCTTGTTCAATAATGTCTGGGTTTGGAAGAAGATCATTGGCATATTGGCTGATACTTAAATCGGTCATTTTAAGCTCCTATTTCTGATAACCTGCGTGCCAACGCAATAGATATTTTTCTAAGAATTGTGCGAATACATCGGCAAGCTTGCCGAGAAGGGCATACAGTAAAATACCGACAAGGACGATGTCTGTTTGTAGAAACTCACGGGCATTCATGGTCATATAACCAATTCCAGATTGAGCAGAAATAGTTTCTGCAACAATAAGTAAGACCCAAACTAAGCCCAATGAAAAACGTAAGCCAACCAAAATGGATGGCATTGCGCCTGGTAAAATAATTTCTTTATACAATTGCCAGCGATTTAAACCATAGCTTTTCCCCATCTCAATTAACTGGGGATCGACTGAGCGAATGCCATGATAGGTATTGATATAAATAGGGAAAAATACACCAACAGCAACTAGAAATAATTTTGCAGATTCATCAATACCGAACCATAAAATCACAAGCGGTATGAGTGCTAAAGCAGGAATATTTCGAATCATTTGCAAGGTCGTATCAAGTAGATTGGATGCAACTTTCGAAGAGCCATTGAGTAAGCCTAAAATCAGACCTAAGCCACCCCCAACCAATAGCCCGAGTAAGGCACGTCCTGCACTCACTTTGACATGTTGCCAAAGTTCACCGCTGACCAATAAGGTCCAAAATGCCGATACAACAGCTGTAGGTGCTGGAAGAACACGACTTTCAAGTAAGCCAGTTTTCGAAGCGATTTGCCAAATGACAATAAGTAAAATTGGAACAATCCAAGGCAGCAGGCGCTGCCCAAATTGCTTTGTTCCACGTGAAACGATATGACTTTCCTTGTTAGGGTTTCGCTTGACTATGGCATTCATGCGAGCTCCTTTAAGGGCTTTTTATTTTCCTCAGGTGTGTAGTTGTTGGCAACAATTTCCCCAAATGGTCCAGTTAAATTTGGTTGGGTGAGTTTTTTACGTGTTTCTAATGGAAGCAATGGGAATACCAACTCAGCAAAACGAATGGATTCTTCCAAATGCGGGTAACCAGAAAAGATAAATGTGTTGATACCCAAGTCTGCATATTCTTGAATACGGTCTGCAACTGTTTGTGGATCGCCCACCAATGCTGTACCTGCACCACCACGAACCAATCCAACACCTGCCCAAAGGTTTGGAGAAACTTCAAGTTTGCTGCGATCACCATTGTGTAGTTCTGCCATGCGGCGCTGACCGACAGAATCCATTTGTTTAAATTTCTTTTGAGCAGCTGCGATGGTTGCATCATCGACATACTGAATCAGTTCATTGGCTGCTTGCCATGCTTGTTCATTGGTTTCACGAACAATCACATGTAAACGGATACCATAACTTAACTGACGTCCTTTGGCTTCAGCACGTGCTTTAACCACTGCAATTTTTTCTTTTACCGCAGCAGGTGGTTCACCCCAAGTTAAATAAGTATCGACTTGCTCAGCTGCCAATTCGATGGCGTCTTCAGAAGAGCCACCAAACCAAAGCGGTGGGTAAGGGGCTTGAATAGGGGGATAAAGCAGTTTGGCATCATCAACACTCAGGCGTTCACCATGAAATGTAAAAGATTCACCCGTATGCGAACGCTTTAAAATTTCACGCCAAATGGTGGTGTACTCCGCTGCTGTTTTATAGCGTGTAGCATGATCTTCATATAAACCATCACCTTTTAATTCTTGTTCATCACCACCTGTAACGAGGTTAAGTAGAACACGACCATTGGATAAACGGTCAAAAGTAGCCGCCATACGTGCTGCAAGGGCAGGTGTGGTTACACCTGGGCGCAAAGCAACCAAGAATTTTAAATTTTTAGTGGCATCAATTAAGCTTGCTGCCGTGATCCACGGATCTTCACATGAACGACCTGTTGGAATAAGTACACCTTCATAACCCAAATTATCGACTGCAACAGCAATTTGTTTCATATAGGCATGATCGACTTGTCGTGCGCCTTTGCTGGTTCCTAAATAACGACTGTCACCGTGAGTGGGAATAAACCAGAAGATTTTCATATCATGCATCCTTAAAAAAATTCAAATACTATTTCGCAGTCCAAACAGCTTGTTTAATCTCTATGCTATTTGGAATAATTTTGAGTTCGCTAAAGCGATTTGCGAGTTGTTGTTGGTCTGAAATCACTTTGGCTGAAAGTGGAGCAGCACCTGAAGGGCGAGGGCGTCGATCAATAAAAGTCTGACTGACTTGTGGCTTTAAGCCCGTGCTTTGACCAATTGATTGTGCGGTGGCAACACGGTTGGCCTGCACCCATTTATCTGCAACATTAATTTGTTGGATAATGCCTTTGACTGCTTGAGGATATTTTTTTACAAATTCAGGTGACGCCAAGTAAAAAGTATAATTCGGACTTAAACCTTGCCCTGAAGCAAGTACACGGGCTTGATCTTCAATCTGCGCAGAAGCAAAGAATGGGTCCCAAATCGCCCAAGCATCGACGGCTCCTTTTTGGAAAGCGGCGCGTGCATCAGCAGGAGTGAGCCAAATGGGTTGAATATCCGACCATTGCAAGCCAGCTTTACGTACAGCTTGAACCAGTAAATAGTGAGCGCTCGAACCTTTTTGTAATGCAATACGCTTACCTTTTAATTCGCCGAGTTTGGTTATTTTTGAGCTTTTCGGTACTAAAATTGCCGAAGCCAACGGTTTGGCCGCTTCATAGGCAATATAATACAAAGGCTTATTGGCTGCTTGTGCGTAGACTGGTGGCGTATCTCCTGTGACACCTACATCCAGTGAACCAACGGCAAGAGCTTCAAGAATCTGTGGTCCTGCTGGAAATTCACTCCAAGAAATCTTGGCATTGGGAAATTCCTTTTCATAGAGTTTCTGTTGTTTGGCAATTGCAAAGTTAATCGAACTTTTTTGAAAACCAATACGCAATTCTTTCACTGTTGGGTCGATTGCCCACACCGAAGTTGACCCAAGCATTGCACTACAGATCAACATTGTTGTCATTGCATGAGTAGGAGCATTGAACCATGATGATGTTTTGTGTTGTACAAAGTGTTGGGTCATTTTGATGTCCTCATTACATCGCATTGTGCGAAATTAGTGGGCTAATACAGCCGCTTGAATATTGATTTTGTTTGGAATAAGTTTTTGTTGATAAAAAGCATCAGCGACATCTTGTTGCTTTTTCACCACATCATTAGAAATCGGACTTACCCCAAAACCCATCCGTGAAATGGATGTATTGAGTACATCAAGCGGTAAGCCTGTTGGTTTTTCTAAAAGTTTTGCTGCATCAGTTTGATGTTGAGATACCCATTGTGTGGTGGTGTTCAATTCATTCACTACGACCTTTAAAACATCGGGGTGTTGTTCTGCAAATTTACGATCAGCCAAATAAAATTGATGGTTATTCACCACATTTTGACCAGTAGCAATCACTTTTGCATTGAGCTGTTTTTCAGCAGCAGCAAAGAACGGATCCCAAATAACCCACGCATCGACTGCACCTTTTTCAAAAGCAGCACGTGCATCGGCAGGCGGTAAGTAGACCACTTGGATATCATCCAGTTTTAAGTGATTTGCCTCCAATACTTTGAGTAAAAGGTAATGTACGTTAGAGCCTTTGTTCAGGACCACACGTTTACCTTTGAGGTCTTGTACCGATTGAATAGGTGAATCTTTAGGGACAATCAGTGCCTCAGCCAAAGGTGCAGCAGGCTGATTGGCAACGTAGACCAGATTGGAATTTGCCGCTTGAGCAAAAATAGGAGGTGCTTCACCTGATTCGCCAAAAGATACGCTTCCCACATTTAAACCTTCCAGCAATTGTGGACCAGCAGGAAACTCAACCCATTTGACATTGACCCCTTTTTCTTTAAGTGCTTTATCTAGGTCACCACGAGCTTTGATAATCGGCAATACACCATATTTTTGAAAACCAATATTTAAAGTCGTGCTTTCTTGTGGTTTAGAACATCCAGTCAGCATCATGATGGTGGCAAGGCTTGCACTTAGAAAGGAGATTTTTTTCCATGAAGGTTGAAATAAGTGCGCCATGAGTCACGATGCCTGTGTAATGTAAAAAGAATGAGCATCAGCTTAAAAGGCTTTGTATTTTCAAAAAAATAAGTTTTTGATGATTGCTAATGAAAAAAAAAGATAAATGATTAAATGCTAAAGTTATCGTTAAATTAGAAATATAAAATTAATATTCTATAAAAATAGAAAGTTATAAGAATATGAAAAGTATAAATTTATTGTTTTTATATAGATTGTGAATATAGATTCCATGAACATGCATAAGCAAAACATCTCAGTCATGGAATCTATTTAGATAAGTTTAGATGTAAATGTGATAATTCATAGAACTCAGTTTGTTTTGAGGATCAGGCAATCCGTTTTTTAAATACCATTGAATTACGTTGATAGTTATATAGGGCTTGCCGCGCTTCTGGTAAGTCATCCACATTCGCCAATTCAAAACCGTGCTCTAAGAACCAGTGTGCTGTTCGTGTAGTGAGAACAAACAGTTGTTGAATGCCTTGCTGGCGTGCATGTTCTTCTAGGAAATGAAGAATTTGACTACCTCGATTCGATTTACGATAGCCAGGATGCACAGCAACGCAGGCGATTTCAGCGGAGCTTACTTCATCATTTGAAGCAGGAATTGGGTAGAGTGCTGCGCACGCTAAAATTGTACCGTCTCGCTCGATGACAGCAAATTTATCAATTTCAGTTTCAAGTCGTTCGCGTGAACGATAGACCAAAATCCCTTCTTCTTCTAATGGGCGTAATAAATTGATTAAACCACCTACGTCACCGATATTTGCCATACGCACTTCTTCATAATGTGCATCTGTGATCATGGTGCCATGCCCATCTCGGGTAAAGAGTTCTTCAATTAAAGCACCATCATATGCATATGAAAGGAGGTGCACGCGATTGACCCCTTTTAAGGATGCCTGTTTGGCATTGTGTAAATGCAGTGCAATTTCAAAATTTGAATCTTGATATTTTTCAATGTGTCTATCAAGTTGGTGTGGGGTAATTTCACGTTTTAATTGACCGTACTCATCCATCAAGCCTTGTTGACTACCCAAGAAAATCAACTTATCCGCTTGCATGTGAATGGCGGTTTTTGTTGCCACTTCTTCTGCGAGTAAATTAAACACTTCACCAGTGGTTGAATAGCCTGTTGGACCTAATAGCACAATATTTTGATTGTCTAGATGACGTTGAATCGCCTCAGTATCAATGGTTCGAACCTCACCAGTGAGCTGAAAATCAATCCCATCTCGAATACCATAAGGTTTTGCCGTCACGAAGTTACCCGATACAACATCAATGCGAGCACCAAACATCGGTGAGTTGGCGAGCCCCATAGACAATAAGGCTTCAATTTGTAGTCGAATCGAACCTACAGCACTCATCACACAGGGTAAAGAAGCACGTGTGGTAATGCGACGATTGATATGAATCGGACTCTGAATTTTATTTTGGAGCAAATTTGCATTGATTTGCGGGCGCGCGCCGTGGACCAAAATGAGTCGGATACCTAGTGAATGCAATAGTGCAATATCATGAATAATATGCTGAAAATTTGGATGTTCAACGGCTTCACCACCAAACATCAATACAAAGGTCTTGCCACGATGGGCATTGATATAAGGTGCAGAATGACGAAACCAATGCACATATTCTTGCGCTGTGCTTTGCGTTGTTTCTGGATTGTCAGTTTGCATACCTATCTCAGTATTGTTGATTGCTATATGATGATTCTAAACAAAAATAACTGAGAAATAATAGTCAAAATAAAAAAAGCACTCGAACGTGGGAGGACGAGTGCAAAAGGGTTATTCATTTCACAATTAAATCTTGAATATAAGATGAAATTTCACATATTAAAAAGGGAGTGATTAACATTCCATTTGAAGCTTTGGTATCAACACATTTCCTTTCGATCTATGGATAAACTTAATCCTGAAATATAGAGAAATAATGAAGATATCCATGAAAATATGTAGTTGAAAGCATTGTTAATTCAATAGAATTGTCATGTATTTCTCAAAATATTAAAAAAACCCAAGCACAGTTGGGTTTTAGTTTATGTTAAAAATATCAGCCGATGACACGAATAATGCGGTGATTTTTTTGGTTTACCAATACATAGTCGCCATTGATTCTATACCACTGTTGATACTTTCCTGGCTTGGATAAATGACGATAGTTTTTATAGTTGACATGATAGCGAGAAGAGCCAAATTGAGAAGGTAAATACTGACCTGAACGCCAATGGCGGCTTGGAATAACGGTATTGCCATAATGCTTGTTGTTGTTCCAACGATAATCATTTCGATGATCCCAACGCTGTTGTTCATAACGGTGCTGTTGATCTCGATGGTCTACATGTGGGGCTGCCATAGCTGAAGTGGTTATCAGTGCCGCCATCGAAAGTGTGATCGTGGTTAAAATGCTTTTCATTTGATTCACCTGAATTTAACTTGTGTCCTTTGATGCTTTCAAATTACGCAAAAATTAGAGATAAATGGTGAGGATGATTTAGTTGAATTGTGAAATGTATGAAGATTTGATGAAGGCAGCCAATATCCTTATTTTTCTCGGTCCTTAGAAATCTCAAAGTCGTATCTCTGCTGTGGAAATCGACAAAATGAGAGGCTTGATACGCAAAACGATCAATTGCTCAATCAGTTTGAAAATAAAACGAACAATCTGAAGTTAATTTTAATAAAAAAACCCTCCTTGAGAAAGGAGGGTGAGGAAGGCGTTGAGTTTTAACGGATGGATAAAGCAAACAGCATAGGGACTGTGCTTTTGATCATTTTAATATTAACGGATGACTCGAATAATATGGTGGGTACGTTCGTTCACAAGTACATAACGACCATCAACTTTATACCAACGCTCAAATTTGGCTGGTTTGTGAAGGTTTTTATAAACACGATAATCATTCACATAGTAATGATTGTCATGGTAGCGTTCAGGTAAAATTACACCTTCTCGCCATTCAAATTTTTCATGACTAGCCTTAGGGCGATGATCACGACCATGATCCCAATCTGCCATTGCTGAGGTTGCGATTAAGGCACTGAGAGAGAGCGTGATTGCGCTGATAACTTTTTTCATTTGAATTGACCTTATAAAACGGATGATCTATCCGATGATTCAAAATTACTCCCGAATTTGAGATAAAAAATGGAGAAATATCATTGAATTGTGAATTTGCATGCAAGTTCTATAAATTATTCTCATCGCTTGTAAAAGCAGAAACTGAGCAAAAAAAAGCTCAAATGAAAAAGGTGTTTGAGCTTATGAAATTGAAATATTGATCAGTGTTACACAGACTACATGCCACGGATACTCACAATATTATTGTTATCAGAATCAACTAGGATATAGTCATTATTAATTTTATACCACTGTTGATTACGTGAGGGTTTTGGTAGATTCTCATCCTTATAATCAACTTTATAGCTGTTTCCTCTGTAATGCTGTGGCATTACATAACCCATTTGCCATTTATGTTGCTGTAAACGCTTTACACCACGTTCTTCTCGCTCCCGACGTTGCTCTTGAATATTATCATCGTCATTCCCACGAAAATTACGCCCACGCTCACCGCGATCACGCTTACCTTGGTCATAACCATGGTCATTGTCAAAATGAGGACCTGCAATGGTAATTTGAGTCGTCAGCAGTGTTGATAGAGAGACTGCGATGATCGCTAAAATCTTTTTCATAATCATCCTCGCTTATCCAGTGTGTTTATTTTGACCTCACTACTGTACTGCTAAATTGCAGAGAAACTGTGAAGAAAATTCAGTTTTTCATTAAAAAATACAGACATAATCAAAACATATTTCTGAAAAAGTGAAAAGGGTTATCGTAATGCTTTGAACCACAAACGCTCATGTACTTTTCTTTAGTGCACATTTTATGATTAAAAAAATGTAAATATTTATAAATATTGTTTTTAGCTGAGTTGAAGCGTAGCGCTAACTCAGCTTTGATCAAACAGTCTAGTACCATTGGTCATTCATATCCTTGAGACAATTGATCGCTTTGATAATATTTTCTGCTTGATAAGCATCATCCAGTGCTTGAATAAAATCATTTGGCAGTTGTAATTGTTCGATTGAACGGATGATCTCTACTTTATATTTTAAATCAGTCATGATTCATTCCTCTCCAGATCTGGTTTTGTTGAGGAAAACTATAAAGGACCTTATATGATTTGAAAAACTGGATATAATTATATTTTTGATTGAATAAATCGATTTAAGTGACTTTCTAAATCTACACTTTGATGATGTTTATAAAAAATTCACTCAACAATATTTTCCCCTCACTGATCACAACCGGGGTGAGGGGAAAATCAATCAGTCTTGTGCGTCGATACTTTCGCCATTTAATGAAAGACTGTCATCACCCATCAAGTAAAGATATGCTGGCATAATTGATTCTGGTGACGGTAGCACTTTTGGATCTTCATCAGGATAGGCTTTGGCACGCATTGCCGTACGTGTACCACCGGGATTAATACAGTTATAGCGAATATTCGAATAAGTATTTTCTTTGGCAAAAATTTTACTCACCGCTTCAATCGCTATTTTTGATACCGAATAAGCACCCCATTGTGCGCGTGCTTCTCGTCCAACACCTGAGCTTGCAAAGACCACCGAGGCATGTTCAGATTTTTGCAATAAAGGCAGGAGTTCTTGGGTCAAAACAAAAGGAGCACGTAAATTCACTGCCATCACATCATCCCAAACTTCTTCGGGATAGTTTGCCAGTTCCACACGTTCGCCTAAGATACCCGCATTATGTAAAATACCGTCTAAACGTCCAAATTGCTGTTCAAGCGTATCAACCAAAAGTTCGTAATCTCGAGCGGAAGCAGTTGAGAGTTGTAAAGGTAAAATCGCCGGCTGCGGTGCACCTAATGATTCAATTTCATCATAAATGACTTCAAGTTTATTGAGCGTACGACCATGTAAAACGACAGTGGCACCGTGTAAGGCATAGCTGAGTGCTGCTGCACGCCCAATACCGTCTCCCGCACCCGTAATCAGGATAATTTTATCCTTCAATAAATCTGGGCGAGGTTGATATTCTGAATATTTCATGGGAGACCTCCTATAGTTGTTATGATGTGATTTGAGTTTCAATATAAAAACATTGAAACATCATATTCAAGATGTTTCAGTGTCTTTTTATTATCTTGTTAGAACAATTAAAGAATTTTTAACAATTCTAAATGTTGACAAGTTTCTTGATAACTTGATGTAATTCATCAACATTATCCACAATACAATCTGCTTGCCAAGCACCTAAATCATCTTTGTACTGTAATGGTAAATAACCATAAGCAGCAAGGATGGTATACATCTGCGCATTTCGTCCAGCATCAATATCACGAGGATGATCGCCTACATAAATGCATTGTTCTGGGGCAATATCAATCTGTTTTGCAGCTAAATACATTGGCTCAGGGTCAGGTTTAGTCTGTTTCACGTCTTCTGGGCAAACCAGTACAGCACAACGCTCAGTTAAATTGAGTGCTTGAAGTAACGACTCACTAAGCCAACGAGGCTTATTGGTCACAATACCCCAAGGAATCTCATTGCTTTCCAACTCCGCTAAAAGCGGATACATCCCTGCAAAGAGATCTGTATCAACGGCAATGTCTGCACCATATAAATCCAAAAAATGTTGGCGATGAGCGAGAAAAACCGGGTCATCAACTTCAAGTTCTGGATAAACCAGCTTGACCATCGCACGCGCGCCTTCAGAGACTTGGGTACGGATCAAATCTGCATCGACAACAGCACGCCCTTCATTTCTGCACATATCTTGGATGATGCGAATAAAATCTGCGGCAGTATCAATCAAGGTGCCGTCTAAATCAAAAAGAACAGCTTGCATCAGACACCTTCATTCACGGTATATACCATATAGTTCACGTCTACATTTGCTGCGAGCCAATAGTGTTTGGTGAGCGGGTTGTAATGTAAACCAGTCATATCTTTAAGTGTTAAGCCAGATTGACGAATGTCATGAGCCAGTTCTGAAGGCTTAATAAATTTGTGATAGTCATGTGTGCCTTTTTTCAATAGACGTAAGACATATTCTGCGCCAATAATCGCAAACAGATAGGATTTTGGATTACGGTTAATGGTTGAGAAAAACACATGACCATTTGGTTTTACTAACTTCTGACAAGCTTGGATAATTGAAGCAGGATCAGGCACATGCTCCAGCATTTCCATACAGGTCACAATATCGTACTGACCTGCTTGCTCTTCAGCCAGTTGTTCTACAGGGATTTGTCGATATTCAATATTATGAACATTTTCCTGTTCTGCATGTAAACGTGCCACATTGAGTGGCGCTGCACCCATATCGATACCCAAAACATCTGCACCACGACGAGCCATGCTTTCAGCCAAAATGCCGCCACCACAACCAACATCAAGGATCTTCTTGCCAGTAAGACCATTGGCATGTTCGTCAATCCAATTTAAACGTAATGGATTGATTTGATGTAAGGGTCTGAACTCAGAGTGCTGATCCCACCATAAAGCAGCTAATGCTTCAAATTTAGCAATTTCCTGTGGATCAACATTAAGTTGCGACATGTTCGTCACCTCTAAGTAAATTGTTTTAATCAAAAATTAAGTTCAGTTATGTTAGGGTCTGTTGAGATTTGATACCTTGGTTGTACTGTAGGCTAAAATTTATTCAAACAGATATGTAACCGAGTTAAGGGCTATTCCCTTACCAAGTTCCATAGCGAGGTTTGGGTGATCTTTGCCAAAAGCCTTGGGAACAATGGTATGTTTTGACACGACTTGGTGATGAATAATTTATTTAGCATGGCTAAATTTGATTACGAATGCCTTGTATGACTAAAAATACCGATTGTTGAAACCATAGATTTATTCTCAACAGACCCTAGTGTAACCATAAATCCGAAAAAAGCGATGAATCGTGTAAAAAACTTCACAGAAGGAAAACGATTTTCTCATATTTGTTTTATAGTGAATGCATAAGCTATACAAGACGACTTAGAGGACAATAAAGTCAATGAAAAAATTTATTTTAGGTGGCATGACCGCAATGGTGATGGCATTTTCTGCAAACACCATGGCCGCTGATTTTGTTGCAGGCAAAGATTATACCGTTGTTCAAAATCCTGGAAAGGTTGCAGTACCAGGTAAAATTGAAGTACGTGAATTTTTTTGGTACGGATGCCCACATTGCTTCAAATTAGAACCACATATGCAAACGTGGTTAAAGAAGATTCCTAAGGATGTTAACTTTATCCGTACACCTGCTGCGATGAATCCATTATGGGAACAAGGTGCACGTGCATACTATGTCAGTGAAGCACTAGGTGTACGCAAACGTACACATTTGCCTTTGTTCCATACTAACTTTTCAGGTAATCAACAAGTTCTTCAAAAAGATGCCTTTGCTAAATTCTTTACGCAATATGGCGTACCTGAAGCAAAATTCAACAGCATGTATAGTTCATTTGCGATCACAGCAAAAATTGCTGAATCAAACCAGTTGGCACAACAATATCAACTTTCTGGTGTACCAGCAGTTGTGGTCAACGGTAAATATGTGGTTCAAGGTGAAGATGCTAAAGTGACACAAGTTGTTGACTATCTTGTAAATAAAGAACGTACAGGAAAATAAGCCTGATCAGTTCAGAAACCCGCAAATGTTTGCGGGTTTTTTTATATCTAAAGTGTTTAGACGATGTTTAAGCCAGTTTTCGTTGACCGCTTTTAAAAGCATGTTGATGACTCAAACTCACAATCAACAGCGCGACAATAAGCAAACCCAACATATAATGTGGAAAGCTTGAAGCCCCTGTGTGATTCAAGATCATGCCACCGAGCCATCCACCAGCTGCGACTGCTAAATTAAAAACAGTGACCAACATCGATTGTGCAACATCGGCATCTTCCTGAGCCGCATCGGCAAGTGCTGTCTGTAAGAGGGTAGGCGCTCCACCAAAGGTCATTCCCCAAATTGCGATACAGGCAAGAACGATCAGATCGTTATGGATAAAAATCAGTAATACGCAACTCAATGCAAAAACAATTAGGCTGATTAAGGTGAGTATTCTTAGATAACGATCTACCCACAAACCCACCAGCCAAATACCAAGAATGGAGGAGAAACCAAACAACATCAGCACAAGATCAAGATGCTGACCTAATTCAACATGAGTTAAATAAGGTGCAATATAGGTATAGAGCATATTGTGGGCCAAGATCCAAAATAGTAAGACAGCCAGAATCGGTAAAATCCCAGCGCTCGAAACTACCCGTGTAATAGACTTATTGTGTTGCTGGGGCTGACTTTGAAAGTCTGGAATCATGGCACGTACCCAAATGATTAGGATCAGTGCGAGTACAGACATTGCCCAAAAGACCTGATTCCAGCCAAACAAATGACCTAGCCATGTTGCTAAGGGTACTCCCAGAGATAGAGCCAAAGGTTGACCAACACTGGCAATCGCCAAAGCTTTGCCTTGCAGATGAAACGAAACTAAGCGCCGTGCATAACCTGCCAGTAGTCCCCAAATCACACCTGCTGACATACCTGCAAAAAAGCGCGCCACCAAGATAAAATAATAGTGCGTTGAAATTGCGGTGAGACTATTAAAGATCAATAAACCTGTAATTGCATATAAAAATAAAGGGCGCCTGTTCCAGTCTCGTGTCAAGGTGATGACAGGGATTGCGGCAATCACAGACCCTAAGGCATAAAGCGTAATAAATTGACCTGCTTGAGCTTCTGTGATTGCCAGTCCCTGACTGATTTGTGGTAGTAATCCAGCAGGTAAGGTTTCTGTCATGATGGCGAGAAAGCCTGCTAAGGTAAAAGCAAGCAATTGCAATACAGGTAACTTTTCAACAGTATTTTTGGGTGATGGCTGCTTTTGAGATTTTTGATGATCAGACATGGGGGATTTCCTGTGCTGTGATAAGGTGGCATGCCTGTCTAGTCCATTGAGCTTGTAATGGGTTTGTTGTGATCTCCCTTGCATGATCAATAGAGATTGATAAATTAAATTTATTCATATGGTTGGGGGTGAAAATTTTCATCATATTTAATCCTTGTTGTATCAAGATCACTGTGTTGTTGTGTTTTTATTGGAATGATTGTTCCAAAATGATTGAAATAAAAAGCCAAAATCTTGAAAGCATTTTGACTTGTCGAATTAGAGAGATAGCATTGTTATATCAATGACATGCTGTAAAATTTTTTGTCTTTCTGCTAAATCACTACCTTTACCCAGTATTCGCATTCCCTGAATGGTATTGACCAAAAAATAAGCCAATGCTTCTGGATTTTTATCAAGTGAAATCTCACCGCTATGTTGCCCATCAACAATGATCTGTGCTAAAGCTTGCTGAAGACGTTGAAAATTATGTTGTACTTGATGAGCAACATCTGAGTCATGTGCAGCAAGTTCTAAAGCAGCATTGGCAACCAAACAGCCTTTCTGTTGTGGATCTTTTAATTCATCCTCAAGAATTGAAAGCAATAATTGATGTATGCGTTCTTGAACAGACGCATCTCCAGTCAGTTTTTGAATATTTGCAGTAGTGATTGCCTGATAACGTTTTAATGCTTCTTGATAAAGTGTATGTTTATTTTCAAAGGTATTGTATAAGCTGCTGCGTGAAAGCCCTGTACCATCTACAAGGTCTTGTACAGAAGTTGCAGCATAGCCTTTTTGCCAAAAGACTTGCATGGCAGCATCGGCAATTTCATCTGGTTCAAATTCTTTGTTACGCATAGAATGTCTTTATTGGAACGGTTGTTCCAGTAAGTTTTGCACTAACTTAAGCTAGTGTCAACCTTCGTCTAGAAATTTAAGTGAGGGAGTTTAAGATGCTTTGACTTCCCAATTTTCAATCCCTTTGAAAATTAAGTGAATTTGAGTCACAGCTTGCTTTTTTAACACCATTTTCTGTAATTCAAGTTCGATACCTGAATACTGGCGAGACAGGTTAATCCAAGACATTGCCCAAGTAAAAGATAGATTAATCAGAATGTTGGTGATGACTTTTAAATCACTCTCATCTCGAAAATTATCAATCACTTCAAATTTTTTTAAATCACTGGCGAGATCATCATTCAAAAAGTCGATTTCGCGTGAAATGGCACGACGAACAATTTCTGAACCACCCCAACGTTCCGAAATCATAAAAATCCACTGTTGGGGACTACTGTCTACAGCTTCAAAGAATAATTCCATACTGGTTTTGGTCTTGGCTTCTGGATGAGCAAGTCCTTTGCCCAATTGATGCAACACGTTTTTAAGGTATAAGGACACTTGATCGACCAACTCTTTACCTAACTCATCCATATCTTGAAAATGGCGGTAAAACGCTGTTGGTACTAAACCTACCTCACGGGCAACTTCTCTTAAACTGATACTCGAAAATGAACGACCCGATGTGCTTAAGGTTAAAGCAGCATCAAGTAAAGCCTGACGGCTCTGTTGTTTACGTTCATCGCGTATCGACATTTGGATATCCAAAGATTTTTGTTGTGATGAGTCTATCAAAAATAAAAACAAATTAAACGACGAATGTCAGTGTACAGGTGTTGACTGAATTAAAAAAATGATTATAGTGTACATATGTTCACTAAAAGAACGTTTGTTCACTCAATAAATAGCAAGCACAAAGAGGAACGTCACATGAGTAGCTATATGCAGTATCAGCCAGAATGGGTTCGTGAGGATTTTGTCGATTTTATCGCAGAAAAAATCAATCCTATTTGGGCTTGGAAAAAGGTTAAAGCCACAGTAGTTAAAACACGTGCGTTGAGCACTGACTTTTATCAAATTCAATTACGACCAAATCGTAATTTTAAACATCAGCAATTTAAAGCAGGTCAAAGTGTTTTGGTCACTGTAGAAATTGCAGGTGTACGCCAACAACGCAGTTATTCTGTAGTGAAATTTTTGAATAATGGCGACATTATTATCGCGGTTAAGCAACAAGGTAAGGTTTCTACTGCATTAAGCCAGTTAGCTTTTGGACGTGTGGTTGAACTGTCTCAATCTCAAGGTGATTTTGTTTTAGACCAAGATCATACCCCATTATTATTGGTGGCTTCTGGGAGTGGAATCACCGCAATTTACTCGCTGTTGCTTGAAGCATTGACTGATTCAAATCGTCCTGTAGATCTGATTTATTTTAGCCGTGATGAGGCATTTCATGCAGATCTAGAACAGCTTTTTCAGCAACACCCACAGTTTAATTATCATTACATCAATACAGTTCAGCAGAAACAGCATTTAAACATCAAGCTATTGGAAAGTTTAGTTACTGATTTTCAGCAACGTCAAACTTATGCCTGCGGTGCGAACGCCATGATGCAAAGCATCAATCAAATTTATCAGGATTTGAACATTACAGCGCATTTAAAACAGGAATATTTCCAGATTGCAGTAGACGAAAGCCTAGAAGCACAACCAATCGTTTTTTTACGCTCACAACAAGAGTTTGAAGCGCGTTCTAATCTTCTTGAGAGTGCTGAACATGCCGGGTTGAAACCAACACATGGTTGCCGTATGGGGATTTGCAATACCTGTACATGTACTAAAGTGAGTGGTTCAACCAAGAATATACTCACGGGTGAAATTGACCATGACAGCAATACTCAAATTAAATTGTGTATCAGTCAGGCCGTTAGTCCTGTGGTCATTAATCTGTAAATTAAAGTAATCATTTAAATAAATTTAAGCAACTTCTTGCTCTGTTGAAGCTAGACGTAGGAAGTTGTAACCAAAATTCAGCGAAAGCTTCTAAAAATGAAGCGCTGAGGAGTAAAACAATGAATATGTCAGTCAATTTTCCAAACAGTAAATCGAAACATTTAAACCCTGAACAAACAGCAGAGTTTGGTCGTCGGGTGGATGAAATCCGCCGTGAAGTGATGGACAGCTTGGGAGAACAAGATGCCAAGTACATTTATAAAATTCGAAATTTTGTGCGTTATAGTGAAATAGCATCCCGTGGAATGTTGATGTTTGGGGGTTGGATTCCACCAGTTTGGGTCATTGGCACAGGGTTGTTGGGTATTTCCAAGATCGTTGAAAACATGGAACTTGGACATAATGTCATGCACGGACAATTCGACTGGTTAAATGATCCAAGTTTGAATGGGGCAAACTATGACTGGGATACCATGGCAACAGGTGATGATTGGAAATATACCCATAATTATGTGCATCATACCTATACCAATATTGTCGGGAAAGACCATGATGTTGGCTATGGATTACTCCGAGTCAGTGAGTCACAAAAGTGGGAACCGCGCTTTTTATTCAATATCCCATTGGCGATTCAATTGATGGTATTTTTTGAATGGTATGTCGGTGTACAGAATCTGCATTTAGAAGATGCTTTGGTTTACAAAACCAAAACGTGGAAACAAGTTTGGGCAGATGCTACAAAATTTCGTAAAAAAGCGCGCCGTCAGATTTTAAAAGATTACGTGTTTTTTCCATTGATCGCAGGACCAAATGCTTTACCTGTTTTGGCAGGGAATGCGATTGCCAATGTGATTCGTAGCCTATGGTCTTCAGCAGTGATCTTCAATGGTCATTTCACTGAGGATGCCGAAACCTTTGAAGCGGATAATGTTGAAAATGAAACACGTGCAGAATGGTATTTACGCCAGATTCGTGGTTCGAGCAATTTTACTGGAACCGATTGGTTGCATATTTTAAGTGGTAATTTAAGTCATCAGATTGAACATCATCTATTTCCAGATATGCCTGCGAACCGTTATGCGGAAGTTGCTCCTAAAATTAAGGCGTTATGTGCAGAATATGACATCAATTATAATGAAGCGAATTTCTTTAAACAGTTTGGTAGTGTGTGGGTACGTTTAGCGAAATGTTCTTTACCTAATCACTGGACCACAAGCATTAGTCAATCAGTGCAGAAAGTGAAAGGGATTTTTGCTTAGATTTTATCTTACAAAGCCCTTTTGTGGTGGCGAAAGTCCAAAAGAACCTTGTTGAGAGCGACAAGGTTCTTTTGTTTAAAATATAAAAACTCAACTTTAAAATTCAGCTTTGGGTCCAATCATGACTGATCTTTTTTAATCAACATCCTTGGTGATTTCCCCGAGATTCTTTTAAAAAAGGCGATAAAGGCACTCTCACAGGAAAAACCTAAGTGATGGCTGATCACGGATATTTTTTCATTTTTAGATAATAATTCTATCGCTTTCAGAAAACGCCATTGTTGTCGCCATTGCTGATAATTCAAACCTGTTTCGCGTAAAAAAATTCTGCCAATGGTTTTTTCACTGAGTCCAACCAGATCTGCAAATACATTTAAATGCGGTAATAGCTCAGTACCTAAAAATTTTCTTAATCGACGATCAGTTGGAAATTGTAGAATAACCGATACTGATGGTGCAGTTTCAATTTCATTCAATCCAACATTAAATAAATCCAAAAAAGGTCGTTTGCTCCAGTCCGTATCAAAATCAGCGAAAGCGATTCTCTCCAATATTTCTTTTAATAAAGCACTAACTTGCAAGACTTTGACTTCTTTAGGAAGTACTGGGTATTGAACGGTATTAATATATACCGAGCGATAGCCAGTCACTTGGCTCATTTCAGCACGATGAGTTGTGTCTGGTGGAATCCATGCGATATGTGCAGGGGGCAGGATACATAGCTGACCAGATAAGGTAATTCTAATGCTGCCACTGTTGGTAAATAGCAGTTGTCCCATTTTGTGGGCATGTTCTCCCGAATCATGTCGAGCAATTTCCGAAGCAATACCGATCACATTTAATCCGAGTTGATCGGGATTAAAATCAGCATCCGCTGCTAACCATGCCATTGTTTGTCCGATTTTATAAATAATATGTCTTTTATGATTATATCTCTCAAAATTTGATTTTGTTATTTTTCTCGATGGTTCAATTCAACGTATTCAAAAGAAAATGTTAAAGAAATCTATATTTTATTTACTGGCTGTTTTGATGATGTTTCCCCAAGTTGTTGAGACGATCTACAGCCCAGCACTGCCTCATATTGCACATGGATTCCATATAAGTTCTGAAAAGGCGAGTCAAACGATCTCTTTATATTTCATTGCCTTTGCGTTGGGTATCGTCTTTTGGGGGCAGATGTGTGACATTTTAGGAAGACGAAAATCGATATTGGGTGGATTATTGATTTATGCGATTGCCTCGATTGCTGCGATTTTATGTCGTACTTTTGATGATCTAATCATTGCCAGAATGTTCTCGGCATTTGGCGCTGCTGTGGGTTCCATCGGAACACAAACCATTATTCGAGATACTTTCAAAGGCAAGGAGCTGGTCAAGATTTTTTCCATTATTGGTATTCTACTTGCGCTTAGCCCAGCTCTAGGTATGGTATTTGGTGCATTCATCACAACATGGTGGGGATATCAAGGTGTATTTCTAGGTTTAGCGCTATTTTCAATCCTGCTTATGTGTTGGTGTGTATTTGAGCTCCCTGAGACGCTTGTTAAAAACAATAAAAAAGTTCCTATTCTTCATATTCTTATTGCCATGCTTAAAGATAATGAGATTTGGAAAAACGCATTTTTGGTTGCACTTTTTAATATCAATCTTTTTGCTTACTATCAGTTGTCTCCTTTCTATTTTCAAATATTAGAAGCCTCATCATGGGTGTTTGGATTGAGCGGTCTGTGTTTGACCTTAGGCGCCATTTTTGGCGCATTACTGAATAAATCTTTGCTTAATAAAAATGTAAATCCCCATACTTTGGTGTCCATTGCGGCATTGATTGCGATTTTGGGGAGTATTTTGATCTGTATCACTCTAGCCATCAAGAGTTGGTTATTTATTTTTCCTGTACTGTTGATCATGGTTGCATATGGGCTTGCCATCCCTAATCTTCTTGCGACAGCACTTAAACACTATGCCGAATGTTTAGGTACAGCAGGCGCACTGTTGGGCTTGATGTATTATTTATTATTAGGTGGGGGATTAGTTTTGGCTGGTTGGGGACAAAATTTGGCAGCAGTATTATTGATTTGTAGTGTGGCGACTTTATGCATAAATTTATTTCGGCATCGTGATGTATGAAAACTTTCACATTGATCCAATTATTTTTAAGATGATGCTCCGTCGCATGCAAGTGGTTTGGACCAATCTGTCAGTCAGCAACGTAGACTCAGCAATTTCAAAAACCACCATCTTGTAACAAAACCAACACTAGAGTATCTGTTATACTTAGCCGCATTATTTCTGAATCCAATAAGGACACACTATGCGTATCGACCAACGTGCATTAGATCAATTACGTGAAGTTAAAATTACTCGTAACTACACACGTTATGCGGAAGGTTCTGTATTGGTTGAATTTGGTCATACAAAAGTGCTGTGTACTGCAAGTATTGACAATTCAGTACCTCGTTTCTTAAAAGGACAAGGACAAGGTTGGGTAACTGCTGAGTATGGCATGTTGCCACGTTCTACCCATACCCGTAGTGATCGTGAAGCGGCTCGTGGAAAGCAATCAGGGCGTACTCAAGAAATTCAACGTTTGATTGGTCGTAGCTTACGTGCAATGGTTGACTTGAAAAAGTTGGGTGAGAATACGATTACAATTGACTGTGATGTGATTCAAGCGGATGGTGGGACACGTACTGCTTCAATTACTGGTGCTGCGGTTGCATTGATTGATGCGATGAATGTGTTGTTAGAAAAGAAAAAAATCAAACAAGACCCACTAAAAGGCTTGGTCGCTGCAATTTCAGTCGGGATTTATCAAGATGAAGTGTTACTTGATCTTTGTTATGAAGAAGATTCTAACTGTCAAACTGACTTGAATGTAGTGATGACTCAAGCGGGTGAATTTATTGAAATTCAAGGTACAGCAGAAGATAAACCTTTTACCCGTGCTCAATCCAATGCAATGTTAGAAATGGCTGAAAAAGGAATCCAAGAGTTGGTCAAAAAGCAGCAAGAAGCCTTGGGTTGGTAATTCCTTCATCATCTAAATTGCTATAAATCTAACGCATCTTCGGATGCGTTTTTTTATGTGAAAAATATAGTGGTGTATTTTGATCGTCATGAAATTGCCATTAAAACTTCACCCTATTGTCATTGGGATCATATTGACTAGGGCTACATTTATTTCATGGATAGGACAATGCGAAATTTCCTCTTGATTGCAGTGACGAGTCTGAGTGTACTGCTCAGTGCTTGTAATGATGATAACAACGAAACATCAACGACGAATCCGCCAGCACCCACTTGTAAAGTACATTGCGCACCATAATAAAAATATAAGGAGATAGACATGAAACGTCGTGATTTTTTAATCAATTCTACAAAAACAATCTTTGGTACAGCCGCTTTAGCCAGCTTTCCAGCCAGCATTCAAAAAGCCTTAGCGATTGATGCCAAAGTCGAAACAGGCACAATTAAAGATGTAAAGCATGTCATCATTTTGACTCAAGAAAACCGCTCATTTGATAATTATTTTGGAACATTCAAAGGCGTTCGAGGCTTTGGTGATCGTTTTACGATTCCACTATCAGACAACCGCAAAGTGTGGGAACAATACGACAAAGATAAAAATAAAATTTTTCCTTACCATTTAGACAGTACTCGTGGCAATGCACAACGTGTCAGTGGTACACCCCATTCATGGACTGATGGTCAGTTTGCTTGGAACCATGGGCGTATGGGCAACTGGGTGCAATATAAACAGCCTCAATCAATGGGATATTACAAACAGAAAGAAGTTGAATTTCAGTTTTCACTTGCCAATGCCTTTACCTTATGTGATGCATACCATTGCGCCATGCATACAGGTACGAACTCTAACCGCATGTTCTTATGGACGGGCTCGAATGGTCCTAAAGCTGCGGGTGTGGCAAGTGTGGTGAATGATTTGGATAGTATTGGTCCATCAACCACGGGCTATGATTGGACGACCTATCCTGAGCGGTTACAACAAGCAGGTATAACTTGGAAAGTTTATCAAAATATGCCAGATAACTTTACCGACAATCCTTTGGCTGGATTTAAGCAATATCGTCGAGCCAATGAATTGTCAGGTAAACCCGTCAATAATAGTACCGTTTGTCCAGCCTACGATCCTGCAATTGATGCAACACAGCCTTTGTATAAAGGGATTGCCAACACCATGCCTGATGGTGGATTTCTGGGTTCCTTTAAAGAAGATATTGCCAAAGGTCAATTGCCACAAGTGAGTTGGATGGTCGCTCCTGCAACCTACAGCGAACATCCCGGACCATCAAGCCCTGTTCAAGGTGCTTGGTATATTCAAGAAGTGCTGAATGCGTTGACCGAAAATCCTGCAATTTGGAGTCAAACCGTTTTATTGGTAAATTTTGATGAAAATGATGGTTTCTTTGATCATGTTCCTTCACCAAGTGCGCCATCTAAGGACAGTTCAGGTCAAATGCAAGGTAAAACCACATTGACCGATGAACAAATTTCTTATGAATATGCAACACATGCAAAAGCTTCAGCTGGGCAACCAAACTTTACTGACCCAAAAGTCAGTAATGGTATAGGGGTATATGGTCCGGGAATTCGTGTGCCGATGTATGTCATATCACCATGGAGCCGAGGAGGATGGGTGAATTCACAGGTTTTTGATCACTCTTCGGTGATCCGATTCTTGGAACAGCGTTTTGGGGTAGAAGAGCCCAATATTAGTCCATATCGCAGGGCAGTATGTGGAGATTTGACAACAGCATTTGATTTTAAGAATCCAAATACACTTGCGATTGAAGAATTGATGGGTAAGAAAACCAAAAGTGAAGCGGATGCAATTCGCAATGCACAGGCCTTATTGCCTCAAGTTTCACGCCCTTTGAGTCAGGTTTACCCAGTTCAAGAGATCGGAACACGTTTATCCCGTGCATTACCTTACATTTTACATAGCAGTGCGAAAGTCGATTTGGCGGCAAAAACAGTCAAATTAATATTTTCTAATACGGGAACACACGCAGCAGTATTTCATGTTTATGATCAGTTGAATCTTGAAGCAATCCCTCGCCGTTATATGGTTGAAGCAGGAAAGCAGTTGGATGATGTATGGAACACCAGCACTGGAAAATATGATTTGTGGGTATTGGGACCTAACGGTTTTCACCGTGGTTTTGCTGGAGATTTGACTAAATCTGCACAGGTTGAGTCGTTGGCAGAAGTGCGGGTGTGTGTTGAAGAGTGTGATCCAAAGATCTATCTAAAAGTTCGTCATGATGCAAGTAAACCTGCAAAACTGATGGTAAAAGCCAATGCCTATCTGCCGAATAAAACGTGGAATATTGAAACAGTATCAACGGAAAAGGAATTGAACTGGAATATGTCTGATTTTGGTGGTTGGTATGATTTTACTGTCACGATCGAGGGCGACAGTTCCTTTAAACGCCGTTTTGCTGGACGTATTGAAACGGGTAAAGACTCTTTCTCTGATCCATATATGGGATTTATCGAGTCTTAATCTTTCAGTATTTGATTGTTCAGCTTGAAATAAGGTGCGTTTTGCACCTTATTTTTTGAGTTGATCAAAGACCACATTATTTGCGCAAAATTACATGTTTAAGCTTCCAATCATCTATTTACTTCAATAGATACATAAATCAGCACAATGTCCTATGTTTTATCTACAGAGTCTTCAAGGGTTTTGAAACAAGTCTTTTTAGAATAGATGAAATTTTATTGAGTTGTTGGGGCATTTTATGAAAATTCTCATTTTTCTATTTGCAGTGATTACTTTTATGCTGATGGCAGGAGATCCTCGCCGTGAGGATTTTGAAAGCAAAGAATTTGAAGTCAAAAACAATGATCAACAACAGCAGATTGAACAAAAAGTTGATCAGAAAGATTCAGCAGAATCTTCCTGAACCAACCATTAGCTTTCAGCTTTCGATTTTAAAATCTGGTAAGTAAAGTTCTTGCCATTCAAGACATCCATATTCATGTCTTTGTACTGCTGTAAAATCTCAGCTTGATTAAATTCACAAGATTTTTGTGTCTGTATACCTGTTTGATGAACAGTGCGATAACAAGAGCTGACATTGTTCACAAAGCGATAATAGGGTGAAAGGGGAACATGTGCTGCTTCAAGCACTTTAGGTGCAAGGAAGTGTGCAGCAACAAAAGGTCCTTTAAATTGCTTTCGGTCAATAGGAAAGTTTGCCCATACAGCAAGTGGTGTTTCAAAGAAACGCACATCTTTCTTTTCAGCTTTTTCTTGCTCGGATTTAAAAAAGCCATATTCATCATATACTTTTTGTAAATTTGGCAAATGATCACCAAAGAATATGACAATCGTAGGACGCTCAAGCTGTTTGACATTTTCAATCAGCATTTTCAATTTATCATCCGCACGCTGCATCCCTGTTAAATAGGTATTCAGTGCACGTTTACTGTTATCGCTGATGCCGTCTTTGGTGATTTTAAAATGGTCTTTACCAAAACGATCATCGCTATACATCGGATGGTTTTCAACACTGATCGCATAGATAAATTGCGGTTTATCTGTATTCTTCAGTTGATTTTCAATACTGCTATAAATCAAATCATCTGTTGCCCAACCTGCAGCATTGATATATTTGGCACGGTCAGCCATGTTGATCATATTTTCAATCGAGGTAAAACGGTTGAAACCTAGATTTTGATAAACAGCGCTACGGTTATAAAAATATTTACCATTGTTATGCATAGCTGTTGTTTCATAACCTAAGCTATTTAAATACATCGGCAATGAGTAGGTTGGGCGTTTCAGTTTTGATACATAAGCCAATTCATTGTGATTTAAATAGGTATTTAAACTGGTCAATACTTCAAATTCAACATTGGCAGTACCGCCCCCAAAGCTTGGAGAAAGTACAGTAGAAACCTGATTTTTATTGATTGTTGGGGTGATATTACGAGGAATGCTTTTGTCTAATTTTGTAGCATCCCAATGCGACTCACTCATGACAAAAATAATATTGGGCAGTTGTTGCTGAGGCTGATCCTCGGATTCTAGATTCGATGTTGTCGCTTGTTGGTTTTCATCCATCATCGGTTGATAAAGCGTCGCCACTTTTACTTCAGGAATCACTTCAGTCTGGAAGATTTTATTGTTTAAGCCGTCCACAGTCTTAGAAAAGAAGAATGTTGGAAATCCCAAATATCGAATAGTTAAATGATCACCAATCCAATCACCACGTGTATTGGGTAAGTATTGTGCATACTGACAAATCGAATTTTTTGCAGCATTGGCGCAGGATTCACTAAAATTATTTTTAAAATTAGCAGTAATAAAAAATCCAAGAATCGCAAAAGATAGAATGCTATTGGTTAAGAGTAAGGGTTTACTACCTAATTTTTCTTTGCGGTATAAAAATACAAACAATGCAATAAACACCGCGATAGCAGCAAAAACAGCAAATTTTAATAACAAGGGTGAAGCAATAAAGGTTTCTTTAAATAATAAAAAATCACTAGGGACTAAGCTGGCTGAAAGATATTGCTCTTTTTTAATATTGATAAAACTGAGTAAAAAAATAATAAATTGGCTCAGTAAAATCGTTGCAAAGGTTTTTCTTAAAATTAAATAGAATAAGCTGATGAAAGCATAATTCAGTAAGATAGAAAAAGCATATTTATACAGGCGTGGCTTTAGATAGATGTCACGTAATTGAAAGAAACGCGTGATATCTTCTTGGTATAAGAAAAAAGCAAATACTGATAAAAAAGCGACAAGTAAAAACAAAACTTGTTGTTTCAACGTCTTCATCGGCCTAATTTTAGCAAAGTCTTGGAAAGCCAAAAATTATAGGCTGATTCAGGCAATTATTCTATGTAAAAACTGTCTATTTTGTAAGCAAATTAAACTTTTTAACTAAAATTTTGACTGAGTTAACCAAAATAAAAGCCAAAAGAAATGACTCATTCTTTGGGCTTAAGATTTAACGGCTTACTCGTTGTATTGCTTCATTATAAGTCTCACTTGGCTTGTATTGATTTGCCAATTGATAATGATGTTTGGCTTGGGCAAAATCTTGGTTATTTTCATAGATTTTACCCATATTATAATGAGAATACGCTTTGGTATTGTCATTGGTCGCCAAAGCAATTGCTTTTTGATTTGCCCATAATGCTTCTGAGGCACGATTGAGTTTTTGATAAGCCACGGCAAGATTACTATAGGTTTGCCCTACATTTGGATTGTAGTCTATCGATTGTTGATAGAGCATGGCTGCTTGTTCAATCTGATTATTTTTATAGGCTTTATCTGCATTTAGGTTGAGTGTTTTAGCTCGCTTCTGTGCATCAGTAGAAACAGGAACTATATTTACCCGTGTAGTTTGATTTTGATAATTTGAGACACTTGAACCAACTTGACTGGCATTTACGGTGGTTCCAGAAATACGGTTGATGTCTTGAATTTCACCTTCTGGGCTAATTCGGAAGACAGTCCATAAATTCCCAGTTTGACCTGTCGGGATATAATAGGAACGAATCAGCGACTCTCCTGCATAGACCATGACTTTGGCTTGGCTATTGGATAAATTGTTTGTATTGGGTCGATCACGATCTGAAAAATCATGCACTGAATAAACGTAATATTGACCTTCAAGACGTTGATCAATGGTGACGGTTTCTGGACCATAAGAGTCGGTATCATCGACATCTAGATTTGCTGATAAGCCTTGTTTACTGTCCCAGTAGACATGCTGATTTTTATAACTTAAATGTGAATCAAGGTCCAAAGGATTTTTGCCCCAGTTCAGGACAATACGCATACTGTTTAAATCTTTAAGCACAGGGCTGAGCGCATAAGTCATACCATCACATGGGCATTTTGCAACAAGTGTTGAATAACCTGATTTTTTAATAATCAGTAAATTATCAGCGCCGTCTACACCATTGCTATTGACTGTAGTTCGTCCATCGCCATTGGTAGAGCTTGAGGCAGAGTGTTCACCATTCTTTTGTAAAATCACTTCGGCATTGGCAATATTTTGATCTTTGACGGTTGCACTTAACACATGAACATTGACGGTGTCTGCATGGCTAAAAATCGGAATCGCTAAAGTAAGGAGTGATGAAGATAGAATATGTTTTTTCATTGTTTATCTCTTATCTATACAGATGATTTATTGATTATTTAAAGTATATTGAGCATAAAAGTAGCTGATTATTTATTCACTGATCGTTATATTTTGTAATAAAAAAAGCAGCACTTTGGTACTGCTTGATCAAGGCATATTCCGAGTGTTTAACCATTAAAACGCATTGATAAATCAATAGCTTTGACATCTTTGGTTAAGACGCCCATCGAAATATAATCCACACCTGTTTGCGCTACTTCAGTTAAAGTCTCTAAGGTGATATTGCCTGAAGCCTCTAATTTACAACGTCCTGCAACATGCTTAACTGCATCGATCATTTGCTGTTGGCTAAAGTTATCTAACATCACAATGTCAGCTTGAGCTTCAAGGGCTTGATTCAGTTCATCCCATGTTTCAACTTCTACTTCAACGGGCTTGTTCGGCGCGATTTGACGTGCTTTGGCGATCGCCTGTGCAATTCCACCTGCTGCCATGATGTGATTTTCTTTAATTAAGAATGCATCAAATAAACCCAAACGATGATTTTGCCCACCACCTACACCCACCGCATATTTTTGTGCAATGCGTAAACCGGGTAGGGTTTTGCGTGTGTCCAACAGTTTGGTTGGCGTACCTTCCAGATATTTTACATATGCTGCAGTTTTGGTTGCGACAGCAGATAAAGTCTGAACAAAATTCAATGCTGGACGTTCCACTGTCAGTAAACTACGTGCAGAACCTGCCAATTGATAGATCGTTTCATTGGCTTTGACAACATCGCCATCATTTTTCAACCAAGTGATTTTTACTGTTGGATCGTAGGCTTTAATCAAGGCATTCACCCAAGGTTGCCCAGCAAGAACCATGTCTTCACGTGAAATAATCGTTGCTGTTGCTTGCTCATCTTCTGGCGTGAGTAGGGCGGTGATATCCGCATCGCCAATATCTTCTTGGAGTGCTTGTTGAATATTAATTTGAATCGATTGTTCAAGCAAAGCTTCAGGTATGCTCATGGATATCCCTATTGTTGTCGCCCTTAAAAACTGAGCGATATATTAGCATTGTCATTGCAAGTTTGAAGAAGTTTTTATTTTATATGGATGAGAGTACACTAAAATATTGAAATTCGCTTTGTTGAAAATAAACAAGCTCTGTAGGAATAAGATATGCAATCGGCATCAAGGTTTCAGGTCGTAAATGGTCAATTGATTGGCGCAAGACAAGTTCCATCTCCAAATTATAATCAACGTCCCGAAAATACTGAGATTCAGCTGATAGTCATTCATAATATCAGTTTGCCGCCATCACAGTTCGGTGGTGGATATATCGAACAATTTTTTCAAAATCAATTAGATTGGTCAATTCATCCTTATTTTCAAACCATTCAAGGGATGCAAGTTTCTACCCACTTATTGATATTAAGAACAGGCGAGATTATCCAGTTTGTTAATTTTAATGATCGTGCTTGGCATGCAGGACGTTCATCATATTTGGGGAAAGTGGAGTGTAATGACTATTCCATTGGCATTGAATTGGAAGGCAGTGACGATCTCGACTTTGAAGAAGTGCAATATCAACAACTCGTTGATGTGGTTGCTGCTTTGCAACAAGCTTATCCTAAAACTGATCATCATTTAGCCGGGCATTCAGATATTGCCCCAGGTCGAAAAACTGATCCAGGAACACACTTTAAATGGCAACGTTTTCGGGAAGATTTGACACAGAAAAAATTCAGTATCGAAAAAGATGGCTAAAATAGATTTCTGTTTATGATTTAACAACGCAATTTTGAGAATATTTAATTACAATAGCGACTTTATTTTAACTAGGTGAATACGATGGCGCTGTGGCGATCCACCTTTATTGTTAGTGCAATGACCATGCTGTCTCGAGTCTTGGGTTTGGTACGAGACATGGTCCTACTCAATGTCTTTGGTGCAGGTAAAGATTTTGACACATTCGTTGTTGCCTTTCGTATTCCCAATTTTTTCAGGCGATTATTTGCTGAAGGGGCTTTTTCTCAAGCATTTATTCCAGTCCTCACTGAATATAAAACTACAAAACTGCATGCTGAAGTGCAAATTTTGATTAGTCGGGTGTTTGGTTGTTTGTTAATGGTGATGTCATTATTAACGCTAATCAGCATGATTATTGCACCTGTCATTTTGTATGTTTACGCACCTGGCTTCCACAGTGACCCTGCTAAATTTAACCTTGCTGTCGATATGTTTCGTTTGACGATTCCATATCTGATGTTTATGTCATTGACCGCTTTTGCCAGCAGTATTTTAAACAGTTACGGTTCTTTTGCTTCACCTGCGTTCTCACCTGTGCTGCTCAACGTTGCGATGATTGCAGGGGCTTGGTGGTTAACACCTTATATGGCAGAGCCGATTATGGCATTAGGTTGGGCTGTGGTTGCAGCAGGGGTTTTACAACTTGCGATACAAATTCCTGAACTTTGGAAGAAAAAATTACTGATTCCACCTAAAGTTGATTTTAAACATGAGGGTGTGGACCGAATCTTAAAGCTGATGTTACCTGCTTTATTTGGGGTGTCGGTGACGCAGATTAACTTGTTACTGAATACAATCTGGGCATCGTTTATGCAAGATGGTTCTGTATCATGGTTATATAGTGCAGAGCGAATGACGGAATTGCCCCTAGGACTGATCGGTGTGGCGATTGGTACAGTGATTCTTCCTTCGCTTTCGGTGAGTAAAGCTGAACAAGATCAAGCCAAGTTCCGTAGAATGTTGGATTGGGCTACGCGTGTAATTGTTTTGGTTGGTGTTCCTGCCAGTATTGCATTATTCATGTTGTCTACCCCAATTATTCAAGCGCTTTTCCAGCATGGTGCTTTCGATGCACGTGATACACAGATGACTGCATTGGCTTTACAATGTATGAGTGGTGGTGTATTGGCATTTATGTTGATTAAAGTCTTTGCACCAGGTTTCTATGCGATTCAGGATACCAAAACGCCTGTACGCGTTGGACTAATGGCCGTTGCTGCTAATGCTATTTTAAATATTATCTTTATTGGTATTTTTAAATTAATTAATTGGCAAGCAGAGCATATGGCTTTAGCGATTGCATCATCTGGTTCAGCTTTGGTGAATGCCGGGATGTTGTATTTTTATTTGCATAAAAAAGACATTTTCCGTTTTGGCGCACATTGGAAAAAACTTTTCATTCAGTTTGCGATTGCCAATATCGCCATGATCGCAGCGTTATGGTGCGCTTTGAATTGGTATGATGGTAGTGTTTCTCAATGGATTCGGATTCTTGAAGTAGTGGGTTTATGTCTGGTCGGTGTAATTGCTTATGCTGTTGCTTTACTTGCATCGGGGTTTAGACCAAGACATTTAAAGCATTAACGATAAGATTGATGCTTATTAGAAATAAAAAACATCGCAGATTAAGCGATGTTTTTTTAATATTTATGCTGAAGAAACTAAGGTAACACTTTCAACAGTTCTACATCAAAGATTAAGGTACTGTCTGGTCCAATCGCATCACCTGCACCCATGTCTCCATAGGCGAGTTTTGCTGGAATAAAGAAGCGATATTTAGCGCCTTCTTTCATCAGTTGTAACCCCTCAGTCCAGCCTTGAATGACTTGGCTGACTTGGAATTCAACAGCTTCGTTGCGTGCAAAAGAACTATCAAAAACGGTACCATCCAGTAAGCGACCTTCATAATTGACAGATACTTTAGACTTTGCTGAAGGTGATTTTCCAGTTCCTTGTTGCAAGATACTGTACTGTAAACCACTTGGGCGTGTAATCACACCTGCTTTTTTTGCATTTTCAGCAAGAAATTTTTCACCGAGTTTTGCATTTTCATCAGCCGCTTTTTTAAATTCTAGCAACTGTTTAGCTTCAGTCTGTTGCTTATATTGCGCTAATGCTTTGGCCATTTCTTCATCGGTCAATGCAGCTTTTTGACCTGTAGATCCTTCTTTAATCCCTTGAATAAAGGCATCTAAATTGATCTGTTTAAGTGTATCAGCATTGCTACGCCCCATGACATAACCATAGCTGTAGCCAAGTTGATCTTGCTGAGCGCTTTTATTGTTAATGGGTGCAGCAAAAGCAACGCTACTTAGTAAACCCATACTGAGTGCAATCAGTGTCTTTTTCATAATTAAAAATCCAAAAAAGGAGAGTAAACCTCTCCTTTTTTTAAACGTTATTTCACTTGAATCAGTTCAACATCAAAAATGAGTGTACTGTTTGGAGGAATCGTTCCAGGCACACCTTGCTCACCATATGCCAATTTTGCAGGAATATACAAGGTTGCTTTACCGCCTTCTTTCATCAGTTGTAAACCTTCGGTCCACCCTGGAATCACTTGGTTTAAAGGAAACTCAACGGGTTGACCACGGTCATAAGAGCTATCAAACACTTTACCGTCTAAAAGTTGACCTTTGTAATGCACTGTGACTTGTGAAGTCGCAGATGGCTGTTTGCCTGTGCCTTCTTTGGTGATTTTATATTGCAATCCAGAAGCAGTTGTTTTAACACCTTCTTTCTTTGCATTTTCTGCTAAGAAAGCATCACTGGAAGCATTAGACTGTTTTGTTTGTTGCAATTGCTTTTGTTGCATTTCTTTTTGAAATTCAACATAGGCCTTTTGTAGTTCTTCATCGGTATAGGCTCGTTGCTTTTTCGCATGACCATCACGAATACCGTTGATAAAGGTATTGACATCAACTTCTGGAGGAGTTTGGCTGGCAACTTCATAACCAAGCGCATAACTGATTTTTTCTACAGGTTTTGCGTCTTTTGACATTGAATGACTACTGTTTACATCAGCAGGGTGTTGAGATGCATAATAAACAGGAACAAGTGCAGCACCACCTAAGATTACAGCGATTGCGATGGGTAAGGCTTTACTCATAAAAATTTCCAAATTTTAATCTTTTAACAAGTTCATTTGCAGATGAACATAAACTGCTCAAGCATATAACTTCTTTAGTCTAAACGATATAGTTATCTTAGCTGAACAACTAAAAATATACAGTTATATTGTCCATTGACCCAGTATAAAAAAAGCCAGAATGAATCTGGCTTTTTTGTCTTATTTAAAATTAATCATCTTTAGTCGATGTATAAGCATAAGCGTAATTATAGCCATAATTACCGCCAGCTGTGGCTTGAACATCGTTGAGAATAATCCCGTTCACTTTACTTCCAGCCTGTTCAAAGCGATTCACAGTCAGCTCTAACTCTTTCATCTGAGTTTTGGCATAGCGCGCAACCACCAAGTTAACACCTGCGAATTGTGAAATGATGATACCGTCTGTCACCGCTAAGATTGGTGGTGTATCAATAATAATATGATCATATTGCTGAGACAGTAGTGAGAGCAATTCACTAAAACGTGGTGAACTCAGCATTTCAGCTGCATTACCTTGATTTTTACCACGAGGCAGAAAATCTAAGTGGTTTACACTGCTTGAATGCACAATACATTGTTCTAACGAACTTTGATTGGTTAAATATTCAGTTAAACCTGGCGCCGTATCATGGTCAAAGTATTTATGTAAATAACCACGACGAATATCGGCATCAATCAAAAGGACTTTTTTATTACCCTGCGCAAAAATTGTGGCAAGGTTTGTTGAAATAAAGGATTTACCAATTTCTGGTGCAGGTCCTGAAATCGCAATAATATTATTTTTGGCATTGTTTAATGCAAAATGAATTGTTGTACGGATACTGCGTAAACTTTCAATTGCAATATCTTCACCATTTTTAACCGCAAGGATCGGAATCGATTTTTTCTTTTTCAGCAATTGCACACGACTTTCTTGGATTGGAGAACGAGGAACAGTTGCATAAACGGGTAAATCAAGTTCATTTTCAATACGGCTGGAATCTTTAATACCCGATGAAAGCATATTACGAAGTAGAGCAATTAGAACACCAATAAAGCCACCCACAAAAATAGAAAGAATCAGTACAATCAATTTTTTCGGTTTAATTGGTTTCACTGGTTCAACAGCAGTATCGATGATACGTACATTACCAATTTCACCTGCTTTTACAATTTTTAATTGCTGGTAGCTATTTAATAACGCGGTATAAAGTTCGGTATTGACTTTAACATCACGATACAGTTGTAAGTACAAGCGTTGTGTTTCAGGCAAACGTTTAATCGCTTTATTCAACTCGGTCGATTTTTTCTGAATTGCCGCAAGTTGTGCATTGATCTCGGTCATCAGCGGATGATCAGGGGTGTATTTGGCAGAATATTCCGCTTGCTTTTGCTTTAACTCGATCCGCATTTTTTCGAGTTCAACATTCTGTTTTAACATCAACTCAGATTCTTGAGTGACATCGACAGTGTTGTATTGTTCACGGAACCTATTAAATTTAATCTCAGATGCTTCGAGCTGTTGTTTAAGTTCAGGAAGCTGCTGATCAAGAAAACTTAAAGTTTGTTTTGATTCTAAGGTTTTACGTGCAATATTTTGTTCATGATAAACACCTAAGATATGATTCAGTACCTGAGTGATATGTTGTTGATCGTTCCCGTTGTAATTAAGCCCAATCACTCCTGTCATTTTACCTTTCTCGGCAACAGAATAGTTTTCTTGCAAAAATTTTACTGCAGTGGGAAGTGCAAGTTTAGTGATAGTAAAGTCTTGTTGAAATGGCGTAGAGCTATTGATTTGAACAGACCATAGACCTTTATTGTCTTGAGTTTGATTAAGCTGGTTAAGATTACCTTTAAATACAATTTGATCTTGATAAATTAGACTAAATTGATTCTTATCTAAAAATTTTAAAACAAGTTGTTTATCATCATAATATTGTGGAATATTAAACTTTAAAATAGAAAAACTAGATTGATTTTTCTGAAAATCAACAGTTTGAGCAGTATAAGTGAGTTTTGTTTTGTCTTTAGAGATTAATCGATGTAAGAAAGTATCAGCATTGTCTTGGATTTGAATATCTAAATTTAAGTCTTTAATTACTTTTCCGAGTACCAGACGTGAATTTAAGATCTCAATTTCAGCATCGGCAGGAGATTTTTGTCCTAACCCCCCCGCAACATCTTTAAGTTCTCCCATTAAGGCTGCTGATGCGGCACTTTTACCATCTTCCACTTGCACCATTGCATCTGTGGAATAGACTGGGGAGGTGACGCGTAAATACAGTAATGCACAGATCAAACTTAAAATGACACAAAGTGCAATCACTTTCCATTGGGCGATTAAAGAGAAAAACAACTCTTTTAAATCAATCGTATCATCATTAGTTTTTGAATTTTGATTCATAGGTAAACAACTAATTAAAATTTATAGATGTGATTGCCAGTCTTTGGCATAGGCTTGGATATTTTTACATGTTTCATCAAAAAAAGCTTGATCATGTTGGTATGGATCGGGCACATTTTGACCTTGCCAATGTCCTAGACGAAACACTTTACCTTTGGCAAAAGGCCATTTCTGTTCAATATGTTGAGACTGATTTTTACTCATTACTAGAATAAGATCTGCTTTTTTAATTAAATCAGCACTAATTTGTCGTGCAATATGTGAACGCATATCAATACTTAAAGCATCCATACAAGCAATGGCCTTATCATCTGCACCATGACCGACCATTGCGGAAAGGCCTGCTGATTCAATGTTTAAATTGGGATGACCTTGCTTTAAAAAGAATTCTGCCATTGGGCTTCGACAAATATTGCCGACACAGACCACCAGTATATTTTGGATTTGCATCTTATTTACCCAGTTGGTCAAAGCTATATAAAGCACTTGAGAATGGAATAATTTGATTCATGATACGTTGCCAGCGTGTTAAACCTGTAGCATCAATATAAACGATATCATTTTTTTGCATGGCAAATTGATTGGCTAAAGCCAAATTACCTAGACTACTTAAATTCAGATGATAAATAGTCGATTGCTTGGTATCCAAATTAGTACGCATCACATAAATACGTGCAGCACTTGCTGAATAGGGACTAATGCCTTCACTTTCACCAAGTACATCACTTAAGGTCATCCCTTGATCACGTAAAGTCAGTGCTTGGCTTCGACTGGACTCACCCATCACATAAAGTTTTTGATCTTGTTTGGTATGGACAAAAATGGTGTCATTTGGTTGAATCAACAACTGATGTAGAGACAGTCCCTGTTTCTCTAACTGAATGGTATTTAAGTTATAGGTTTGGCCATTTCGAATCAGTTGAATATTTGTGGTATCTCCTGTTTTTGTGTCGATACCACCAGCTTGACCTAATGCAGTATAAATACTGATCGGTTGGTCATTTAAAGTATATTGTCCACTACGCATGACTTGACCGTTAACAAAATAACGACGCCCTTCATAAGACAATACACGGACAACCACATCAGGATGTTTTAAATATTTTGCAAACTGATTGTGTAAAAAACGATTGGTTTCCGCTAAAGTTTTGCCTGCAATACGCACAGAACCTACTAATGGGAGTTGAACATTGCCATTTGAGTCAATTGGATAGCCTACAGCCTTGATGTTGGTTGCATCTTGAATAGGGGGCGTAATTTCAGGATATGCCCAAAGTTGAATAGAAAGAACATCTCCTGAACTTAAACGATACGTATTTTGTTGATGGTGAAATAAAGAACTAAGATCATTTGATTGAGCTTGCTCATTAATATTTAGACTTGGAATAGTCGTTTGAGTTAATTGAACAACTGAGAGTTCTGCACCTTGATCTGTTTTATATTGCCCTTGTTCTGGTAAATCATAGGTTTGAAGCCCTGAAGTGATTGCACAACCAGAAAATGAAATCGATATGGCTAAAATAGTCAACAGTGATGTGTACGGATACTTCACATTCAAAACCCTTATTTTATATTGCGTTGTTACTTAGAATTTAATCTTGAAGATGGATTGTAAGCTAAAAAACACAGGTTGGGTATCTTCTTATATCGCTGTAATTGTATTAAAACCGAAAAAGAACTGTGTTGAGTTGTATCTTTGCAATGATTTTTGAATATAGAAAGAATAAAGTGTTCCATACTAGTCTTGAATGGCATGATATAGTGGTCAAATTACTTTGGATAAAAGCTTTTCATATATGATTTTAACTTGAGTTTAGATATAATCTTTACAGTTATAAATGTGGGTAAAAGCACGCTTTGTGATCATACTCATATTGCATGAGTGAATGATATTGAAATACTTTAACGATATATTTATTAAAACGATTTGCAGGATTTTTTATGAAAGTTTTGGTGACTGGTGGTGCGGGTTTTATTGGATCAGCAGTGGTGCGACATATTATAAAAAACACCCGAAGTGAAGTACTCAATATAGATAAATTAACCTATGCGGGTAATCTTGAGTCATTAAAAGAAATAGATACAGAACGTCGTTACCAGTTTCAACAAATTGATATTTGCGATACAGAAAAATTAACGCAAGCTTTTGAAGCGTTTAAGCCTGATGTAGTCATGCATTTAGCAGCTGAGTCTCATGTGGATCGTTCGATTGATGGGCCAGCAGAGTTTATTAGTACGAATATCGTTGGCACCTATACACTTTTAGAAGTCGCTCGTAAATATTGGTTAACATTGTCCCAAGAACAAAAACAGACCTTTAGATTTCACCATATTTCAACGGATGAAGTATATGGTGATTTGGAAAATACAAGTGATCTTTTTACCGAAACAACCTCATATGCACCAAGCTCACCGTACTCTGCAAGTAAAGCCAGTTCAGATCATTTAGTCCGAGCATGGCAAAGAACCTATGGTTTACCTACGATTGTCACCAATTGTTCGAACAATTATGGTCCTTATCACTTTCCTGAAAAATTAATTCCTTTAGTGATACTAAATGCTCTGGATGGCAAGTCTTTACCAATCTATGGTAAGGGTGATCAAATTCGTGATTGGCTATTTGTCGAAGATCATGCGCGTGCGCTCTATAAAGTTGTGACAGAGGGTGTTGTTGGTGAGACTTACAATATTGGTGGACATAATGAAAAACAAAATATAGAAGTAGTCAAAACCATTTGTAAAATTTTGGATGAGTTAAAACCACAAGCCAATAGTCAACCTTACGAAACATTAATTACTTTTGTGAAAGATCGTCCTGGGCATGATTTACGCTATGCAATCGATGCAAGTAAGATCAAAAATGATTTGGGTTGGGTACCTGAAGAAAGTTTTGAAACAGGCATTCGTAAAACAGTGGAATGGTATTTAAATAATTTAGAATGGTGCTGCCGTGTACAAGACGGTAGCTATCAACGTGAACGATTAGGTGTAAGCGCATAATGACAACAAAAGGTATTATTTTAGCGGGTGGATCAGGTACTCGTTTATATCCCATTACCAAGGGCGTATCTAAGCAATTATTACCTATTTACGATAAGCCAATGGTGTATTATCCCTTGTCTGTACTCATGCTTGCTGGTATTCGAGAAGTATTGATCATCAGTACACCTGAAGATATTGATGGTTTTAAGCGTTTGTTAGGTGATGGTTCACAGTTCGGTGTTGAGCTGACTTATGCTGTACAGCCAAGTCCAGATGGTTTAGCACAAGCATTTATTATTGGTGAAGATTTTATCGGTGATAGTAATGTTTGTTTAGTGCTTGGCGATAATATTTTTTATGGTCAAGGTTTTACACCAATGCTTCGTCAAGCTGTAGAACGTCAAAAAGGTGCTACAGTTTTTGGTTATCAGGTTAAAGATCCTGAGCGCTTTGGTGTGGTTGAGTTTGATGATCAGAAACGCGCTGTCTTTTTAGAAGAAAAACCAAAGCAACCTAAATCAAATTTTGCTGTGACAGGTTTATATTTTTACGATAATGATGTTATTCAAGTTGCCAAAAATGTAAAGCCTTCTGACCGTGGTGAGTTGGAAATTACCTCGGTTAACCAAATATATCTTGAGCGAGGTGATTTAAACGTAGAGCTTTTAGGTCGAGGTTTTGCTTGGTTAGATACTGGAACACATGCAAGCTTACTGGAAGCAGCGCAATTTGTTGAAACGATTGAAAAGCGCCAGGGTTATAAAGTTGCCTGCTTAGAAGAAATTGCTTTAAATAACGGTTGGTTAACTAAAGAACAAGTTTTACAAATTGGTCAAAGTATGAGTAAGAATGACTATGGTCAATATTTGATTTCTTTGGTAAATGACTAAAATGAGTCTAGTTAAATTAATCGATTTGCCAAATTTTGGCGATGAAAGAGGTGGGTTGGTTGCAATTGAATCAAATCATTCCATTCCTTTTGAAGTAAAGCGTTTATATTATATTTTTAATACCACTAATAAACCTCGTGGATTTCACGCCCATATAGATTTGAAACAGATTGCCATTTGCATTAAAGGAAGTTGTCGCTTCATTCTAGATAATGGTTATGAAAAAGAAGAGATTATTTTGAATTCAGCTACACAAGGCTTAGTAATAGAAAGCTTAATGTGGCGTGAAATGCATGATTTTTCTGAAGATTGTGTTTTGTTGGTTTTGGCGAGTGAACATTTTAATGAGTCTGATTATATTCGAGATTATACGGAATTTAAAGAAAGGGTTTAAGTATGGATATTCATGTAACTGCTATAGTTTCTGAAAAAGCTAAAATTGGTAAAAACGTTAAAATTGGTCCTAATACGATTATTTACGATAATGTAGAGATTGGGGATGAGTCGGTTATTGGTGCCTTTTGTGAGTTGGGTGTAACAAACCACTTTTCAGAGGGTAAAAAACTAATTATTGGTAAAAATTCTAATATTCGGTCATATAGTATTTTTTATGAAGGATCTGTTTTTGGTGATAAACTGATGACGGGTCACCGTGTAACTGTTCGTGAAAAAGTCATTGCTGGAGAAAATTTACAATTAGGGACTTTATGTGACCTACAGGGACATTGCGAAATAGGAGACTATGTGCGATTCCACAGTAATGTACATATTGGACAACATAGTAAAATAGGGAACTTTGTTTGGATTTTTCCTTATGTTGTTTTAACAAATGATCCACATCCTCCGAGCGAAACTATGTCGGGAGTTGTTGTAGAAGATTTTGCAGCAATTGCAACAATGAGTGTAATTTTACCTGGAGCGACAATTTCTGAAGGATGTTTAATAGGAGCTCATAGTTCGGTTAAAGGTACTACGGAAAAGCATTGCATATATGTCGGAAATCCAGCAAAAAATGTAGGTCAAACCTCAAAAATTAAACTAGAAGATGGATCTCCTGCATATCCTTGGAAAAAGCATTTTAAGAGAGGGTATCCAGAGGATATTACCAATAAATGGTAAAGGAGGTTTAAATGACTGATGATATTTCTGATGTATTTATCCATCCATTTTCAGATGTAAAAAGTAAGAAAATTGGTTTTGGAACAAAAATTTGGCAATTTACAGTAATCCTAAAAAATGCTCAAATTGGTCGAAATTGTAATATTAATGCGCATACTTTTATCGAAAATGAAGTGATTATTGGTGATAATGTTACAGTAAAGTCTGGTGTTTTCCTCTGGGATGGAATTGTCTTAGGTAATAATGTTTTTGTTGGACCAAATGCTACTTTTACGAATGATAAAAAGCCTCGCTCTAAGCAATATCCTAAAGAATTTTCTGCGACTATTGTTGAGCAAGGTGCCAGTATAGGTGCAAATGCAACGATTTTACCAGGAATAAAAATTGGTCGAAATGCATTAATCGGTGCTGGGGCAGTAGTAACAAAAGATGTGCCTCCAAAAGCGATAATGGTTGGTAATCCAGCAGTAATTAAAGGTTATATAGAAGAATGATCTCTTTTCTAGATTTAAAAAGTATTAATAAACAATATCGTTTAGAATTAATAGAAGCTTGTACACGTGTTATTGACTCTGGCTGGTATATTGGTGGAAAAGAGTTAGAGCAATTTGAAAAGAATTTTGCAGAATATTGTGGAACGAAATTTGCAATTGGTGTTGCAAATGGTTTAGATGCATTAATTTTAACACTTCGTGCTTGGAAAGAGTTGGGACGGTTAAATGATGGTGATGAAGTAATAGTTCCGTCAGATACTTATATTGCAAGTATTCTAGCAATTACAGCAAATAATTTGACACCAGTTCTAGTTGAGCCAGATATTGCGACTTATAATATTGATCCTGTAAAAATTGAAGCGGCAATTACTTCACGAACCAAAGTTATTTTACCTGTTCATTTATATGGTTTATTAGCTGCTATGCCACAAATCATGGATATAGCTAAAAAACATAATTTACTCGTTTTAGAGGATTCGGCTCAATCACATGGTGCACAAATTAATAACAAAAAGTCAGGTAATTGGGGTGATGCCTCAGGCTTTAGCTTTTATCCAGGCAAAAATTTAGGTGCACTCGGTGATGCTGGTGCTGTAACAACAAATGATGAAAAGCTTGCTCAAATGCTAAGAGCATTGCGTAATTATGGCTCACATGAAAAATATAAAAATTTAGTTCCTGGTGTAAATAGTCGTCTGGATGAAATTCATGCTGCAATGTTAGATGTTAAATTAAAATTCTTGGATCAAGAGATTGAACATCGTCGTAAAATTGCCAGTTTATATCTTGAGAAGATTAATAACCCTTTAATTGAATTGCCATTAAGTAATATAAATGCTGAAAAATACCAACAGCACGTGTGGCATTTATTTGTGATTCGAACAGAACACCGAGATACATTACAAAAATATCTAGCTGAAAATGGTGTCCAAACTTTGATTCATTATCCTATTCCACCACATAAGCAACAAGCTTATAAAGAATGGAATAATTTAAGTTATCCAATATCTGAAAAAATTCATTCAGAAGTTTTAAGTTTACCTATTGGACCTACATTAAGGTTAGATAATGCTAAAAAAGTTGTTCAACTTTGTAATAGTTTTAAAATCTAAATGAATTTACTAAAAATCAGCGTTCTAAATGGCGTAGCTGTTTTAATAAAAACAGCTACGATGTTTATATTGAATAAAATCTTGGCTGTGTATGTCGGACCAGTAGGCTATGCCGCAATTGGCCAATTCCAAAACTTTATTCAGATGGTTACAACTTTTGCAGGAAGTGCAATCAATACAGCAGTGATTAAGTACACTGCTGAATATTATGAGGATGAAACGCAGCAAAGAACTATTTGGAAAACAGCAGGCAGTATTGTTTTATTTTTTAGCTTGTTATTTTCTTTTAGTATTTTTCTTTTGCAAAAACAGCTATCACTTTATATTTTTCATACGGAAAAATATCACTCAATTTTTGTCTGGTTTGCAGTTTTTTTAACTTTTTTTACTTTCAACGCTTTATTTTTAGCAATTTTGAATGGCAAAAAAGAAGTTTTAAAACTGGTGATTGCGAATATATTCGGAAGCTTGTTTTCTTTAGCCATTACAAGTGTATTAGCAATCAAATACAATTTATATGGTGCATTAGTTGCGCTTTCAATTTACCAATCATTGGCTTTTTTTGTCACACTTTTTTTATGTTATAAGTCTGACTGGTTTCAGTTTGGTTATTTATTTGGAAAAGTGGATAAGGAAATTGCTAAAAAGTTTCTAGCGTTTGCATTGATGGCCATAGTGACTGCAATTTGCGTTCCATTATCACAAATGGTTATTCGGAGCTACTTAACTAACGAATATAGTGCAATTTATGCTGGTTATTGGGAAGCGATGATTCGTTTAAGTGCCGCATATCTTATGCTAGTAACAACAACACTTGGTGTATATTATTTACCTCGGCTTTCAGAGTTAAAAAATCTAAAAGATATTAAAACAGAAGTTTACTTAGGATATAAGTATTTTTTCCCGCTGGCTATTATGGGGGGATTAATGATTTATATTTTACGAGATTGGATAATTGCTGTATTGTTTTCAAATACATTTTTGCCAATGCGTGAGCTATTTCTTTGGCAGATGATAGGAGATTCTTTAAAAATAGGAAGTTGGATCCTAGCTTATTTGATGTTAAGTAAAGCCATGACGCGACTTTTTATTACAACTGAGATTATTTTTGCTTTGACTTCTATTATTCTAACTTATATTTTTACTCAAATGATCGGATTTGAAGGTGTTTCAGTTGCCCATATGGTGAATTATGGATTGTATTGGGTTGTGATGAGTTATCTTGTGTTTAAAGCTTTAAAAGAGAAGGTATCATAAATGAGCTTAGGTTCTCAGCCATTAGTTTCAGTTGTTATTCCTTGTTATAATCATGAAAACTTTGTGAAAGATTGTATTCAAAGTGTGATCGATCAAACATATGAAAATATTGAACTTATTATTATAGATGATGGTTCAGAAGATGATTCAGTTGTTAAAATTCAAGAACTAGTTTCAAAATGTGTAGATCGGTTTACTCGTTTTGAGTTTAGGTATAGGTCTAATAAAGGTTTAAGTGCAACATTAAATGAGGCACTTATATGGTGTAATGGTAAATATTTCTCATCAATTGCATCTGATGATATTCTCTTTACTAATAAAATTAAATTTCAAGTTGAATATTTAGAGAATCAAATTAATGTTGCTGGCGTTTTTGGCGATGTTAAGGTTTTGCAAAATAATATTGATAATACTGTAGTTAAAAAAAACAAGAAAACTATTATAAAAAGATTTAATTTTGATGATGTTATTAATCACAGATTTACTCTTTGGGCTCCAACACAAATGCTGAAATTAGATATAATAAGAGATATAGGTGGATTTAAAGATGGAATTGTGATTGAAGACTGGTACTTGTGGTTAAAAATAACTCAATGTGGGTTTGATTTAGATTATATCAATCAAAGTTTTGCTTATTACCGTAGGCATGAAAATAATATGTCTTCAAATTATGAAAAGATGTATAAAGGACGGCTTGATATTCTTAATTATTTTCCTGATTATTTGGATTTGAGTGAACCAAAGGCTAATATTTGTTTGGTAACAGCAAATGATTATTTAAGTTTAAATAGAATGAAGTCGTTAAATTATTTTTTTGAAGCAGTTAGAGCTAATCCAAAATTATTCTTTAAGTTTTATTTTAATCTAAAAGTGATTAAATATCTGTTAAAATTTATAATGGTTTAGTTTTATGATTTCACTTTTTATATTTTTATTGGTTTTTTGCACTGTATTAGGTTTGTCTATATTAGCTTTTTCTATACCTTTTCAAATTAAATATTTAAATTTAATATCATATCAATATTTTTTAAATTTTATATTTTTAGTTGTTCCTGGAAGTATCGCAATCTTACTTGGCTTTAGAGATGATTTAGCACTATACCCAGTAAGGGATGAGACAGTAATTTATACTTGTATAGCTATCTGTTGGTGCTTAATCGCTTTTCCTACCACAATAACCATCCTTGATTTATTATTAAAGCAAAATATAAAAAGAAAATTAATTGATTATAAAATGAAGAAAATTGTTCATTTTAATAACGGGGATATAACTAAGCGGAATGTTGTTATTGTTACTATTTTTGCCTTTTTTTTCTTAGTTTTATTAATGGCATTGTTACCTGTAATACCAATATTTCATGTGGGGGCTAGTGCTGAATTTATAATGAATTCAAGATTGGAATCAGCATTCGATTTACCTCCTATAGTTTATTTTTTTAGGCGGATTTTAATTTATTTTTTTCCAATTTATTTTATTTATTTGTTTGTTTTGAAGAGTTATTTGGATATTGATAAGAAAGTTTTATTTGTGACTTTTATTTGTACAATTTTTATTTTGACTTATAGTACAGAAAAAGCACCTGTAGTATTGTTTATTTTGGCGATATTCTTTGCTAAAAACTTAATTGGTAAAAACTATAGTTTATCTATTAGGAAGATTATTCCATTAATTTTAATATTTATTGTTTTGTTTGTTAGTATGTTTGCTTTTTTTTATAATAATAGTGTTGGTGATGCTAAAACTTCTTTATTAGTTCGTATGTTTGTTTCTCAAATAGCTGGTTCTTATTTATCAATGGAGTATTATGGTGATAATGCCCCATTTAAAATGTTTCATGCTGTGTTATTTAGATTGGATGCTTTATTAGGTAACATTCCAACAATGCAAACATCAGAGGAACTAGTTTATTATTATTATCCTGATCTTTACAATGGAAACCTATGGAGGAATGTTAATAGTTTTATTATTCAGGGTGCTTGGTCTAATTTTGGGTGGGTAGGAATTATAATAGCTCCTATATGGTGTGCTATTGTAATTTATTTAGGATGTTTGTATATTGTGAATAAGCCTAAAACTGCAAGCAACTTAGCTGTATATAGTTATTCTGCAATTTTTATGGCTTCCTTGTCTACTAACTTTAATAACTTTATTTATTCATCAGGATTACTTTTGACAATCTTTATTTGGGCTTTTTTAAAAAAATTATGAGAATATTATATGTGGTCACTGGTTTAGGTCTAGGCGGTGCTGAAAAAGTTGTTGCTGATTTAGCAGATCAAATGGTTGCTTTAGGTCATATAGTTAAAATTGTATTTCTAAAAGGTGAAATAATTGTTTCACCTAAAAATGACTCTATTGAACTTATTGGGCTTAAATTTGAAAACCTAAATAATATTTTTATAGTTTCAAAAAAATATAAAGAAGTGATTAAGAAATTTAAGCCAGATGTTGTGCATGCGCACATGATACATGCCAATATTTTTGCTAGACTTAATAGAGTGGGGTGTGAAATTCCAAAGTTGATTTGTACTGCTCATAATTCAAATGAAGGAGGAAATCTTCGTATGCTTGCATACAAATATACAAATTTCCTTTCTGATATAAATACAAATGTGAGTAATGAAGCATCAAATTCTTTAATTGAAAAAGGAGCTTTTACAAAGGAGAATTTAATCACAGTTTACAATGGCGTAGATTTAACAAAATTTAAGAAAATTGAAATGTTACATAATAATGAAAGTATAAATTTTATTTCAGTAGGTAGATTTAATGAACAAAAAGATTATCCAAATCTATTAAATGCTATAGCTTTAATTAAAAATCATTTAAATGTTAATGTTAAGTTTTCTATAATTGGTGACGGTGAATTACGAAGTGAAATTGAGACATTGATTCAAAGTTTGGGGTTACAAAAATATGTGCAATTACTTGGGAAAAGATCAGATATTCCTGAATTATTAAATCAATCAGATTTTTTCATCTTATCATCTAAGCATGAGGGTTTACCTACAGTAGTAATAGAAGCAATGGCTTGTCATACTTTTGTAATTTCAACGAATTGTGGTGGGAGTGCTGAAATAATGGGTGATACTGGTAAACTGGTTCCTATTAACGATAGTGCTAGTTTAGGTAAGGCTATTGTTGAAGCATTAAATTTAGAAAAGAGTGAAATTAATAAAAATAATCATAAAGCAAGGAAACGTGTTGAAAATAAATTTTCATTACAATCCTCTATTCAAGCGTGGTTAAAATTGTATGAATTGTAAAAAGATTGTATTAATAGGGACAACAGGTTCAAGTTTTTATGGTTTTCGCGCAGATTTAATTCTTAAATTGATTCGACAAGGACATTTAGTATTTGCTTTAACTTCAGAATATAGTGAACAATGCCTTGAAAAAATCAAAGCTTTAGGTGCCATTCCTATCACTTATGAGTTGAGCCGTGGAGGCTTAAACCCATTTGCAGATATTCAGTCTTTTTTACAGCTCAAAAAATTATTGACAGATATTCAACCTGATATTGTATTTTCATATTTTGCAAAGCCTGTAATTTATGGGAGCATGGCGGCTAAAGCGGTAAAAGTACCAAGTGTAATTGGAATGTTGGAAGGGTTAGGATATACATTTACTGACCAACCTGAAGGACAAACTGCGAAAACCAAAATCATTCGTAGTATTCAAGTGCTACTGTACAGAATGGCATTTCCATGCCTAAATAAAATGATCTTTTTAAATGAAGATGATCAACAAGATTTAATGCAAAAGTATAATTTAACTGTACCTAATATTCATATCTTAGGAGGAATTGGATTAAATTTAGTAGATTATCCATATACCAATGCAAGAATATCTCCAGTTAAATTTTTATTTATAGGTCGATTACTTAAAGAAAAAGGTGTGTTTGAGTTAATTCAAGCGATTCGGATTGTGAAGTCAAAATATCCTCAAGCACACTTTACGATACTGGGTGCCATTGATCATCAAAACATGGGCGCTTTAAGACAAGAAGAGCTGGATAGACTCATTGCTGAAAAATTATTTGAATACCCTGGTTATGTTACAAATGTAAAAGATTGGATTACAGATACAAGTGTATTTGTTCTGCCATCATATCGTGAAGGTGTACCACGCAGTACTCAAGAAGCCATGGCAATAGGTCGTCCTGTGATTACAACAGATGTTCCTGGTTGTCGCGAAACAGTGGTTGATGGTGTAAATGGATTTCTTGTTCCGAAGTGGAATGCGGAAGCTTTAGCGGATAAAATGTGTTATTTTATTGAAAACCCTGAGCAAGTAAATATTATGGGGTTAGAGAGTTATAAAATAGCTCAAGAAAAATTTGATGCTGAAAAAGTGAATTCCAAACTTATAGAGATCATGGGTTTAAAAGATCTAAATGAAAAGACTAGTTGATATTTTTATTGCTTCTATAGCGCTGATTTTACTTTCGCCTATTTTTTTATTAGTTGCTTATAAAGTGCGTAAGAATTTAGGCTCCCCGATCTTTTTCTATCAAGAGCGCCCAGGTAAGAACGGTAAACTTTTTAAAATGATGAAGTTTCGTTCGATGAAAGATGCAAATGATGCTCATGGTAACCCATTACCTGATGAGCAACGTATCACGCCTTTTGGACAAAAACTACGCTCAACCAGTTTAGATGAAATGCCTCAACTGATTAATGTGCTCAAAGGGGATATGAGCGTCGTTGGTCCTAGACCAATGCTGAAAGAGTTTGTTGAACTTTACTCACCTGAACAAGCACGTCGTCTAGAAGTTCGTCCTGGTATGACAGGGCTTGCTCAAATTAGCGGTCGTAATGAATTAGACTATGAAGAGCGGTTTAAGTGTGATGTTTGGTATGTCGACAACCAAAGCTTATTAGTCGATTTTAAAATTATGTTTAAAACCGTTTCTGTTATGACCAATCGTGAGGGGATTAATGCTCCTGGTCATGTAGGTCCTTCTCTTTTTAAAGGGAATGAAACAGAAGCAAAAAATGATGAAGTAAAGTCTTAAGTTAATATATTGAAGTTTTAAGCTATGATCAAAAAAGCCATTCTCCCTGTTGCTGGTTTAGGAACACGTTTTTTACCTGCAAGCAAATCTATTCCTAAAGAAATGGTGACTGTGGTTGATCGCCCTGCCATTGAGTATGTGGTCAAAGAAGCTGTGGCAGCAGGTATTGAACAAATTATTTTGGTGACGCATTCTTCAAAAGCATCTATAGAAAATTATTTTGATCGTAATTTTGAGCTTGAAACAACATTAGAAAACAAGAAAAAAATAGATTTACTCAAAGAAATTACTGAAATTTTACCGAGCAATGTCAGCGTGGTTAGCGTCAGACAGCCTCAACCATTGGGTTTAGGTCACGCTGTGTTATGTGCAAAATCTGTAGTGGGTGATGAAGATTTTGCTGTGTTATTACCAGATGTGTTAGTCAAAGAAAATAGCGCTGAAAATGATCTTGCACGTATGATTCAACGCTTTAACTCATCGAAAGCATCACAAATTATGGTTGAAGCTGTGCCTGATCATTTAGTAGATCAATATGGTATTGTAGATGTTGAAGCCTCGCCTGAAGAAGGTGAAAGTGTTGTGATGCAAGGTATTGTAGAGAAGCCTGCAGTTGGTACTGCACCTTCAAATCTATCTGTTGTGGGACGTTATGTACTGCCTGCTAAAATTATGCAGTTACTTGAACAAACGCCAAAAGGTGCAGGAAACGAAATCCAACTGACCGATGCGATCGCAGCATTACAAAAAATAGAAAATGTAGAAGCCTATCGGATGAAAGGTCAAACTTTTGATTGTGGTAGTAAAATTGGTTATTTAAAAGCTGTATTGCACTATGGTGTAGAACATCCAAAACTCGGTGAAGAATTCAAACAACTCATCAAAGAACTGAATTTATAAAATATTGGGTATGATATGAATATTTGTGTATTTGGCACAACACTTCAAGCTGGCGTACTCGCTGGCTTGTTTGCTGAATATGGGCATCACGTGTATTGGTGCCCTCAAGTGGGTATTGAAAAACAGTCCTCAGTTCATTACCAAGATGAAGATTTAAATCAGCTGATTCAAAAACAAATTAAAAATCATGCCATTGAATTGGTTGGGGTAAAGCAACTCCAACTACACAGTGAAGTTTTTTTATTTAGTTTTAACCCATCTGAATTTGATCAAGCCAAAAAATTAGCTAAAGAACTCAAGCGAAGCCCCATCATACATCCAAAGTTAATGATTAATGGTTCAACCTTTGGTTTGGAAGGGACAGAAACACTGAAAGAAATTTTGGTTGCCGATCATTGGGCGTACTTGCCAGATACGATTCAAGAAGGTAATGCAATTCAAAGTTTTACTGGACTAAAGCAGGTGATCATTGGTGTCGATCATGTGGCGACCCAACCAATTGTTAAAGAGTTGTTAAGACCATTTTTCCAATTGAAACACCAATATCTTTTCATGCCATTTTTAGATGCTGAATTTACCAAACTGAGTATTTCGGGCATGTTAGCAACACGTATCAGCTATATGAATGATATGGCGCAAGTGGCAGAAAAACTCAATATTGATATTCAAAATGTAAAACAAGGTTTAGCTGCGGATAATCGAATTGGTGCGAGTTATCTCTCTTCTGGTGTAGGTTTTGGCGGTGAGAATTTTTCTCATGATATTTTAACCCTCACAGGCACGGTTGCTGGTTCTGGGATAAAGAGCCAATTACTTGATCAGGTTTGGAATATCAATGAACAGCAAAAGGAAATTTTGTTTCGCAAGCTGTGGAATTATTATCAAGGGCAACTAACAGGTAAAATTGTTGCGATTTGGGGTGCATCATTTAAAGAAAATACCTCAAGTATCGAAAACTCCCCAATTCATGCCATGCTTGCTGCACTTTGGGCGCAAGGTGTAATTGTTCAACTGCATGACCCACAAGCATTAGAGCGAGTATCTGCTCTGTATGGTGAGCGCAGTGATTTAATCTTATGTCATGATCAATATCAAGCTGTGGAAAATGCACATGCCTTATGCCTATTAACCGCTTGGAAGCAATATTGGAGTCCAGATTACACTCAACTTGTGCAGAAAATGGCGCATCCATTTATTCTAGATGGACGTAATATCTGGGATCCAGAATTTGTCAAAGGACAAGGTTTTGCTTATCAAGGTGTGGGGCGCGTATGATAACGTCTATATTAGAGATGGATCAAAGTCAGCAAAGCGTTCAACAATTACGTTTAACCGATTTGTTTCAGCAAGATCCACAGCGTTTTGAAAAATTTTCGGTTCATTTTGATCAACTCAGTTTTGATTATAGTAAGCATCGTATTGATCAAGCGGCATTTGAAGCTTTAATTAAATTTGCAGATTCGAAGCAACTGAGTGCATGGATTAAGCGCTTATTTACAGAAGAGCAGATTAATTACACTGAAGGTCGGGCGGCAATGCATTGGGCATTGCGTTTACCTAAACATGATCAAGATTACCCTAAATTAGCTCAAGCTGTACATCAACAACTTGATCGCATGTTTCAGCTTGTTGAAAAAGTGCATGCAGGGCAATGTCGTGGTTCAACGGGTGAAGTGATTCAAGATGTTGTCAACATCGGTGTGGGTGGATCAGATCTTGGACCACTTATGGTCAGCCATGCCTTATCCGATTATAAAGTTACCACAGCTAAACCATTAAAAGTCCATTTCGTCTCAACGATGGATGGAAGTCAGCTTTCTGAACTGTTGCATCAACTGCGCCCTGAAACGACTTTATTTATTATTTCCTCAAAATCTTTTGGGACGATTGATACCTTATCCAATGCACAGACTGTGCGCCAATGGTTAGAAAAAGCATTAGGTCATCAAAAAAGTGTCGTGCAGCATCATTTTATTGGGGTTTCAACCAAACCTGAAAAAATGACTGAATGGGGCATTGCACCAGATAACCAATTCCTGCTTTGGGATTGGGTCGGTGGACGTTATTCATTGTGGTCATGTATCGGTTTACCGATAGCCTTGCAAGTTGGTGTCGAAGGTTTTAAACAGCTTTTGGCGGGTGCTTATGCGATTGACCAACATTTTCAAAAGACACCATTTCAACACAATATTCCAGTCTTGATGGGGCTGTTGGGTGTTTGGAACAATAATTTTCTGGATATCCAAACCCATGCGGTATTGCCCTATGATGGGCGATTGAAATATTTTGCATCCTATTTGCAACAGCTCGAAATGGAGTCGAATGGTAAATCCATTCAACGCAACAATCAAAAAGTTGAGCTAAAAACATGTCCGATCGTATGGGGTGAAGTTGGACCGAATGCGCAACATGCATTTTATCAGTTGCTCCATCAAGGAACGCATGCGGTGAGTTGTGATTTCATCGCACCTGTACAGCGCTACAATGCTAACCAATTTACCTATGCTGAAAATGCAGAAGCATTGATTGAACAACATCATTTGGCTTTATCTAATTGTTTAGCTCAATCACGGTTATTGGCTTTTGGTAATCAGGCTTTAAATGCAGATGAGTTGGAGAGTTTACCTGAATATAAACAATATGAAGGCAATCAACCCAGCTCTACACTTTTATTACAAGAACTCAGTCCTTATAGTCTTGGAATGTTGATTGCCTTGTACGAACATAAAGTCTTTGTACAGTCGGTCATGTGGAATATCAATCCATTTGATCAGTGGGGCGTTGAAAAAGGGAAAGAAATTGCCAATCAATTGCTTCCTATTCTGAGTGGGAAAGAAAAAGACCTTTCTCAACTAGATGCTTCGACACAAGGCTTAATCAAGATATTACTAGGTAAAGAATAGAGAAAAACGGATGGCGAATATTTTAGTCACAGGTGGGGCAGGTTATATAGGCTCACATACGTGCTTGGAACTTCTAGAAGCAGGACATGATGTGGTTGTGCTTGATAATTTGTCGAATAGTTCAGAAGAATCACTCAAGCGGGTACAAGAACTTACTGGCAAACGCTTGGAGTTTATCCAAGGTGATATTCGTGATCCACATGATTTAGACCAAGCATTTGCTTCACATAAAATTGATGCGGTGATTCATTTTGCGGGCTTAAAGGCAGTGGGAGAAAGTCAACAAATTCCACTGAGTTATTTTGATCATAATATTGCAGGATCAATACAGTTGGCGCAAGCCATGGAAAGAGCAGGGGTTTTTAATCTCGTTTTTAGCTCATCAGCAACAGTTTATGATGAAGCCAATATATCTCCTTTAGATGAAACTATGCCAACAGGTATGCCTTCAAATAACTATGGCTACACCAAACTGATTGTTGAGCAATTGTTGCAGAAATTAGCCATTGCAGACTCACGTTGGTCGATTGCTTTGTTACGTTATTTTAATCCTGTGGGTGCACATAAAAGTGGCCGTATTGGAGAAGATCCGCAAGGGATTCCAAATAATTTAATGCCTTATGTCACTCAGGTTGCTGTTGGACGTCGTGAAAAACTGTCGATCTATGGTGATGACTATGACACGATCGATGGGACAGGGGTTCGCGACTATATCCATGTAGTTGATTTAGCCAATGCCCATTTATGTGCGTTAAATAATCGTTTAAATGCCAAAGGCTGTCGTGCTTGGAACATCGGCACAGGCAACGGTTGTTCTGTGCTTGAAGTAAAAAATACTTTCGAAAAAGTAAATGGTGTCGCTGTGGCTTATGAAATTGCACCCCGTCGTTCGGGAGATGTAGCAACATCATTCGCCAACAATGCACGAGCTGTTACAGAACTCGGTTGGACAGCAAAATATACCCTCGAAGATATGTTAGCAGACAGTTGGAACTGGCAAAAACAAAATCCAACAGGTTACCAATCATAAATTTGTAAAAGGAAAATAGGCGCATTGAGCGCCTATTTTTATTACTTAATATTTGGTTTTATATAGTTATTTACTACATAAATAGATCCTTTTCTACTTAAATGACCATAATCAACTTGAAGAAGATCAGAACCTATTTTAGTTTCACAATAATACTTTGAATTCCTTAAGTCACACATCTGATCGATAAGGGAAATGTATTTGACCTGATGATCATTCAGATTGGTAACTATAGTTTTTGCTTTAGCATCATGTTCTATAATATCCATATCCAGACCAGTATCATTAATTTTTGACACTATGGAAGAAAAATGGGAATCTTTTACAATAACTTTAGGTAAAGATGGTCTCCACTGAGGTACAGCACCAATAATCATTACCTTATTTACACCAAGTGATTTTAGCTTACTAGTAATAGATTTCCAATCTGATAAATCATGATGATTCTCTTGTGCAATAATGACGAATGTTGGTTTAATACGTTCGATTTCTTTTAACGCTATTTGATTTACGTTGTCGCAAGCTTGTTTGAACTCTCCATTAAGAGTTGTTGATGCTTCTAATGATGCTTTACAGCCAGAAGATCCTATTTGATAAAAACTAAAGTTTTTAAAAGATGTTCTCAAGCCCAATGATAATGCTTGAGAGTGGGAATCTCCCCATAAAAAAATTGATTTATTTGATAGTGGTTGATTGATACAGGACTGATCAATCCCATTAAATCCATATTTTGTTAAATTGGAATAAGCATCACACTGTAACCAATAAGCATCATCAAGATTTTTATGTTCATTAATGTATTTTTCAATCAAAACAGCTTGAGGCGTATTTGCTGCAGCTCTTATGCTTGAGTTAATCCCATTTGTTTTAAAAATAATTAAACCCAAGCCAATGATTACTATACAAGACATTGAAATAATTAAGTTTGACTTGAATAGAGAGATTCCTTTTAATTGGTTTCCAATAAATTTCTCAACGTATTTTGCTGATAAATAACCTAAAGTAATTGAAATAATAATACCTACTAATAGATAAATAATATTATTTTGTTGGTTTTTATGGAATAACCAAAAAACAATTGGCCAATGCCATAAGTAAATTGAATAAGAGGCATTACCTAAGAATTGTGCAATTTTATTGTTTGTAAAAATAGATTTTTGGTTTTGTGTATAAAGAATGAGAGCTGTCCCAATCGTTGGCACTAAAGTATAGATACTTGACCATGGGGTTTTTGCATTGAATAAGTATAGGGATGCTATTATTAAAGAAAAGCCAATGATTTCTAATAAATATGATGTTGCATCTTTTAGATTAGGTTTAGGTAAAAAGTATAAAAAACCACCTAAAATCATTTCCCAAGCGCGAGTTGGTAAAAGAAAAAAAGAAGCAGATGGTCGATATGTTGAAATAACATGTGCTAAAGCTAGCGAGCAAATGAATAGAAGAATCAAAGCGTAAATGGTTTTATGTTTTAATAATTTATATGCAATGATTAAATATATTGGCAAAAATAAGTAAAATTGCCATTCAACAGATAGAGACCATGTATGTAATAAAATTTTTTCATGTGAGTCAACATCAAAATAACCAGACTCTTTCCAATAAATGATATTAGAAACAAATAAAAGACTACCGATCACATGCTTGCTTAATGATCTATAATCAAAAGGAATGAGTTCAAACCATCCTAATATCAATAGGAATATGCACAATACAGCTAAAGCAGGAATGATACGAACAGCTCGATTCGTATAAAATTGAAGAATAGAGAAGTTATTTTTTTGTAGACCATCCATGATGATTTTTGTCATCAAGAAGCCTGATATAACAAAAAAAACATCGACTCCAATAAATCCACCTGTAAAACCGAATATACCAAAATGGAAAAGAACTACAAACAAAACAGCGTATGCTCTTAATCCATTAATATCGTATCTAAATTTGTTCATAAATTTTCACTAAAATGAGTAACCGGTGTTGTATATAGTTAAATTAATATAAATTCTATGAGCCTATGTTTTTATTTTACATCACAGAGCAGTACTCTAAAATAATTAAAGTACGGCTTGTATTTATTTAATCCTGAATCAACTGCGTCAATTCATCTACATAATCCTGCATTGGTTTAGGATTACGATCTGCACGGCTTTCAATATTTAAGCGTAATAATGGTTCAGTATTTGATGCACGTACATTTAAACGCCATGCACCAAAATCAAGACTCACCCCATCTGTTTGATCAATGGCAGGATTCAAATCAGCAAAATGATCAAAAATCTTTTGAATGGTTTCTTGAGTATCGACCACTTTAAAGTTGATTTCACCACTGCACGGGAATTTGGCAATCATATTTTCTACAAGACTAGAAAGTGATTGCTGTGTATCAGACAGCACTGAAATCGCCAATAACCATGGAATCATTCCGCTGTCGCAGTAAGCAAAGTCACGGAAATAGTGATGTGCACTCATTTCTCCACCATAGACCGCATTATGCTCACGCATGACATCTTTAATGAATGCATGTCCAGATTTGGATTGGACAGGTGTTCCTTGATACTGATTGACGATATCTAAAGTATTCCAAACCAGACGAGGGTCGTGGACAATTTTTTCGCCTGATTGTTTTAGTAAGAACGCTTGTGCCAATAGACCGACGATATAGTAACCTTCGATAAACTGACCTTTTTCATCAAATAAGAAGCAACGATCAAAGTCGCCATCCCATGCAATCCCCATATCCGCATGGTGGATTAAAACCGCATTACGAGTGCTGTCACGATTTTCGACCAAAATTGGATTAGGAATACCATTTGGGAATGTACCATCTGGATGATTATGGATTTTGATAAATTCAACAGGGATGTTTAATGCTTTGAATTTCTCTTCAATGGCATCAACTACATGCCCAGCAGCGCCATTGCCTGCATTCATCACCAATTTGAGTGGGCGAATTTTTGCTGGGTCAATATAGGTGAGTAAGTGTTCAATAAATTCAGGCAGAATATTGTATTTTTGCGTTGAACCTTTTTTCTCAACTTCAATGAAATGTTCGGATTCAGCCAAGGCTTGAATATCTTTTAAGCCAGTATCTGCACTAATCGGGCGGGCATTTTCCCGAACCAGCTTCATCCCATTATAGTCCATAGGATTATGGCTTGCCGTGACTTCAATTCCACCCTGTACATCGAGATGAAAAGCACCAAAATAAACTTCTTCAGTTCCCGTCATCCCCAAATCGAGTACATCTACACCAGCATCATTTAAACCGCGAATCGTCGCTTGTTTTAAATCTTCGCTCGTTAAGCGAACATCACAACCCACGACGACAGTTTTTGGTTGGTAGATTTGCCCATAAGCACGACCGACTTTATAAGCGATTTCTTCATTGAGTTCTGTACCAAGTTTGCCTCGGATGTCATAGGCTTTAAAACAAGTCAGTTTATTCATGTCCATCTTTCTATTGTATAAGCTTGGGTTTAAGTGAAACACCATTTTAACCTCAAAGTGAGTAAAAAATGAGATGAGAAGATGTAATTTTAGGTTGATTTATAAAATTGAAATTTTTTATGTTTTTCTTGTTCATTTTAAAAATATTTTAAGCATGGTTGTTTATTTTTTGATTCATGATTTTTGATGGATAAAAAATTAATATTTATTAAATTGATAATTCATGTGATAAAGATCACAATTATTGGACTTACTTTTTGAAATTTAAACTCTTTTCTTAACAAAGTTAGCCAATAAAAAATGAAATATATATTTGCTTGAATTTTAGAATGTGTAGAATAGCAATCGAGTAAGGAAATAATTCAAAATAATT
>NZ_JBXPBY010000019.1:0-101027 GCF_056930735.1 Acinetobacter sp. B-6 | reverse complement strand
TAAAAATATGGTTCAACGTAGCCATGTGACCAATGATGAACCCTCTTTAGAAAAAGGTGTACGTTCAACAGCTTGGTTGGTATATCTCGGTCAGCCGTGGCTTAAAAAACTCGATGAAGTACAAGCCATTCAACAACAAGACCCGAATACGCCATTAGGTTTAGAACCGATCAATGGTGGAATGTTTTTTAGAGCAGATGAATCACCACAATTGGCAAGAATAGGTTTGCCACGCCCACAAGGTTATCAAGCGTTAAACAATATTCTAAAACCAATTCGAGAAAAAATGCTTCCGTTAACACAATATGCCGATTCATTGGCAGAGTGGGAACCTGTATTTTTTCAGCCTGAACAATGTGATTGGTGGCTTGAACGTTGGGATCGAGAAGATGATGCTGAGTTATTGAAAAAATATCCTGTTCCTGAAAACTTAAAGCCACAGGATTAGATTTGATTTATGGGATGTTGATAAATAGTGAATGAGTTATTTCAACAAGCGGAAGCTTGGTTAGATCAGATTGAACAAACACAAAATTATACTTTGCCTTATGTGGACGTTGAATCCAAAACAGAACCAGTGCGCTTAAATCTAATGATGTCTTTTTGGTTTTATAACGGTGATCAACTAGAAATAAAAGAATACTTTGTAAAAAAAATACAAGATTATATTGCTTTGACGGGTGTTGAATTTCAGCGAGAAGCCTCTGTAAAAAACCAACACGAACGTAAATTTCGTAAGGACGGTTTTCCTGAAAATTTATTAGAAGATATAAAAAAGGAAAAAACCTCTGTCATTTATTATTTTTCAGATCAAGCAAAAATGAGTTTTGCACCTAATTATGGTGTTGATGTGTTGTGTAGTTCGGAGATGGCAAATAATGAACGCTATTCAACAGTCAATTTTATTTTTCCATTTGATTTTACTCAAAATAGTAACAACCGTTTGCAATGTATTGAGTTTTTTAAATCAATAGTTCGTGAAATTAAGATAGAACAAGCCTATTGTGGTTATCGCGTTGGGCAACCCTTAGATTTTACCCAAGCAGTACCTTGGTAAGCTTTTGAAACCGCAGCCAATTATCGCTTTCTTGGCTTAGATATTGATAAGAACATGACGCAAAGTAGTCATGTGACCAATGATGAACCCTCTTTAGAAAAAGGTGTACGTTCAACAGCTTGGTTGGTGTATCTCGGTCAGCCGTGGCTTGAAAAACTCGATGAAGTACAAGCCATTCAACAACAAGACCCGAATACGCCGTTACGTTTAGAGCCGATCAATGGTGGAGTATTTTTTAGAGCAGATGAATCACCACAATTGGCAAGAATAGGTTTACCACGCCCACAAGGTTATCAAGCGTTAAACAATATTATTAAACCAATTCGAGAAAAAATGCTTCCGTTAACGCAATATGCCGATTCATTGGCAGAGTGGGAACCTGTATTTTTTCAGCCTGAACAATGTGATTGGTGGCTTGGGCGTTGGGATCGAGAAGATGATGCTGAGTTATTGAAAAAATATCCTGTTCCTGAAAACTTAAAGTCGCAGGATTAGATTTATTGATCAAATGAAGTGATATTTTACTCTATGAGTTTTTCAACAGCTTGTCTATATCACTAGGTTGAAGTCACATTGAGTGAATCAAAATTTAGATAATAAAAAACCCAAGTCATTATGCTTGGGTTTTTTACAAAGATGTCGCCATCTTGAATATGGCGTCCCTACGGGGATTCGAACCCCGGTTACCGCCGTGAAAGGGCGATGTCCTAGGCCTCTAGACGATAGGGACAGATGAGGCAACACAGGTAAAACTTTTGGTGGAGTCAAGGAGGATCGAACTCCTGACCTCTACAATGCCATTGTAGCGCTCTACCAACTGAGCTATGACCCCCAGTCTGTGTGAGCGCAATATTAGGGATATTGCGCCTTCACGTCAACAGAAAAATGAATTAAGCTTCGTTGATTGCATCATTTTTCGGCAATTTAATGCTTTCGTTTAGTTTTTCCCAAACTTTTGCTTCTTTTTTGCTCGGACCACCCACAATTTCAAGTGCGTGGCGTAAACGTGCAAATGTTAAGTCTGGACCAATCGTCACCATTGATTGCATAACTGGGGTCGATGAAGTCGAACCCGCAATCGCGATAAAGAATGCAGGCATGAAATCACGGAGCTTGATTTCCATTTGATTCGCCAAATCCATAAGCGTTTGACTTACGGTATCGTTGTTCCAAGTAAATAAGCTTTCTAAACGCCAGATGGCAAACTGCAAACTTTGACGAACTTGTTCTTCACTGAGTTTTTTACTTTCGAACTGTTCTTTTGACAAGGTAGGGAATTGATTGAAATAGAAACCTGCCCAGTTAACAGCTTCAGAAAGTAAATTAATACGTGGCTGAATGGCTGCAGCAATGTCTTCAAGGGTTTTACGGTCTGCTTTCCAAGCAAGCAAAGTATTGAGCAACTCGGCAGGTGTAAGCGCTTTGATCCATTGACCATTTAACCAATTGAGTTTTTCAACATCGAAAATTGGACCGCCCAAAGAAACACGTTGAATGTCAAAATGCTCAATCATTTCAGCTAAAGTAAACTTTTCACTTTCATCTGGCATTGACCATCCCATACGACCTAAATAATTGAGTAATGCTTCAGGAAGTACGCCAATATCTTTGTAATAATTGATCGAGGTTGGGTTTTTACGCTTCGACAATTTTGATTTATCAGGATTACGCAACAATGGCATGTGACATAAGGTTGGCATTTCCCAACCAAAATATTGGTAGAGTAACTGGTGTTTTGGCGCAGATGGTATCCATTCTTCACCACGGATTACGTGGGTAATATCCATTAAATGATCATCGACCACATTGGCCAGATGATAAGTTGGTAAGCCATCGGTTTTCAGCAAAATTTGCATGTCTACCTGTGCCCATGGAATCTCAACTTCACCACGCAATAAGTCGTTGAATTGGCAAATCCCTTGTTCAGGTACTTTCATACGAATCACATGCGCTTCACCAGCAGCAAGACGTTGTTGTACTTCTTCTTGAGAAAGTTTTAAACCACGCCCATCATAACGCGGTGTTTCACCACGAGCCTGTTGCTCGGCACGCATTTGATCAAGCTCTTCAGCCGTCGCAAAACAATAGAAGGCATGCCCTTTTTCAACCAGTTCTAAAGCATATTGTTTATAAATTCCCATACGTTCAGATTGGCGATAAGGTGCGTGTGGACCACCGACATCTGGACCTTCTGACCAATTTAATCCTAACCAACGCAATGAGTCTAAAATCATTTGTTCAGATTCAGGTGTAGAGCGAAGTTGGTCTGTATCTTCAATACGAAGAATAAATTCACCACCATGTTTTTTGGCAAAACATAAGTTAAACAAAGCGATATAGGCAGTCCCTACATGTGGGAAACCTGTTGGAGAGGGTGCAATACGAGTACGGACTTTCATAACCAAATATTATTCAGAATGTAAATTGAAACTATTATAACGAAAAAGCCCAATCGCTTAAGGGTTAATTCACCAATAAAGGACTGGGCTTCTAAATTCTTTTGAGGAGTAAAGAATTTATTTTCTCAAATCAAGCAACTATGAGGTATGTGGTTGGAAAATTGCTTGTACAAAACGCGAAAATTTTTGATGTTGTTCAGCTAAAAAGTTTTGCGATGGTGTAGTTTTAAGTGAAGCTAAAACTTTGATTTGATCTTTGTCTGAAATCAATTTGCTTTCACCACGTTTTTGCTGATTCAGCGCTTTTTCAATCGGTGATTGTTTGTCGGATACCACAATCATAGATTGTATTGGTCGAGTAGTGTCTTTAATGACAGCACTATGACCTGTTTGCGCCATGATTGTTAGTCCTATACTGATACCTAACAATTTTAAATATGGATACTTCATTCCATCTACTCCCCCGGATGGTCGATTTTTTTTCTTTAACAAGGTGTGTTTAACATGGTTATTGTAGCAAAATAAGTTACAAAAAGCTTAACTACGTCACATTTTTTAATAATACTACACAAAAAATGTCTAAAAAACAACCATTGAAACGAAATGTAATAATTAAATTAATATCATATAAATATGGATGAATCGTGAAGAATTCAAGTCTACATTAAGTTGTTTAGAAAATATTCGAAATTATTAAGCTGTTTATTGCATATATTTGAATATCTTAAAATATGAAAAGAATAGAGTTTATTTTTATAAGTAATTGATTGTTAAATTAAAACAATGAAAATATAGTGCATGCTAAGTACTAAAAACTGAGAAACAAATGAAAAAACGACTGCTTTTAAGTGCAATCAGTCTGATTGCGATAGGGAATACATATGCTGCAAAAGAATTTTTAAATGTATCGTATGATCCCACACGAGAATTTTATCAAGAATATAACAAAAGTTTTGGACAGTTTTGGAAATCGAAAACAGGACAAGATGTTGAGTTTAAACAATCTCATGGTGGTTCAGGAAAACAAGCAAGATCCGTGGTCGATGGTTTACAAGCGGATGTGGTAACGTTGGCATTGGCGAATGATATTGATGAAATTGTCAATGCGGGACTGATTGAAAAAGGTTGGCAAAAGGAGTTTCCTAATAACTCGGCACCATATACCTCAACAGTGGTGTTTCTGGTCCGAAAGGGCAACCCAAAAGGAATCAAAGATTGGAATGATCTGGTAAAACCAGGTGTTGAAATTATTACACCGAACCCTAAAACGGGTGGTGCACCGCGTTGGATTTATTTATCCGCTTGGGGTTATGCCTTAAAACAGCCAGGTGGTAATGATGCTAAAGCACGTGAGTTGGTGAAAAAGATTTATAAAAATGTCAAAGTTTTAGACTCTGGTGCTCGAGGCTCTCTCACTACTTTTGCTGATCGTGGTATTGGTGATGTATTGCTGTCTTGGGAAAATGAAGCAATTTTAGCAACCTCTGGTCCAGATAAAGACAAATATCAGATTGTTTATCCGTCGATTTCTATCCTTGCTGAACCTTCAGTTGCCATTGTCGACAAAGTTGTCGATAAAGATGGCAATCGAAACCTAGCCAAAGGTTATCTAAATTATCTGTATTCTCCTGTAGGGCAAGATCTTGCAGCAAAATACAATTTCCGTCCTCGTGATACAAAAGCGGCTGCTAAATATGCTGCTAAATTCCCTAAAATCAAATTGTTCACAATTGATCAAGTTTTTGGTGGTTGGGCGAAAGCACAGAAGGTGCATTTTGCCAATGGTGGGGTATACGATCAATTTACAGCTGAAAAGTAATGCTTTGAAAGCAAAGCCTTTTGATCTGATCAGGCTTTGCTTTTTTGTACTTTTTTCAGTTTTTACTTTAAATCACTTATCCTTATATTATTGCGATAGCCTTGATGTGTACCTTATTGATTAATATTTTTATGAAAGGTGGTCCTGTTTGAGCATGACTGTTTTTTGGTTTTCTATCTTTTATCTAATATGATCAAAATAAAATTAAACTGGCAATTTCAAACTTCAATGAATTGAAAAAATTCATCAATATCAATCATCATTTATTTTTGCTCCTCATTCGATCTTGTATCTTTATGCTTTTGATTGATGTTTATTGGCTTATTTCATATATTTAGAATAATTTTAAATTTGCTGCGGCGCTCATATGAAAAAGAATTTTAAAGCACTTTTAAGTGCTGTGATTATTGCAACTGGATTTACAGGAACAACTCAAGTCACTCATGCGGCTGATCGTGAGTTTTTAAATGTGTCTTATGATGCAACTCGTGAGTTTTATGATGAGTTTAATAAATCATTTGGTGCATATTGGAAAGCGCGTACAGGAAAAACTGTGGATTTTAAACAATCACATGGCGGTTCTGGAAAGCAAGCACGTGCCGTGGTGGATGGTTTAAAAGGTGATGTGGTGACTCTGGCTCTAGCTAACGACATCAATGAAATTGTAAAGTCGGGTCAAATTAACCCGGGTTGGGAAAAAGAGTTTCCAAACAACTCAGCACCTTATACTTCAACGGTTGTATTTTTAGTGCGTAAGGGTAATCCTAAAGGTATCAAAGACTGGACAGATTTAACCAAGCCGGGTGTGCAAATCATTACACCGAATCCGAAAACGGGTGGATTGCCAAGATGGATTTATCTTTCAGCTTGGGGTTATGCATTGAAACAACCAGGTGGTGATGATGCGAAAGCGCGTGAGTTTGTTTCCAAGATGTATCATAACGTGAAAGTAATGGATCCTGCTGCACGTGCATCCATGACCACCTTTGCTGAACGTGGCATTGGTGATGTTTTATTGACTTGGGAAAATGAAGCCATGGTCAGTAAAAAAGCCACAGGCAATAAGTTTGATATCGTCTATCCGTCTATGTCGATTCTGACTGAGCCTTCTGTTGCGATTGTAGATAAGACGGTTGAGAAGAATGGCAATAAGTGGTTGGCAACAGGCTATATCAATTATTTATATTCCCCGATTGGTCAGGATATGGCAGCACGTCATTTTTATCGTCCACGTAATGCAAAAGTTTTAGCAAAATATGCGAAACAATTTCCTGAATTAAAAACTTTCACCATTGATGAAGTATTTGGTGGTTGGGCGAAAGCGCAGCAAACACATTTCGCAAATGGCGGTGTTTTCGATCAGATTTATAATACCAAACGTTAAGCGGTAATTGATTTGATGAAGAACCTCCTTAAGGAGGTTTTTTTATTCATCAATGAATAGGTTAGACTCAGTTCAAATTGAACAATAACTTGAAATTATGTGCATCCAAATCAGACTGGCGGCAGCCAATGACATTGAAACAATTTTTGATATTCGAACCTCAGTCAAAGAGAATCATTTATCACGAACACAATTGACTGAGTTAGGTATTACGACAGCAACCATATCTGAGTTAATTCACAGTTGTTCTTGTGTTTGGGTTGCTGAATTGAATGATCAGGTATGTGGATTTGCAATAGCAGATCAAGATGAGGGAAGTATTTTTGCAATGTTTGTTTATCCCGATTTTGAAGCAAAGGGCATTGGCACTGCATTACTTAAAAAAGCGGAAGATTTTTTATTTCAATATTTTCAAGAAATTTGCTTGGAAACTGATGCAAGAAGCCGTGCTTGTACGTTTTATGCTCAACATGGTTGGCGAGTCGTTGAACATTTTGAAAATCATGACGTGAAAATGATGAAGCAAGCACGGTAACTTTGTAGCACTGCTTTTGTTGTTTTTTCGCCCTATTTTTTGTTTCAAACACAGGAAAAACGGTTTTCTCTATAAAAAGTAATATTTCCCTACAAAAAGTCGTTTGGAGCTTTAACAAAACAAGGTAATAATGTGCAGTTACTTTTTTTGCTTAAACTGAAACTCTAATTATGTCTCATATTTCTGTATTACTACATGAAACTGTCGATGCTTTACTTGCAGGGCGCAATACAGGAATTTACGTGGATGGGACGTTTGGGCGTGGCGGTCACACCCGTTTATTGCTCTCTAAGTTGGATGAAAACTCCAAAGTATATGCTTTTGATAAAGATCCTCAAGCACTCGAAGTGGCATATCAGCTTGAAAAAGAAGATCCTCGATTTAAAATTATTCATGCAAGTTTTGCAGATTTACAACAAGAATTGAATCAATTGGATATTTATCAAGTTGATGGAATTATGGCAGATTTAGGGGTGTCATCACCTCAGTTAGATCAAGCTGAACGTGGTTTTAGTTTTATGCATGATGGACCACTTGATATGCGTATGGATAATTCTCAAGGGCAAACCGCTGCTGAGTGGTTGCTGGATGTTGAAGAAGAACATTTGGCGAATATCATCTTTCAATATGGTGAAGAACGTTATAGCCGTCGTATTGCCAAAGCGATTAAACAAGCCGGTTATATTGAAACCACAGGAAAATTAGCAGAAATTGTTAAAGTTGCGCATCCAAAGTGGGAAAAGAATAAGCATGCGGCAACACGAACTTTCCAAGCCATTCGTATAGAAATTAACAAAGAGCTGGATGATGTACATACCTTTTTACCTCAAGCCGTAGATTTGTTAAAATCAAACGCACGTTTAGCCGTGATAAGTTTTCATTCACTTGAAGACCGAATTATTAAGCAATTTATTCAAAAAGAATCAACTTTAGCAGAAGATAATGGTTGGGGATTACCGCAAAAAGTACAAGATACTCGTCGACTGAAAAAAATAGACCGAATTCGTGCCAGTGAGGAAGAAGTCAAGGTGAATCCTCGCTCACGTAGTGCTTGGCTCCGGGTTGCAGAGCGATTAGAACAAAAAGGCGCATAATGAAACAAGAAATTATAGAAGAATCAAGTCGTAAACTGGCTGTCAAAAAAGCAATTGTTTATGGTCTTATGGTTGCCGCAGTACTGATCAGCGCTTTTATGGTGGTGTTACAAGTTTTTGCTTATCGTCATGATTTTCGTGATTTAAATAGTTATATGCGTGAGCGCGAAGATATCAATGCAGAGTGGGGGCGTTTGCTCATTGAACAACAGACATTTGGTGCGACAGCACAAATTGGTACGCGTGCAGTAACGCAACTCCGAATGTATTCACCGCCAGCTGCACAAACAGTTGTCATTTCATTACCAAGTGAATCAGAGCAGAAGAAGTAAGGCATCTGTATGGTAGATAAGCAAACTAAACAGACTCGGCAACCGCGTAAAAAGCAGCCGTCCATTACCCAAAAAAGTACCGCATCTATCGATATGTGGCGTTTTTATCTTATGTGGGGCGTGGTTCTTTTATGCTTTGTAGGTCTGGTTGGTCGTGCATTTTATGTGCAAGTGATTAATAAAGACTTTTTGCAAAATAAAGCCAATGCCAATATTTTGCGTACAGAAACGTTGAAAGCCATGCGTGGTGTGATTAGTGATCGCCATGGTGTGCCTTTGGCGATTAGCTCTCCGATCATGAAAGTGGTGATTGATCCACGAGAGTATTTTGAGACCAAAAAGCAATTTGACACCATCACAGCTGAATTACAAAAAACGCCAAATAGTCGAAAATTGAAACGTCAGTTACCGGATGAAAATTTAAATTTAGATGAATTGGCAGATGCGGTAGGCATTGATCGTGCAGATTTAAAGAAACGTTTGAATGAACGTCCTCGCTCACGCTATTTGGTGTTAAAAAAAGAAGTTCCACCGCCTCAGGCAGATTTCATTACCCAGCATAAATTTGCAGGGGTGTATGCTGAGAAAACCTATAAACGTTATTATCCACAACCTCAACCCAATGCTCAGATTATTGGTTTAACCAATAGTGAGGGAACCGGGATTGAAGGCTTGGAGATGCAATTAAACTCACGTCTTGCAGGTGAGGATGGTGAGCAAAAAATCTCACGGGATAAGCACGGTAACCGTATTAGCACGCCAGAAGTGGTCAAAGAGGTTAAAGCAGGCGAAAATATCACTTTAAGTATAGATTCACGTTTGCAATATATTATGTATCGTGAGTTGACTGCTGTAGGTGTGGCAAACAATGCGCGCTCTGCATCTTCAATCGCTGTAGATGTTAAAACGGGCGAAATTTTGGCAATGGCAAGTTGGCCATCTTATAACCCCAACGACAAGAATGGTTTAAATAATAAAGATGCCATGCGTAACCGAGGGGCAATCGACATGTTTGAACCTGGTTCGACCATGAAGCCTTTTACGATTTCTGCTGGGTTGGAAAGTGGTCAATATACGCCAAATACTGTAGTTAATACCAGCCCGGGTTCAATGCGTTTAGGTTCTCATACCATTCGTGATACGCATAACTATGGTTCACTGACTGTTACTGGTGTGATTATCAAGTCATCTAACGTGGGCTCTGCAAAAATTGCCTTGTCTTTGCCGAAAGAAACGTTACCTAGCTTCTTTAGAAAGGTCGGTTTTGGTCAGCGTTCAGCGGTGAAATTCCCAGGTGAAAGTAGTGGTTTGGTGCTTCCTCCTGAGAAATTGAATTCATCGCAAATCGGCACAATGGCTTATGGTTATGGTCTAAATGCGACGATTTTGCAGTTGGCACAAGGCTATGCCATGTTAGCCAATCATGGTGTGGAATATCCATTAAGTCTCTATAAACTCAATGACCAGCCCAAAGGGAAGCAGGTCTTAGATCCTAAAATTGCTGATTCAGTTTTATTGATGTTAGAGCAAGTGACTATGCCAGGCGGAACCGCAAAACAAGCCAATATTCCAGGTTATCGTGTTGGTGGTAAAACAGGAACGGCACATAAGCTGCGTCCTGATCATCGTGGTTATTCAAATACAGAATATCGTGCATTATTTGCAGGTGTCGCGCCGATTAGTGATCCTCGATTAGCGATTATTGTGGTGGTGGAAAATCCTCGTGGTCAATATTATGGTGGTCTGGTTGCAGCACCAGTTTTTGCTCGAATTATGCAAGAGTCTTTACGTTTAATGAATGTGCCTTTGGACAAGCCGCTTGAAACGGCAAAGGCGACGCGATAGGTAAATCATGATGATTAATTTTCAAGACATTTATCACAATGGTCGTGATCAAGACCATACACAAAGTTGGATGTCTGAGCCATTTAAGGGTTTCTCTCTAGATAGTCGCTATGTTCAGCACGGACAGATTTTTATTGCATTAACCAGTTATTCTCAACCTGAAAAAACACGGCAGTTTGCTCAGGCGGCTTTGGATAAAGGTGCATTGGCAATTATTAGTGAAACGGATTTAGGGATTGCACCAGCTTTGGTTTGTCCTCAAGTTCGCAGATTGATGGGACAATGGCAAAAACAATATTTACAAGCAACAACACCTGTACAAGCGGTACGCGTTTTGGCTGTCACTGGAACCAATGGTAAAACAACGATTTCGCGTTTGGTTGCTGAGTTGTTGACATTGCAAAATAAAAAATGTGCGGTTATGGGGACAACAGGTAATGGTATTTTACCGCACTTGGAAGCGTCCTCGCATACCACTTTAGATGCTTTGCATATACAAAATCTAATGCATGATTTTGCCTTACAAGGCGCTGAATTTGCTTCAATCGAAGCGAGTTCTCATGGCTTGGAGCAAGGGCGCTTGAATGGTTGTGATATCGAAATTGCCGCCTATAGCAATTTAAGCCGTGATCACTTGGATTATCATGGGACACTTGAAGCCTATGCTGAAGCAAAATCTTTATTGTTTAAATGGTCTTCGTTAAAAGTCGCAGTTATTAATATTGATGATGCGCATGCTGATTTGATGATGAATGCTGCGAGCAGTAATTTGTCGCACCCTAAAGTATTGACTTATTCGACTTCTAAAGCTGCTGATTATCAGGTCTTTGGAATTAAATACAGCTTGGATGGTGCAGTTTTTCACTTAAAAACAGCCAAAGGCGAATTTACTGTACATAGCCCATTGCTTGGGCATTTTAATATTGAAAACCTTGTGGCAAGTTTAATTGTCGCTGAGCAAGCAGGCTTTGATTTAAAACAGTTGATTGCACAAGTACCAGAGTTAAAAGGCGCACCAGGACGAATGCAAGTCATTCGTGATCAGGATCGATTATTTGTTGTCGACTATGCTCACACGCCAGATGCATTAACCCAAGTATTAAAAACTTTAAAGCGCCATGTTGAAAATCAACTTTGGGCGGTATTTGGTTGTGGAGGTGATCGTGATCGTGGTAAACGTCCTTTGATGACCAAAGCAGCATTGGAACAAGCCACCCCTGTGGTGATGACATCAGATAATCCGCGCACTGAAAATCCTGAACAAATTTTTGCCGACATGAAACAAGATATCGATTTTAGCCAGCACGAGGTGCATGAAATTCATGATCGTCGTGAAGCGATTAAATATGCAGTCAAGCATGCACAAGCAGGCGATATTGTGGTGATTGCTGGCAAAGGACATGAAAACTATCAAGAAATAGATGGGGTGCGTCATTGGTTTGATGATGTTGTTGAAGTGCAATCTGCTATAGATGCGCAACACCATAAAACCAATTCAGCCTATCCAGCTCAGTAGGAATAAACGATGCATACCTCGACGACGAGTACTGTACCTTTAGAGCCATGGTCAGCAACAGAACTTGCTGAAGCAACTCAAGGATATTGGTATTTAGATCAAGTACCACAAGGTGAAATTAAACGTATTTTAACTGATTCACGCCATGCTGAATTGGGTGATGTGTTTTTAGCACTTAAAGGTGAACGTTTTGATGCACACGATTTTGTTGTGCAAGTGGCTGAAAATGGCTGCCAAATTGCGATTGTCAGTCATCCTGTTGAAGCCAATATTTGTCAGTTGGTTGTTGAAGATACCCGTTTGGCATTGGGACATTTAGGTGCGTATCGTCGCGCTCAGCATCCTCAATTAAAAGTGATTGCACTGACTGGCAGTAGTGGTAAAACCACCACCAAAGAAATGTTGGGTAGTATCCTTACACGTTTAGCTCCGACTTTGGTTACTCGTGGTAATTTAAATAATGATCTTGGTGTGCCAATGATGCTCTTGGAACTGCGTTCAGAACATCAATATGCAGTCATGGAGCTGGGTGCAAGCCATCAAGGTGAAATTGACTATACCTCAAACTTGGTACAACCTCAGGTGGCGGGTATTCTCAATATCGGCACTGCACATTTAGGAGAGTTTGGCGGTCGCGATGGAATTTGTCGTGCTAAATCTGAAATTTATCGCCATATTGATCAAACAGGAACATCTATTATTCCTGCGGCTGATGATTTCACTGATACGATTCGCCAAGCTATACAGACAGAACATTGTTTGAGTTTTGGGGATGGTGGTGAGGTTTTTGCAACAGATATTCAGTTGCTGGCACAATCAGCAATATTTACCATCAATACACCGCAAGGCTCCAAATTGGTTAATTTGCCTTTTGCAGGTGCACACAATGTACATAATGCAGAGGCTGCAACAGCATTCGCCTTAGCAATCGGTATCGCTTTAGAGGATATTGTTGCTGGTTTAGAGTCTGCACAAGGGGCTAAAGGGCGTCTAAACTTTATTCAAAAAAATAATCATTTATTGATTGATGATACCTACAACGCCAATCCAACGTCCATGCGTGCCGCAGCTGAGGTACTTGCACAACAGCAAGGAATTAAAGTCATGGTCATCGGGGATATTGGAGAGCTGGGAGATACTGCGGCTCAACAGCATTACATGCTAGGTCGTGATCTCGTTTCAGTGAGTGGTATTGATTTTGTTGTCGCTGTAGGCGAGTTTGCTCCTGCAACACAAGAAGGTGCTCGAAGCACTCAATATGGTAAAAAATTACAAGCTTTTCTGAATCAAGAACAAGCTTTGCCTTTATTATTAAGTTTAATAAAAACACATCAACCCCAGTCCATGAGTTTCTTATTTAAAGGTTCTCGTTATACCCATATGGAAACGTTGATGGCTGATTTGATGGAGAAAGTTTAATGCTGTTTTGGTTATTTCAACACTTGGCGGGTTATGAAAATGCGTTCCAAGTTGTTCGATACTTATCGTTACGCGCATTGCTCAGTGTATTGACTGCACTTGCGATTGGTTGGGCTTTGGGCCCAGTGATGATTCGTAAACTACAAGCGCTCAAATATGGTCAAGCAGTCAGTTCGTTTGCACCTGAAAATCATGCCAAGAAAATGGGTACACCAACCATGGGCGGGATTTTAATCCTACTCTCCATTGGGATTAGTACTTTGCTTTGGGCAGACTTATCCAATCCTTATGTGTGGATTGTTTTAATGGTTATGGTGATCTTTGGTGCAGTTGGCTGGGCAGATGACTGGATTAAAGTTCGTTATAAAGACAATGCTGGTTTGCCTGCCAAGAAAAAATTCTTTTGGACATCTATCGGTTCACTGGGAGCAGGTATTGCATTGTATGTAATTGCAACTCAGCAGGATAATCCTATACATACAGCCAATATGTTAGATTTGTTGATTCCATTCTTTAAGAATTTGAGTATTCCATTGTCTGCAATTCCATTGGGGATTGGGTTTATTATTTTCACCTATTTGGTCATTAATGGCGGTTCAAATGCGGTGAACTTAACTGATGGCTTGGATGGTTTGGCGATCATGCCAATTGTATTGGTTGCGGCTGGTTTAGGTGTTTTTGCATATTTGGCAGGTGATGTTCGCTTTGCCAATTATTTACATATTCCGTATGTGAAATATACATCTGAATTGGTGATTATTTGTGCTGCGATGATTGGTGCTGGTTTAGCATTCTTATGGTATAACGCACATCCTGCACAAGTCTTTATGGGCGATGTGGGAGCATTATCCCTAGGCGCGATGTTGGGTACAATCGCAGTGATGGTTCGTCAAGAAATAGTATTCGCGATCATGGGTGGGGTATTTGTTGTTGAAGCGATTTCCGTGTTTTTGCAAATCGGATCGCTACGTATGCGTAATAAACGTGTTTTCTTGATGGCACCCTTACATCATCATTATGAAAAGAAAGGCTGGCGTGAGACTCAAGTGGTGATCCGTTTCTGGATTATTACAATTATGCTGGTAGTTTTAGGTCTAATGACATTAAAATTACGATAAGCCAAAGTCAGTTGAAGAAGTCGGCATTTGCCGGCTTTTTTATTGGCTTTTACTATATTTTGTGGAGAATACGATGAATTTATTGATGTGCCCTGTATGCCGTGAGGGGTTAAGCCTATCAGGTCGAACTTGGCGCTGTGTAAATCATCATAGTTATGATGTCGCAAAGCAAGGTTATGTCAATTTACATGTGGTGCAACACAAACACAGTAAAAATCCAGGGGATACTGTTGAATCAGTACAAGCGCGACGGGCTTTTCTCAGTGATGGATTTTATGCACCTTTACAACAAGCAATCGTAAAAAAAATTCGAGATTTACGTATTGAAAATCTGTTGGATATCGGTTGCGGTGAAGGCTACTATACTGATGCAATGCAACATGAGGTGATGCAATGTGTTGGGGTAGATATTGCGAAAAATGCAGTTCAGGTGGCTGCAAAGCTCAATAAAAAAGTGACTTGGATTGTGGGAACAGGGGCGACATTACCAGTTTTAGATCAATCCATAGATCTATGTACCAGTTTGTTTAGCCCAATTCCTATTGAGGAAATCCTGCGAGTCCTTAAGCCTCAGGCTTATCTCATCGTGGTTACGCCTGCGCCTGAGCATTTGTATGCAATGCGTGAAGGTTTATTTGATGAAGTAAAAATGCATGATCCGCATAAGTTTATTGAGCAATTACAAGCGCATTTTGATTTGATTGAGCAACCGATTGTGGAAACGACTTTTGAGTTAAATCAAGCACAATTAAAAAATCTGATTGCTATGACACCTTATGCATATAAAGCAAAACCTGAAAAGCGTATGGTTTTAGAACAACAAGCACAAACTGAATTAAAAGCCGCATTTCAGATGTATATTTTTCAGAAAAAATAGCCAGTTAATCGACAAAAAATGCCATCTATTGATGGCATTTTTTATGATGAAATTTGACTATTGAACTTCGTTGATCAAATTTTCAAGCGAGTCTTGTTCCCGTTTTGCAGCACCTTGATTCATCGCAGGCGGTGTTGCTTTATTCGGCTTTAACGGCTGATCATTACCCTCATCAGGTAAATCATCAAAATCATTGGACGCGTTACGTGTTGGAGCAACTGGAGCTGGTCTAAAGATTGGACGGGCTAAAGGTGGAGATGAACCATAGCTTTCGTTTTGAGTTTGGTCATCAATTTGAGTTTGATGACGTTGTTCACGCGAAATTGGTGCTTTAGCATCTTTATCAAAGTGTACCCAAGCCGATGGCGTGCCTTTTAAAGCTTTATCCATAAAGCTGGTCCAAACTGGAAGTGCAGCAATACCACCAAATTCGCGTCGACCTAATGTAGATGGTTGGTCAAAGCCTACCCAAGCAATGGCAACCAATTTACCATTGAAGCCTGCAAACCAAGCGTCTTTAGCATCATTCGTTGTTCCTGTTTTACCACCGATATCATCACGACCAATTTTAAGTGCAGCACGACCTGTACCATGTACAATTACATCACGAAGAATATTTGCCATGTCGAAGGCCGACTGTGATTTTAAAATACGTTGGGCTTGACGATATTTACTTTGCTCTTCTTTACTTAAAGGTGTTGTTGCATCATCAACACTGAGATTGGCACCTTCAATCACTTCATCATCTGGGGTGACTTCGGCATCAACTGTCTGATTTTTTTGGTTAATACATGGAATACACGCATATTCAGGGCTTGCTTCATAGATGGTTTTACCAAAAGCGTCTTCAATACGACTGATAAAATGCGGTTGAATGCGATATCCCCCATTGGCAATAGCTGCATAGCCTGTTGCCATTTGTACAGGAAGTACTTGTGGTGTACCTAAGGCAATGGTGAAGTTCCGCGGGATCTGATCTTCTTGTAAACCAAAGTCCATCAGTAATTGTCGTGCACGTTCGACACCAACACTTTGTAGTAAGCGTACAGATACTGTATTACGAGACAAATATAAGGCACGACGTAATGGGATCATGCCCAAATAACGACCATCGGAGTTTCTTGGTGACCAACGACCAATCGTAATTGGGCTGTCATTGACCATAGTATAAGGTGTCATACCACGTTCAAGGGCAAGTGCGTAAACAAAGGGTTTAATGGTGGAGCCTGGTTGGCGCCAACCTTGTAATGCACGGTTAAATTTCGATTGATAGAAGTTGTACCCCCCGACCACAGCTTCAATAGAACCATCATTTGGATTGATGGCAATAAGTTGACCTTGGACTTTTGGGGTTTGCACTAATGACCAAGCCGTTTTATTGTCATTGGGACGTAAACGGATAATATCTTTCACTGAAACAATTTGTGAGGCACGACTGGGTGCACCACCCACAGCGTTGGCATTGATGTATTTTCTTGCCCAAGACATTCCTGACCAAGGGACGGTTACCGTTGAACCATCTTGCATTTTGGCTTCAAAGGTATTGCTGCCCACTTTAATCACTTCGGCAGGGTATGTATTGGCATAAGGAATAAAATCTTTGAGTGGCTTGTCATGTGCCTCAGCACCACGCCAACCATGACGGCGGTCGTAATCTTCTAAACCTTTTTGTACAGCATCTTCAGCATATTGCTGACGCTGACTATTAACAGTTGTATAAACTTTATAACCTGAGTCAATCGCTTGTTCACCAAACTTTTCCACCAATTCAGCGCGAACCATTTCACCGACATAAGGAAATTTATTGCTTAAACCGCGATCTGGCATGCTTAAGTTTATCGGTTCAGCAACCGCTTTTTCATATTCAGCCTGTTTCAAATAGCCTAGCTGAAGCATACGTCCCAAAATCCAGTTACGACGCTCAAGTGCACGTTCAGGGTTTACAACAGGATTATATTTAGAAGGCGCTTTAGGCAAACCAGCAATCATCGCCATTTGTGCAATACTGAGCTGATCTAAGCTTCTGTCATAGTAAATTTTTGCTGCAGCAGCAATACCATAGGCATTTTTACCTAAGAAAATTTTATTGACATATAAAGATAAGATTTCTTCTTTGGATAAGTTTTGTTCTATTTTTCGGGCTAAAAATACTTCAGTCAATTTACGCTTCAAAGTACGTTCAGGTGATAGATAATAGTTCTTGGCAACCTGCATGGTGATGGTCGAACCACCTGTCTGTACATTTGATCCAGTCACACTTTCACTCAATGCACGACCTAAGCCCTTAAAGCTGATTCCGCTATGTTCAAAGAAAGATGAATCTTCAGCAGCAAGGAAAGCATGAATGAAATGCGGCGGAATCTGATCGTATTCCACAGGCACAGAAAGCTTGCCACCATATTCAGCAATTAATTGATTATCTGCCGAGTAAACTTGTAAAGGTTTTAATAATGGCGCTTTTTTTAAAGAGCTCATTTCTGGCAGAGATGGGGCAATATATAGGTACATTCCATAAAAGCCCATCGGAATTGCGACTAAGATAATAATAATCAGCAAAAAAAAGGGATGAATATGACCTGAACAAGATAGCTTTTTCATAACAAGTAAGTTTTAATAATAGCTAATGGCAAACTAATTGTGGTCAGTATAGCTTCTCATGTGATGGATTGTTAGATGGGATATTGTATCTGTAAAAAATTAAGACCAAATACAGCTAGTTTGTGTTATTTGTTGGGGATAAAAAAATAATAGGAAATGTATCGTGCTTAGACTATATCGTAAGCAAAATAAGGGGTTGGTAGGAGTAGATATTAGTTCTACTACTGTAAAAATTTTAGAGCTCTCTGTTAAGAACGGTCGTTACTGGGTTGAAAGTTATGGATTGAGTCCGCTGATTGATGGGAGTGTGGTTGAAAAAAACATTCTCAATCCAGAAGCAGTTGCAGATGCATTAGAGCGAGCAGTTAATCTTGCTAACCCTCAATCGCAAAATGTAGCTGTTGCTGTACCTACTTCTATGGTGATTCATAAAATCATAGAAATGGATGCAGATATGTCCGATGAGGAAAGAGAAGTTCAGATTCGAATGGATGCTGAACAATATATTCCTTTTCCTTTGGATGAAGTGAGCTTAGATTTTGAAGTATTGAATGATAAGTTAGCCAATCCGAATCGAGTGAATGTACTTTTGGTGGCGACACGTGCTGAAAATATTGAGTCTCGTGTTGAAGTTCTGGAAATTGCAGGCTTATCTCCTAAAATTGCAGATGTAGAAAGCTATGCCATAGAACGTGCATTCGATGTCTTTTCAGATACTTTACCCATCGGGGTTAATCTTGTTGGGATCTTAGATATTGGTCACACCATGACCACATTGTCTGTGATGCAAAAAGGTAAGATTATTTACACGCGTGAGCAGGTGTTTGGGGGCAAACAACTGACACAAGATGTTCAAAATCGTTATGGTTTATCTTATGAGGAAGCAGGTCGTGCCAAGAAAGACCGCACCTTACCCGATGATTTTGAAACTGAAGTGTTAATGCCGTTTTTAGAAGCTGTGGTCCAGCAAGCAGCACGTTCATTACAATTCTTCTTCTCCTCCTCACAATTTAATGAGATTGATCATATTTTGCTGGCAGGCGGAAATGCAAATATCCCTGGACTGGCAAAATTATTACAACAAAAACTTGGTTATCGCGTCACCATTGCAAATCCATTTTTACAAATGGGTTTTTCACCACAAATTGACTTAAGAAAAATAGAAAATGATGCACCATCACTTATGGTTGCATGTGGCTTAGCGTTGAGGAGTTTTGATTAATGGCAAAGATTAACTTACTCCCTTGGCGTGATGAGCTAAGAGAACAGAAAAAGAAGCAATTTGTGGCAATCTGTGTGGGTGTCGCATTGATTGGATTAGCAACTGTGCTATTAGCATGGTTTTATTTTGATCATAAACTTGAGGATCAAGAACAAGCCAATCAGTTGGTTACTAGTACCAATCAAAACTTAGATATGCAATTAAAAACTTTAGATGGATTGCAAGAGCGTCGTAATGCCATTATTGAGCGAATGAAGTTGATTCAAGGTTTGCAAGGACAACGTCCTGTGATTGTTCGCTTGGTTGATGAATTGGTTCGTGTCGTTCCAGCACAAATGTACATCACGAAATTCAGTCGTGTTGGGGATAAATTTACCATCGAAGGTAAAGCTGAAAGTCCGAATACCGTTGCTGAATTATTGCGTGGTTTGGAAGCTTCTGAGTGGTATAGAAATGCCTTTATGAATTCATTCCTAGCCGCAGAAGAAAATAAAAATCAAGCACAAACATCCGTGATTCCTCGAGTAGAAGAGTCCTATGGAAGCTTTGTGGTCACTGTAGATTTAGGGGAAATCGCTTCTGTAGCAGATGATAGTGCAACAAAGGCTGAACAAGTTCCAGCTGCTGGGGGTGCGAAATGAGTCGTGAAGATTTTGAGCAATTAGATTCATCGGTAAATGATGCTCCAAAAAAGAATAAAATGACAGTTGAGAAATTTTTTCAACAGTTCAATACTTTGGATATGAACAACTATGGTAGTTGGCCGCTATCGGTAAAAATTACTTGTTGGATATTTTTGTTCTTTGTGGTTTGTGCAATTGGCTATTTTCTTGCGGTGAGACCGAAGCTGGATGCAATTGATCAGGCGCGCACAGTTGAACAGAATCTACTGAATGAATTTAAAGAAAAAGACTCTAAGTTACGAAATTTGCAACAATATCAAGCCCAGTTACAACAAATGGAAGCCAATTTCAATCAACAATTGGAACAGTTGCCAAAAGAAACTGAAATTCCGAGTTTGGTTGAAGATATTAACGTGACTGGGGTGAGTTCAGGGCTAAAATTTAAAAATATCAGACTTGAACCTGAAGTGAAGCAAGAGTTCTTTATTGAACAACCTATTTCCATTGATGCGACAGGGGATTATCACTCATTTGGTACTTTCGTCAGTAGCGTCGCTGCTTTACCACGTATTGTTACTTTGCATGATTTCACCATTACAGGAACTGCCAGTCAGGATAAAAAATCTGATGTTCCTGTGATTGACTATACCATTAAGGCAAAAACCTATCGCTATATTGGTGCTGATGAACAGAAAGCTCAAAAAACTGTGAATCAGACAAATCCAGCTGCACCATCGACACCACAGCAAGGAGGGACACCACAATGAAAAAACACAATAAAATAATCTGTGGAATCTCATTCACTTTGTTGTTGGTTGGTTGTGACTCTAGGATTGATGCCGTCAATCAGGAAATGGCAAATATTCGTAGTCAAACACCTTTGCCGATTGAACCAGCACCTGTATTTAATCCTGTGCCAAGTTTTAATTATTCTGCACAACAATTGCGTAGTCCATTCTTACCAAGTTCGTTGGCAAATGAATTAAAGGTGATGTCAGGAAAACGAGTGTATCCGAATTTCTCTAGACAACCGCAGCCACTTGAAAGTTATCCTTTAGAGTCGTTGACACTGAAAGGAAGTATGAAGGGCAATGCAGGACAAACGGTAGGATTAATCCAAACACCAGATGGTGAAATTGAACGTGTTCAACTGGGCAATTACATGGGGATGAATCAGGGTCGAATTATTGAAATTACACCGACCCGTATTGATTTATTGGAAATTGTTCCAGATGGTCGAGACGGTTATATCGAAAGACCACGCAGTCTAGTTCTAATTGGTCCAGTGGATTAAAACGGAATAAAGGAATAAAAATGAAAAAGAGTTTGAAAAATATCTTGATTGGGGATGGTAAGTTTATGAATAGTCAACTTCGTCAATTTACTATGGCGACGGTCGCAATTGCAATTACACAAGTTGCAGCAGCACAAACCACGATGACCAACATTGTTCCGATGAAAATACCGGGGCAAGGGACAGAAATTCGTGTCATGTTTAATGGTCTTCCTCCGCAGCCACAAGCCTATCAATTGGATAATCCATCTCGTTTAGTATTGGATTTTGACAATGCTAAACAAAATATTAGCCAAGCATCTATTCCCGTAGCGAGTGAGGAGGCTTCAACAGTCGATGTCGCTGCAGATGATCAACGTTCTCGGTTAACGGTAAATTTAAAAAATAGTGGTGCTTTTACAACACGTGTTGAAGGCAATACTTTTATTTTAAAAATTAATAATGCCAATCAAGCACCGAGCTTACCAAGTTATGTATCTTCGACGGTCAGTAAGCAAAATCAAGGGATTGCTGATATTGGCTTCCAACGTGGAAATGCTGGCGAAGGACAAGTAATTGTGAGCCTTTCGGGTGCAAATACCCCAGTGGATGTCCAGCAGCAAGGCAGTAAGGTCGTTATTCGAACATTGGGAAATAAAATTCCTACACATTTATTGCGTCGTTTAAATGTCAATGATTTTGCAACACCTGTCTCTAGCGTAGACGCTTATAACGACGGTTCCAATGGTGTTATCACCATTCAATCATCGGGTAGCTATGAATATATGGCTTTCCAAGCTGAAAATAAATTAACAGTCAGCTTGAAACGACCTGCAGAAAATAAGGTGGCTCGCCCAAGTTCAAGCCAATCTTATACAGGCAAGAAAATATCGCTAGATTTCCAAGATATTGAAGTCCGTCGAGTGTTGCAGTTATTGGCAGACTTTACTGGCATCAATATGGTGGCTGCTGATTCGGTACAAGGCAATATCACCCTGCGTTTGAAAGATGTGCCTTGGGATCAAGCTTTAGACATTATCCTAAAAACAAAGAATTTGGATAAACGCCGTAATGGGAGTGTGATTTGGATTGCGCCTGTAACTGAGTTAATTAAAGCGGAAGAGGATGAAGCAAAGGCATTAGCACAAAGTGTAAAATTAGCACCTATTCAAACTGAATATATTCAGCTGAATTACACCAAAGTGGCAGATGTTTTGAAATTACTGGAAGACTCTCGAAATCCGAAAGGGGCAGAAGCAAATCGAACCACCAATACAGAATCTTTAGCATTGGAAAGTCTTTTAAGTTTAAGAGGCAGTGCAGTAGCTGATACACGAACAAATACTTTAATCATCAATGATACTGCGAATAATATTGATAAAATTCGTAAGATGATTGACTTGCTTGATGTTTCTATTAAGCAAGTCATGGTTGAAGCGCGAATTGTACGTGCTACAACAGATTTTACCAAAGAAATGGGCGTGAAATGGGGAATTCTATCTCAGGGGATTAACAAAAATAATGACCTTTTGGTGGGAGGGAGTGATCAAACCCTATGGGATTTAAGAACGCCAGATGATGATGGTAAATATACCATTACACGACCTGATAACTTGAATGTAGACCTTGGTGTTACAACAACGGGTGCGAGTAAAATAGCTTTTGGTTTAATCAGTATGTCTGATTTTATGTTGGACTTGGAGTTATCTGCTTTGCAATCTGATGGGTATGGTGAAGTCATTTCAACACCTAAAGTGATGACTGCTGATAAACAAAAAGCCAAAGTTTCATCAGGTCAACAAATTCCTTATCAAACAACACAAACTGCTGGTGGTGCAGCAACAGCAACCACATCATTTAAAGATGCATTATTAAGTCTGGATGTAACACCTAGCATTACCCCTGATGGTAAAGTGCAAATGCAGCTTAATATTACCAGCGACTCACCAGCAGGCACAGCACCTAATGGAGAAATTATTCTGAATAAGAATGAGGTTAATACCAATGTCTTGGTGGATAATGGTGAAACTGTAGTTTTGGGTGGGATTTTTGAGCAAGAAACTAAAAGCAGCCAAACTAAAGTACCATTCTTAGGAGATATACCTTATCTTGGGCGTTTATTCCGTAAAGATCTAAAATCTGATAATAAACGTGAACTGCTAATCTTTGTGACACCAAGAATTGTTAATGACAGTCGTACGAGAAATCATTAATATAGTTTCAATGAAAGCAATTCGATAGGTGACTCCTTGCCAAGCAAAGAGTTTGAAACCCTGCCAAATATTTATTTGGTAGGGCCCATGGGAGCGGGAAAAACAACAGTCGGTCGGCATCTTGCGGAACTGTTAGGTCGTGATTTTTTAGATAGCGATCATGAAATAGAAAGAAAAACAGGTGCATCCATTCCTTGGATTTTTGAAAAAGAGGGTGAACAAGGTTTCCGTACTAGAGAAACCATCGTCATTGATGATTTAACCTCCAAAAAGAATTTAGTTGTTGCGACAGGAGGCGGGGCTGTCACGCAAGCCATGAATCGTGAATATCTCAAGCATCGGGGTATTGTGATTTATTTATATACACCTGTAGAAATTCAATTATTGCGTACACATCGAGATAAAAATCGTCCCTTATTGCAAGTGGAAAATCCTGAAAAAAAATTAAGAGATCTGCTTAAAATTCGTGATCCATTGTATCGAGATGTTGCACATTATATTATTGAAACCAATCAGGGGGCTGCACGAGACTTGGCACTGAAAATATTGCAGTTGATTGTTTCAAAAGAAATTGTTTAATCGGTAAATCTTTATTCATTGTTATTTGGCAGGATCATGCAAACTTTACATGTTGAACTGGGTGAACGTCGCTATCCAATTTTTATTGGAAGTCATTTAAATCCTCAAGAGTTACTTGAACCTTATATTAAAGGTCGTCAAGTGATGGTGGTGACCAATAGTACTGTTCAGCCTTTATATTTATCGCATTATGTTGAAGCGATTCAACAATTGGGTAAGCAAGTTGCAACATGTGTCCTACCAGATGGTGAAAAATATAAGAATATTGAACATCTCAACTTGATTTTTGATGCTTTACTTGAGGCTGGTTTTAACCGTGATTGTACGGTTTTGGCTTTGGGTGGCGGTGTGATTGGGGATATGGCTGGTTTTGCCTCAGCCTGTTTTCAACGCGGTGTTTATTTTATTCAAGTGCCAACCACACTGTTGTCCCAAGTGGATTCAAGTGTCGGTGGAAAAACAGGAATTAACCACCCACTCGGTAAAAATATGATTGGTGCATTTCAGCAGCCTCAAGTGGTTTTAGCGGATATGGCACAATTGAAAACCTTACCTGCACGGGAGCTTTCAGCTGGCTTGGCAGAAGTCATTAAGTATGCGTTGTTGGGAGATGTGGAATTCCTCACTTGGCTAGAAGCACATATGGATGGTTTAGTTGCTCAAGATCCTGAGTTATTGGCAGAAGCCGTCTATCGTTCTTGTGCACATAAAGCCCGCATTGTGGCCAATGATGAAAAAGAACAAGGTGAGCGTGCGCTGTTAAATTTAGGGCATACTTTTGGTCATGCCATTGAGTCTTATCTCGGTTATGGGGTGTGGTTGCATGGAGAAGCGGTTGCAACGGGCATGGTGATGGCTGCGGATTTATCTCATCGTATGGGCTGGATTTCATTTGATGATTTAGTGCGTACAAAAAAAATCATACAACGTGCGCAATTACCTGTAGCATGTCCACAAATTCCATTAGATGAATTTTTGGCTTATATGTCGCATGATAAGAAAGTGTTAAATGGTCAACTTCGTTTAATATTGATGAAACAACTCGGGCAAGCTGTCATTATCAATGATTTTGACCTTGAGTTGATGAAACAAGCGATTTTAGCAAATCAAATATAGAAAAAGGTTCGTGTTCAAATGGCAGCAATTCGTACAAATTGGCAAAATATTCGACAATATATTTGGTTGGTTGGTGGATTGCTGTGTCTGGTGATTGCCGTGATTTTTTGGGCAGTCACAGATACTAAAGAATTGGTCACTGTAGAAAATCCGATTGAAGAGACCCAAGTCCAGATTCAACCAGAAAAAGTGGCGGCTACTGCACATTTGGGCGCTTTAATGGATGAGGTGCGTCCACTTGAAATGACCACTCGTGTGGTGACTGCAGGTAATCACGATGCTGAATTTCGTGGAACAAAGTTTTTTCAAGAGAATAAAAAAGCATGGACAATCGAATTGTTCAAAGCTTCAAATGAAGATGTCATTCAAAGTTTTTTACAAAAACAAGCCGATCGTAAAAATTTTATCTATTTCCGTTTAAGTGGCGAAAATCAAACAGAACAGTATGTTTTAGCTTATGGATTATTTAAAACGGATGATCAGGCGAAAGCGCAATTACAACAGTTAAACCTCAAATTGCCTGCATCGATACATCCTCAATCAATTCAATTTGAGAAGTATAGCGCTTTGGTGAATGATTTAGGCGCAGATGAAATGGCAAGCGCCAATAAACTTTATGAAGTTAAATTGAAGTCAGCCCCGTTGCCAGTGGTCGATGAAACTGTATTGGCTCAAGCCAAATCAGCTTTATCATCATTGACCAATTCTTCTGGTGCAAACAATGAAACGACCAAGACCACAATTACTCGTCGTGATGCCTCGGGCAAGGTTGTTGATGTGCAAAAATCAAATTCAACCACTCAAACATCCTCAGGGACAAAAGAATCGAGTGGCGCTGCAACTGAAAAGAAACCTGTAGAGCATGAAGTGAGTGATCCATTTAATTAAATGAGCGCTAAAATGAAGCAAAATAGATCATGAGATTTATAATTTGCACAAAAATGGTGCTAAAAATGTATTTATAAGAAACAGCTAATTTTAATCAATATCTTTATTTCACTGTATTTTAGCGATTTGGTGAACAAAAATAAAAACTGGCATATTTTTTGCTTTATTGTTGCGCTAATTGAGTTGATTGTCCCTATTTTGGAGCGAAATGATTTAGTTGGTGTGCGATTTTAAGTCATGATTGGTGCTTTATTTCAGTGCGAAAGCTGTAAAACAATTTTGCAATTAAAGTAAAAACGGACTGGTATTCGATTTAGACTAAGTGTTTACTTGGTATACGAAAATACTTAAAAATCGTAATTGAGTGTTTGAATGTTTTTCGCCCTCATGGGCCTATGTAGAAAGAAGGGTACGCTATGCACATGCCATCGCCTAATACTGTAGCTCCCGCTCAAGGTTTATACCAACCGGATGAGTTTAAAGATAACTGTGGTTTCGGCTTGATTGCCCATATGCAGGGTGATGCGAGTCATGATTTAGTCAAGACCGCGATTCATAGTCTAAGTTGTATGACACACCGAGGTGGTATTGCCGCAGATGGTAAGACCGGTGATGGTTGTGGTTTACTCTTGGCTATGCCGAAAGCATTTTTCCGTGAAGAAGCAAAGAAAATTAGTGACATTACACTGAGTGAAGTATTTGCAGTCGGTACAGTATTCTTAAACTTAGATCCTGCTCTTGCAGCGCATGCGAAAAAGATTCTCACTAAAGAAATTGAGGATGAAGGTTGTCGTGTGATTGGCTGGCGTGTTATTCCCACCAATAATGATGCATTGGGTTCAATTGCAATGCAGTCTTTGCCTGCGTTCGAACAAATTTTTGTCAACTGCCCAATGGGCGTAACTGAGGTTGAGTTTAACCGTAAGTTACTTATGGCACGTCGTCGTGCTGAACAACAGCTGACTGCTGACCCGTATTTCTATGTCACTACATTGTGCTCTACTGTAATCAGCTATAAAGGTTTGATGATGCCTGCATATATTGCAGAATTCTACACAGATCTTGCTGATGAACGTTTGGATTCACATATCGTTGTTTTCCATCAACGTTTTTCTACCAATACTTTGCCTCGTTGGCCATTGGCACAGCCTTTCCGTTATTTGGCACATAATGGTGAAATCAATACCATTACAGCAAACCGTAACTGGGCTGTAGCACGTACACCAAAGTTCGAAAATCCTTTATTGCCAGGGATCACAGAGCTTAATCCGATTGTAAATCGGACAGGCTCAGATTCGTCAAGTATGGACAACATGCTTGAGCTTCTTGTTGGCGGTGGTATGGACTTATTCCGTGCATTGCGCATGTTGGTACCACCTGCTTGGCAAAACGTTGAAACTTTAGATGCGGATTTACGTGCATTTTATGAGTTCAACTCAAAGCATATGGAAGCATGGGATGGCCCTGCAGGTCTAGTGATTCAAGATGGTCGCCATGCGATTTGTATGCTTGACCGTAATGGATTACGTCCTGCGCGTTGGGTGATCACTAAAAATGGCTATATTACATTGGCATCAGAAATTGGTGTATGGGGCTATGAACCTGAAGATGTGGTATCCAAAGGTCGTGTAGGTCCGGGGCAAATTCTTGTGATTGATACATTCACAGGCAAAATGCTGGATACTAAAGATGTCAGTAATCATCTGAAAAAAATGCGTCCATATCGTGAATGGTTGCGTGAAAACTCAGTTCGTGTGCAAGGTAGCCCAGAACTTGAAGAATATTTATGCGATCAAGGCTTAAAAGGCGATGACCTAAAAGCAGCGCAAAAAATGTTTATGGTGACCTTTGAAGAGCGTGACCAACTATTACGTCCAATTGCGGAAAGCGGTCAGGAAGCTGTGGGTTCTATGGGAGATGACACTCCTATGGCTGTGTTGTCACGTCAGGTTCGCCATGTCACGGATTACTTCCGTCAGCAATTTGCCCAAGTCACCAATCCACCTATTGACCCACTGCGTGAATCTATCGTGATGTCGTTAGAAACATGTATGGGGCGTGAGCAAAATGTATTTGAACAAGGTCCTGAACATGCAGATCGCTTGATTATTTCAAGCCCTGTCTTGTCAAACTCTAAAATGCATCAGATTCGTACCTTGGGTCGTAAAGGTTATGAAATTGCAGATATTGATTTGAACTATCCTGAAACGGAAGGTCTTGAAGCTGCGATCAGCAGAATCTGTGAAGAATCTGCACAGGCGATTCGTGATGGCAAAACTTTATTGGTAATTTCAGACAAGAAAATCCGTCAGGGTTATCTGCCTGCCAATTCTGCTATGGTAACAGGTGCAATCCATCATTTCCTGATTAATGCAGGTTTGCGTACCGATGCCAACATTATTGTTGAAACTGCTTTAGCACGCGATCCACATCAGTTTGCGGTGATCTTAGGTTTCGGTGCTACGGCGATCTACCCATATCTTGCATATGATGTAATCAATGACTTGATTGCAAAAGGTGAGTTATTGGGCGATCCAATCCATGCACAGGCAAATTTCCGTAAAGGCATTGAGAAAGGCTTACTCAAAGTTTTGTCTAAGATGGGGATTTCTACAGTTGCATCTTACCGTGGTGGTCAGTTGTTTGAAGCCGTTGGTTTGTCTGATGAAGTCGTGAATAAGTGTTTCACAGGTGTACCAAGCCGTATTAAAGGTGCAACATTCACTGATCTTGAAAATGATCAGAAAAAATTAGCGGAAACAGCTTGGAAATCGCGTAAACCGATTGACCAAGGTGGCTTACTCAAATTTGTATTTGATAAGGAATATCACGCATTCAATCCAGACGTAATCAATGCTTTGCATAAAGCAGTACGTTCTGGAAACTATGCTGACTTTAAAGAATATGCTGAGTTAGTGAATACACGTCCAATTGCTACAATTCGCGACTTATTAAAACTGAAAACTGAGCATTCTATTCCATTAGAAGCAGTTGAATCGGTTGAAGAAATTTTACCGCGATTTGACTCGGCAGGTATGTCTCTAGGTGCATTGTCTCCTGAAGCGCATGAAGCGATTGCAATTGCAATGAATACTATTGGCGGTCGTTCAAACTCTGGTGAGGGCGGTGAAGATCCTGCACGTTATGGCACGATCCGTAACTCTAAAATTAAGCAGATTGCTTCTGGTCGTTTTGGTGTAACACCGGCATATTTAACATCGGCTGAAGTTTTACAGATTAAAGTAGCCCAAGGTGCGAAACCGGGCGAAGGTGGTCAGTTACCTGGCGGTAAAGTGAATGGTCTAATTGCCCGTTTACGCTATTCAGTGCCTGGTGTAACTTTGATTTCTCCACCACCACATCATGATATTTATTCAATCGAAGATTTATCGCAATTGATTTTTGACTTAAAACAAGTCAACCCTCAAGCGATGGTTTCGGTGAAACTGGTTTCAGAGCCTGGCGTAGGTACGATTGCTGCTGGTGTTGCTAAGGCATACGCTGACTTCATTACTATTTCGGGTTATGACGGTGGTACAGCTGCTTCGCCATTATCTTCAATTCATCATGCAGGTTCACCATGGGAATTGGGTCTTTCTGAAGCGCATCAAGCACTTCGTGTCAATGATTTACGTGGCAAAGTTCGTGTACAAACAGATGGCGGTTTGAAAACGGGTCTTGATGTTGTAAAAGCAGCAATTTTAGGTGCGGAAAGCTTCGGTTTCGGTTCAACACCAATGATCGCTTTAGGTTGTAAATACCTGCGTATTTGTCATTTGAACAACTGTGCAACAGGTGTTGCAACGCAACAAGATCATTTACGTCAAGAGCATTATATTGGCGAGCCAGAAATGCTGATTAATTTCTTCCATTTTATTGCGGAAGAAACTCGTGAATGGTTGGCAGCACTCGGTGTAGCATCATTAAAAGACTTGATTGGTCGTACTGATTTGTTGGAAATGTTGCCAGGTGAAACAGAAAAACATGCGCACTTAGACCTGAGTGCATTGTTAGAATCGCATCCATCTGCGGAAGGGAAAGCACAATATTGCCAAGTGCAAGGCAACGAGCCGTTTGATAAAGGTATCCTTGCTGAGAAAATGGTGGCTGAAATGTTACCTGCAATTGAAGCAAGTACTGGTGGTGCGTTCCATTTCACTGTGGGTAACTGTGACCGTTCGATTGGTGCGCGTTTGTCTGGTGAAATCGCAAAACGTTATGGCAACTTGGGTATGGAAGCACACCCAGTTAAAGTGAATTTAACCGGTACAGCAGGACAATCATTGGGTGTTTGGAATGCGGGTGGTTTGCATATTAGCCTTGAAGGTGATGCAAACGATTATGTTGGTAAAGGTATGGCAGGTGGTCGAGTTTCGATCTTCCCACCAAAAGGTTCACCATTCCAAACCCAAGAAACAGCGATTATTGGTAATACATGTTTGTATGGTGCGACAGGCGGTAAATTATTTGCAGCAGGTACAGCAGGTGAGCGTTTCGCTGTACGTAACTCTGGCGCATTTGCTGTTATTGAAGGCGCTGGCGACCATTGCTGTGAATATATGACTGGCGGTATCGTGACTGTGCTCGGCAAAGTTGGTCACAACTTTGGCGCAGGTATGACTGGTGGTTTTGCTTATGTACTTGACTTGGACAATGACTTCGTCGATTACTACAACCACGAATTAATTGAGTTAAACCGTATTTCTACAGAAGCGATGGAAGAACATCAAGAATTCTTACTTCGCATCTTAGATGAACATATTGCTGAAACAGGTAGTGCTTGGGCGTACAAGATCCGCAACGAGTTTGATTTCTATAGCCGTAAATTCTGGCTAGTGAAACCAAAAGCTGCTAATTTGCAAACGCTTTTGAAGACAACTCAAGCAGATCCACAATAATTCCACTACTCATATTTTAGGTAGGTGTGGATAACTTCACAGATATACACAAGTGAAAAAGTTATCCACGCTCACCCACGGAGAGAGACATGGCAGAGCGCCTAAATAATGACTTTCAATTTCTGGATGTAGCACGCCAAGATCCAGAGAAAAAAGATATTAATGTCCGCAAAGCAGAGTTTGTGGAAATTTATAAACCTTTTACAGCGGAAGTGGCAGCAAACCAAACCCACCGTTGTTTAGGCTGTGGTAACCCGTATTGTGAATGGAAATGTCCTGTACATAACTATATTCCAAACTGGTTAAAGCTGATTGCAGAAGGGCGTATTTTCCAAGCTGCAGAGCTTTGCCATCAAACCAATACATTGCCTGAAGTCTGTGGTCGTGTTTGCCCACAAGATCGTTTATGTGAGGGTGCTTGTACCTTAAACGATGGTTTTGGTGCTGTAACCATTGGTAATGCGGAAAAATATATCAACGATACGGCTTTTGCTTTAGGCTGGCGTCCAGATATGTCCTCAGTAAAATGGACCGACAAAAAAGTTGCAATTATTGGTGCAGGTCCAGCCGGTTTAGGTTGTGCAGATATTTTGGTACGTAATGGGGTAAAACCTGTTGTTTTTGATAAACGTCCTGAAATCGGTGGTTTACTTACATTTGGTATTCCAGAATTCAAAATGGAAAAGGATGTAATGAAACGCCGCCGTGAGATCTTCACCGGTATGGGCGTTGAATTCCGCTTGAATACTGAAATTGGTACAGACATCACCATTGACCAATTACTTGCAGACTATGACGCTGTATTCATGGGTATGGGAACATATACCTACATGAAAGGCGGCTTTGCAGGTGAAGATTTTGATGGCGTTTATGATGCGCTGGATTTCTTGATCGCCAATGTAAACCGTACACAAGGCTGGGAAAAAGATCCATCTGAATACATCAGTGTTCAGGGCAAAAAAGTCATCGTTCTTGGCGGTGGTGATACTGCGATGGACTGTAACCGTACTTCAATCCGTCAAGGTGCTGAAACGGTCACTTGTGCTTACCGTCGTGATGAAGAAAACATGCCAGGTTCACGTCGTGAAGTGAAGAATGCACGTGAGGAAGGTGTGGAATTCCAATTCAATCGTCAACCGATTGAAATCGTAGGCGAAAATGGTAAAGTGACAGGTGTTAAATTTGTAACGACTCAACTCAGCCAGCCAGATAGCCGTGGTCGTCGTAGCCCTGAACCGATTCCGGGTTCTGAAGAAGTTTTACCAGCAGATGCTGTATTACTTGCTTTTGGTTTCCGTACTTCTCCAGCGGATTGGTTTGCAGGCGCAAACATAGATTTAGATGGTTCTGGTCGAGTACTTGCTGCTGAAAAGCAAGAATTTAAATTCCAAACCTCTAACCCAAAAATCTTTGCAGGCGGTGATATGGTTCGTGGTTCTGACTTGGTTGTGACCGCAATCTGGGAAGGCCGTGAAGCAGCGGAAGGTATTTTGGATTACCTTGATGTTTAAACGCTTAACATTCAAAGACCCATTTCCAAAGCCTGCGTCATCGCAGGCTTTGTTTTTGTCGGAACTTTGTAGGTTTTAGTGACAAAATATAAATCATTATAAAAGCTTTATTTTTATCCTAATTTATTGATTTTTAAATTTTTATCTCATATTTCAAAAAGGGTTTGTTCACTGTTTATCTGGCTTTTTTGACATAGTGAGCATTTTTGCTACTTGATGAATGATTCTGCAATATACAAATATTGAGATTGTGCCAATATAGGTTAAATTTAGACAAATGTAGGATTAGCCCGATGTCAACAGTTCAAGTGACGGCAGAAAAATCATATCTAAATCGTCCTAAAGCTATTGGTATTAAAGTCCGTAAACCAAGCTTTAACCCTAAAGCCATTCGTAGACATTTTTTTGCGAATTCACCCGTGATGTCACACTTACTCACGGCATTATCTTCGACTTTTCCAATTGGTGAGCAATTCTTTGTGCATAGTGTCCGCAATGTGCGTGACAAAATTACAGATGAAAAATTACAGGCACAAATCGCTGCATTCATTGGGCAAGAAGCGATGCATTCCAAAGCACATACAGAATTCAATGATGCATGGCGTCGTGATGATTATAACCTCGATAGTTTTCAAGCATGGTTAGCGCGCCGCGATGCATTTATAAAAAGTGTACATCCAAAATTACAGCTTGCAGTCACCGCTGCTTTTGAACACTTTACTGCCTTGTTGGGAGGCTATATTTTGCGGCATCCTGAAGTTTTAAGTACATTGGATGATGATGCGGTCAAACTTTGGGTATGGCATGCCATTGAGGAAATCGAGCATCGTTCAGTGGCTTTTGATGTATATCAGGCGATTTATAAGGATGATCGTACTCGTCGTACAGTCATGCGCAATGTAACCACAGGTTTTGCAAGTTTAACGTTCTATTCTGCAACACGTTTGTTTATGCAAGACTGGAAAAAAAGTTTGCCGAAAGTACCACAAAATATTTTTGGAATTTATATGATTTCTAAGATGCTGATTTCATTGATTCCAGAATATTTGTCTTATTACAAAGCTGATTTTCATCCAGATGAAATTGATTATTCAAAGATTGTTGCTTATTGGAAGGAAAAGTTGGCGGATGATTATGGAATGGAAAGTTTCCAAGAAGAAGTTCATCCACCGCTGTATAGTTAAGGATTGATTCGCACTTGAAAAGCCAATGATTTATATTGGCTTTTTTTATTTTTCATTGAGACGTTGATGGATACTTTCTAAAGTATCCACCATAGTACGGGTCATTTGGTCGATTTCATAATTGAGTTTTCCACCGATTTGGACATGTTTAAAGGTGGTCAATCTTAAGGTTTCTGGAATTAAATCCACGGATATTTCATTGCTTTGTCGATCAACTCGATTGACTGTTAGGCTACAACCTTGCAGCCCAATAAAACCTTTTTTAAAGAAGTATTTGATATTTTCATCAGGGATGACAAGATCAATATGTACAGTCTCACCTGTATGGATAACATCTTTAATGGTTGCCATACCTTCAATATGTCCATAAAGATTGTGTCCACCATTTTCCATTCCAGCTTTAATCGACCTTTCGATATTGACTTGATCGCCAATGTTTAAAAATTGTAGTGTGGTCAGCGATGTGGTGAGTGCTGAGACATCAAATGACACCGTATGTAACACGGTATCATAACCTGTTGCGGTTAAGCATGTTCCATCAATTGCAACACTTGCACCAATAAATATATCGTCGAAAAAGTGATTTTCATTGGAAATATAAAGGGTTGTAAAGTGATCGCTATGTCGGATATTGACCACTTTTTCTAAGCCTTGAACAATGCCAGTATACATACTCAACCTCATTTATTAAGCTGATTTTATTGTACATGTTTCAGTGCTTTGGCATAGCGTTGAATTTTAAATTTATGTGGAGTAGTGTTCTAATTTCTTATTTTAGAAGGCTTAGTATTGCCTTATTAATATTAAGTCAATTATCTTGAAATGTGACTTCATTTACTGGGAGTTCTTGTGTTAAGGCGCGGTATGTAGCAGTGTTAAAACTGAATCTTTAACACTGCTTTTAAGCTCAAGGTGGATTAAATATCATCCTTAAATTGTTTGATGATTTTCTGACGTTGCCAAGGTAAAGGGCGATTGATTGCTTCAGGAACATCGCCAGAGGTAGAACGGAGTCGTAAATGGATTGCTGCTTGCGCAATTAAGTTTGCAGATACAGGTGCTGTAATAAAAGCCAATAAGGTAATGAGCAGTTCTGCAAAACCTAAACGACTATTGAATGCGGCATAAATCATACCTGCAAGCAGAAAGCTGCCTAAACCTAAAGTACTGGATTTTGTGGGTGCATGAAGTCGCATAAATAAGTCAGGCAGTTTGACCATCCCGATACCACCCACCAAAGTAAAAAATGCACCAATGATGAGGAAGAATGAAACGATAATTTCCATGATGAGTTGCATATTATTTTCCATGATCGTCCTCCTTAATCAATAACATGACCCGTTGTAAAATAACGAGCCAGAGCTGCAGTTGAAACAAAGCCAAGCATGGCGACCAAAAGTGCACCTTCAAACATCGAGGTGCTGGCCCAGTAAATCCCCAAAATAACGATTAAGCAGGTCGCATTTAAAAACAAGGTATCTAGTGCCAATAAGCGATCTACAATCGAAGGTCCCATCACCAAACGGATTAAACACAGCAACATAGAGAGCGTGACAGCAACGAGGCAGATGCCTAGCGCATAAGGCAGGATGCTCATGAGCGTTCTCCTTGTTGAAGGTCAAATATCTCGATTAACGGGACTTCATAGCGTGCTTTAATCGCTTGGATTTCAGCATCCACATCATCGCAACTTAAGGCATGAACCAAAATGTCACCACGCTCTTGATCTATCCCCGCACTGACAGTTCCAGGGGTGGTGGTAATAATCATTGCCAACAGGGTATTGACGTGTTCATGATCAGTGTCTAAAGGAATCCGAAACCACTTCGGTTGGAGATTTTTTGTGGGTCCCAAAACCTGTTTTGCGACTTTAATATTACTGATGATGATGTCCCATAGCACTACAAAGAATAATTGAATTGCACTTTTCCAATGAATATTCGGGGTACAAACAATAAAGGGTTGGATCAATTTGGGAATAATCAAGCCTAGAGCGATTGCAACCACAATGTCAAAACTTTCAGCGCTATGATTCAGCATCAGCCAACTCATTGCCACAATCACCGATACAAAGGGATGTGGCACTATACGGGTCAATAATGATTGATTTTGCATTTATTGCTCCATTGGCTTCAGTTGATTATTTTCCGTATGCTGCTGTTCCTGTCCTTTGATTTGACGCTGCTTATACTCGGAGATATGTTCACCTTGTAGCGTATCTGGGCTAATAATATAAGGAATATAATGCGCGTTTGGATCGACCATTTCACCATTGTATTTGGTTTCAGGAACATAGTTTGGATCGAACGGTTGGACACTAATGGTTTGTCCTTGTTCATCAGTTTTTAAAATACCATGTTGATACAAAGAGGCATCGGTAATTTGTGCTGCTGTTTTTTCAACATAATTTAAAATCGGTGCGGCACAGACGACATAGGCAATTAAACCTGCCAATAGCAGATAAATCGTTTTATCGTTGCGTGGCGGTGCTTGATTTGGCAAAGCTTGATAAGCAGCATAAGCCTCTTCTTTAGGATTATTTTCAGGTGCAGTTGCACGCCAAAACAGAATGAATCCGACGCGGGTAAAAGCAATAATACTCAATAGGCTGACGATTAAAATCACTGCAATAATCCAGCCTTGCGCTGCCATATTTGCAGTGGCTTGCAAAATCAAAACCTTGCCTAAAAAGCCACTAAATGGCGGTAAGCCAGCCATCATCAATGCAATCACAAAGAATGTCATTGCCAATACTTTGTCTTGCTTCATTTTAGGTGCAACTTTGAGGTGATCTTTCATTGCACCACGTTGTGAAGTAATCCAGCCACACACTAAGTAGAACGATGCTGCAATCACAGTACTATGCACAAGATAATATAAACCTGCCGACCATGCTTGTGTATTCAGCATTGCAATAGCAACTAAGATTGTGCCAATTGAAGACAATATCATAAAGCCGACAAAGCGACGCAAACGCTCTGCAGCCAGCGCTCCAATGACCCCATAAAGTGAAGTCAGCAAACCAATCGGCAATAACCATGTTTGAAGAAAATGCGCAGCTAAAGCATCATTAAATACTGTGCCATTAACGCGTAAAATCGCATACACACCGACTTTGGTCATAATCGTAAAAATGGCAGCAACAGGTGTTGTTGCGACAGCATAAGTTTTTGGTAGCCAAAAACCGACAGGTAACATGGCTGCCTTAATTCCAAAGACCACGAACAGCAGTAAACCTCCCGCTACGGCAAGTCGATGTTGATCGTTATCTAAAGTCGGTAACAATCGTCCTACATCTGCCATATTTAAACTGCCCACACTGCCATAAATCATTCCTAATCCAATCAAGAACAGGGCAGAAGCAAGTAAGTTAATCGTGACGTAATGTATACCAAGTTGAAAACGCGCTTTGCCTTGACCATGTAATAGCAATACATAAGATGCCATTAACAATATTTCAAAGAACACGAAGAGGTTGAATAAATCGCCTGTTAGAAATGCACCACTTAATCCCATCAGCAATAGATGGAACATGGCATGGAAGTAGCGACCACGCTCATCCCATTCCTTACTGGCAAACCATAAAATTGGGGTTGCAAGCGCGTAGGTAAGCACCAACATTAATGCGGATAAACGATCAAGCACCAAGACAATACCAAATGGTGCGGACCATTCAGCCAATTGATAAACAAATATTTTTCCAGTATTGGCTTGAAGCAGATAAGCAATAGCAGTCGCAAGTCCGAGAACAATAGAAGCTAAACTCAGACCACGACGCCAAGGCTGCCGCCAATCATGTTTTAAAGCCCCAGAACCAGGATTGCCCAGTAAAATGAGTAAGAAACCAGTAAATGCTGGAATCAACACACTCATAATCGGAGAGTGAGCATACCAAAAATCTAAAAAGCTGCTCATTACGGCTCATCCTCACGTGGGTCAAAACTACTTGGTTCCTCTTTTGCATCGACATGGTCAGTACCCGATTCATATCGGCTACGCAATGCCAATTGCACAATAAAAGCTGTGGTCGCAAAGCCAATCACAATTGCTGTGAGTACCAACGCTTGTGGTAAAGGATCAGTGACTTTTGTTGCCTGAATGAGAATGGCAGGTGAGCTGATTTGTATTCTTCCCATTGCGAATAGAAAAATATTCACGGCATAGCCAATCATTGCCAATCCAAGTACAACAGGAAAGGTACGAGCTCGAAGAATAAGGTAAATACCAGAGGCAACCAATAATCCAATCGCAGATGCAATTAAAAATTCTAAACTGATCATGCATTACTCCTTGGGTACTGGACCAGACATACTGGAATGTCTAGAGTCGCCTAAAACAGAAATGAGTAACATTGTTGCACCAACCACAGTGCCATATACACCAAGATCGAATGCGGCGGCAGAAGCAAGGTGGAATGTACCAAATAGACTTGATTCTACATAGACATGTGCGCTGGTGAGGAAAGGACGAGCCCATAACCATGAAGCAATGCCTGACAGCCCTGCAATCAATAATCCTAATCCAATCCAGACTTCATAAAGTCGACCAGATTTTGCTCGCAGCATTTGTTCCGCTTGGTCTTGTCCGAGTGCAATGTATTGAATCACCAGTGCCATTGAGGTAATTAAACCCGCAATAAAGCCACCCCCTGGATAATTATGTCCACGTAGAAAAATATACAAACTGACCACCAATGCAACAGGAAGTACCCATGAAGCGGTCATACGGAACATTAAAGGCGACGGGTTAAAACGATAGCTTAATCCTTTTGTCATGGTTGTACCGTGTGTACGCATCCCATCCATCATGCAGAGTGCACCAATCGCTGCGATACCTAATACTGCAATTTCTCCAAAGGTATCGAAACCACGGAAATCGACCAAAATTACATTGACGATATTTGAACCACCACCCAATGGAAGCGACTGTTGTACAAAGAACCATGAAATTGAATTGTGATCACGTGTCATGATCAACCATGCGATCCAACCGATTCCAATACCTCCACCAATGGCAAGCACAGCATCACGCCAACGTCGTGTACGGCTTGATTCATAAGGTGTCAATTGAGGAAGAAGGGACAAACTCATCAACAACAGTACGGTGGTAACCACATCTACAGTAATTTGTGTCAGTGCAAGATCAGGTGCTGAGAGCGTCACAAAAATCATGGTGACGACCAGACCAATTGCACCACTAATTAAAACTGCCTTGATCCGTTCATGATGGAACCACAACATCATCCAACATGCAGAGAACAGCAACAACCAAAGGACGATTGCTGTGAATGGTGCATGTGTCAGTTCCCGTGTTCCTGTAGTGAGGTTTTGGTTGAGTAGCGGGGCAGCAACTAAAGCAATACTTAAGGCTAGAATCAGCAACAAATAATTTTGTAATGAACCTGTTTCAGTATTTTTCTTTACTTTGCGGGATAGCGATAACAGATTTTTCAGGAAGTCTTCAAATAATAATTTCCCTTGTAAACGCCCTAAACTTGGGTCAAGGTCAATTTCACGAATTCGCCCACCTTTGGCTAAAGCAAAGTAGAAAATCACACCACCGATGAGGGCAATCGCACTCATCAGTAAAGGCAGATTAAAACCATGCCAAATGGCTAAATGAACACCTTCAAAGTTTGACAGCTGTGTAGAGGCACGTGTTCCTGCATTGACGATATTTTCCACCAAAAGTGCAGGAAGAATACCGACAAGAATACATAACGTTGCCAAGATAATTGCCGGTAAGCGCATGCCAAGCGGAGGTTCATGCGCATTTTTGTTGGGCACATCACGTCCTACATCACCATCAAAAAATACACCATGTACAAGACGTACCGAATAAGCTACTGCAAAGAGACCTGCCAATGTTGCAATGATTGCAGCTAAAACAACATAGCCACCAGATAAGTTCGCCAATAATTCTGTAAAGAACATTTCTTTAGAAATAAAACCATTGGTGAGTGGTACACCTGCCATACTGGCAGCAGTAATCATGGTCAATGTTGCAGTAAAAGGAAGCAGTTGCCACAGTCCACTGAGCTTTCTTAAGTCACGTGTACCTGATTCATGATCAATGATGCCTGCAATCATGAACAAAGCAGCTTTAAACGTTGCATGGTTAATAATATGGAAAATTGCAGCTGCAACAGCTAATGGTGAGCCAATGCCCAATAGGCACATGATCAGACCTAAATGACTAATCGTTGAGTAGGCCAGTAACCCTTTTAAATCTTCTTTAAAAATGGCAAAGAATGCTGCCATACATAAGGTAAATAATCCAATAGTGGTCACGAGGTTATGAAACAACGCTGAACCCACAAAAATCGGAAGCAAGCGAGCAACAAGGAAAATCCCTGCTTTGACCATAGTTGCTGAATGTAAATACGCCGATACAGGCGTTGGGGCTGCCATTGCATTTGGAAGCCAAAAGTGAAACGGAAATTGTGCACTTTTGGTAAAGGCACCCAATAAAATCAATAATAAGGCAGGAACAAATAAACCACTATTTTGAATTGTTGTTGTCATTGTGGTGAGTTGGTCAATTTGATAGGTTCCTGCAATATGACCAATTAAAATAAAACCACCCAGCATGGCTAAGCCACCCATCCCCGTGATGGTCATTGCCATACGTGCGCCACGTTGCGCTGCTTCGTAATTACTCCAATAACCCACAAGCAAGAATGATGAAATACTGGTCAGCTCCCAGAACACCAATAATATGATGAGGTTGTTTGATAGAGAAATACCCAGCATCGCTGCCATGAATAGCATCAATAATGAATAAAGTTTGCTGAGAGAGTTTTTAGGATTTAAATAATAGTAAGCATAGATATAAATCAGGGTGCCAATACCCGTGATCAGCAATGAAAAAATTAAACTTAGTGCATCTAAACGAAAGCTAAAATCAATCCCAATTTGAGGTAACCATTGCCATTGTTCTAAAATGGCATTGCCGCTCAATACTGTTTTTGCCTGAGTCAGTAGCAGTACGAAACTGCTTAAACTGACCCCGATTGCCCCTAAAGCTGTTACCCCTCGAGAGAATTGCTTCAGCCACAGGACAAGGGTAGTGCCAAGTATTAACGGTAATAGAATAATAATCGGAAGCACACGCGTATCCATTATCGTGAATAGGTCGTGAAACCTATGTGAATCTTATCTTTCAAGGATTTGAGGAATGCAAGGAACAGTCCAATAACTTAAATCTTGAAAGCCGAGTTAAATTAATGAGTAAAAATCAGTTGTGTTGCGCAACATGAGAAAACGATTAGAAAATCAATTAAGATTGAAAAATCTAATTTGAATTGATTTTTTCATAGTATTACATGCGCAGAATAACATCAATTTATTTTGTCAGTTTTTGCGCAAACATTTGTAATTATACGCTTATGATCGCATTTGGCTGTCTAATCTTTAAGCCATGCGTCACAATCTATAGGTTTTATCGTCCTTGCTAAAAAATCAGGTAAAAGCAAAGAACATCATGATTTGAGAATGATGAAAAAAATAGAGATTGAAAATTTCTCAACATTCATTCATGTCTGTAAGTTAACGCTCAGATCAAACCCAGTTTAGAGCAATGATTTATGTGAAGATTGATCATCACCTGATTGGATTAAACGTTTCAATTCAGCTTGTTGTTGTTCATTGAGTTGTTGAAATTGTTGAAACAATTTTTGAGCATTTAGGCTCTGCATACTGGGTTCAAGTAAAGGTTGTTCGGTATCTTTGGGAATTTCTTTTAATAAATTTTCATAGATGTGTTGATATTCATCCCATACATCATTGCTTTTAATTTCATGAAGTTGTTTGTTTTCAAGCTTAAAGCACTGATATTCATCCGCTTGCTCTAACAAGGCTTCATGACTTGCGGTTGCAATAATTTGGAGGCGTGGAAATGCCATATTTAAGCGATCCAGAATGAACTGTAATCCGAGTTGATCTAAGTCAACATCAATTTGATCGATCAGCAAGATTCCTTCGCCTTCTTCACATGGATAAAGGCTCAGTGGGTTAAGTAAACACAGTCGACGTACAATATCACCCACCAACGCCAGCCAATTTTTAACGGTATTGGATAATTGCTGATAACTAAAATTCTGGTCTTTATAGGTGACCATAAGTTGTAGTTTTGGTTGGTACTCAAGATAGATATCGGTGATCTCAGGAATAATCGTATTTAGGCTCTTTTTTAATGCCTGTAAGCTAGGCGCGTGTAACTGTGAATGCGCTTGAAATAAAAGATGTTGAAAGTCTTGATCAGAGTGATCAGCAGGCTGTTTTTTTTCTAAAATATTTTGAAATAATTGTGCGAGTTGAGCATTTTCAATATCGCTCATTTCCCTGAACCATTCGAAAAAACGTGCAAATGTGGTGTAAGGAATTGGCACCAGTTCATAGGCGTTATGTGGCTGTAAAACGATTGGATTGTTTTTATTGAGAATATTAACTTCATTGACAAAACGTTCAGCAGGATAATACGCAAGCATGGGTAATCCTTGTACGGGATCATTTTTAATGACTTGGTTATAACGTTCGACCAACTGTTCGAGTTGCTGTAAATCAACTTTGCTAATGCCTATCCCTGCGCTATTTATAGTTTTATAAAGTTGCCAACGACAGCTTTGAGGATCATTTTCAGTCGTTGCACTACTTTCTGCCAATTGTCCCATTTCGGCTGGAAAGTGGATATTCACATCGATTTTAGATTGAACACGATCTTGCATAATATCCTGATCAAGCATCACGATACCAGGTGTTCTTAAATCTTTCAGGCGAGCGGGAAACCAGCTCAGCGCTTGATAAATATTCTTAATAATGGCGGTTTTACCGCTGGCTTGATCGCCTACAATGAGCGTAATCGATTTATTATTTTTATCATTAAAATTTATTTTTAAATCAGCAAAATGGTATGTATGCCGAAAATGAATTGATTCTAGTTTCATAAGATACCTGACATTTAACGGGCAGCGTGAAAATCTATGACGATTCATCTTTTGACTATATGATTTTACATATTGATGAAAGGACCAAAACCTTATGCTGTCGCCTTATTTTTAAATGGAGTTTTTACTTTCAGTTGTTGAACTAGATCATAAATGTGATGAATATTTAAACTGACTTTTGCTCGGGTACAAGCGACATATAAAAGTCTCAGTTCTTCATCACTGATTTTATGTTCCAAACCGTTTATTTTAAATTGGTAATCATCTTCGATATGAACGCGATTCCACTCAAGTCCCTTGGCTTTATGTGCGGTAGAAATCACATAATCAGCTTGCTCTATTGGGGTAATTTTAGCAAGTGCTTTTTTGAGTGGATCTGTACCATGATCATCAACCAATTTAACTAAAGGCTTGATATCGCTGCCATCATTGGTTTCACAATATTCATGTACATCATGCCAAGAATTAAACCATGCCAATTCAGGAACATCGATCACACGTTTGCCTTGTTTTAATAAACTTGCGGCATCGACAAAACGGTTTAGTTTGGCATGATCGGCTTGTAAGCTGACTTTATCTCCCTGAACCAAGCCTGAAAGTAGTAATTCCATTGCACGCGCGTTAGTACGACATAAAATTGCATCACGCATTTTGGTATGTGGTTTATTGACCACAGCGGATTTCATTTCTGAATTCCCCAAGAGAGGAACCGTTTCGTCCAAGGCACCAAGCAGATGATTTGCGACATCTGCGATTGCATCACCAAAACGAAATGAAGTGGTTAAACGTGATTCAGGAAGTGGCATTTGTTGCATGGCATTAACGGCACCACGCCAAGCGTAAATTTGTTGATGTGCATCACCCACATATATAACTTGGGTGTTGCGTTGGCGCAACAGGATGCCCAGCATCAAGGGGTCAGCATCTTGTGCCTCATCAAATAGCACATAATCTGCGGGAATAAATGGATCTGACAGTGCCCAGAGTTTGAGATAAATATCATGACCAATCCCTGCTTGATGGTTTGGATCAATAGACTCTAACCAACGACGCTCTACGGCTTTATAGAGGTGGGTTTGCAAAGATTCAACATCATCGGGATGCAACCAGCTGGGTGCTTGTATATGACGTGGTGCAGGATATTGAGAACTTGTTGAGCAGAAATAACTGACTGCGTTGGCAACCAGACTGGCTAAACGACTCGGCATCAACACATATTTTTCATAACGACCACCCATCAAGCGTCTCAACGTAATCGGCTCAAGTCGATATTCTTTTGCAATAAAACTTGGACTTAGGCGAGGTAGACGTAATTTATCGGTTACTCCACGAGGCACACTACGAAATGCAAGTGAATGGAAGGTTCGGCAGTCTACATTTTGATGAAATTTATTTTGTGCTTCAGTTGCGATGGCTTTATTAAACGCCAAATACATCCCACGTCGATCAGTCATCGCATCGCTGATTAACTGTAAAGTCGTGGTTTTACCTGTGCCAGCATAGGCAATCACTTTAAAGGATTGTCCTTTTCTTGCTTCTGCAATTGCAAAACTTTGCTCGGAGGTTGGGCTAAAAGAATAAGGCACAGTCGTTATGAAATCTTATTGGGTTGAAATTCAGTATGTATTGAGTATAGCAAAGAATAATCCGGGCTAGGGTGAAATCTATTGTCTTGTTGTTCAATGAGGATGAACAGAAGAATGAAGATAGATATAAAAAAACTCAAAACAACAAACCTGATCATTTTTATCATCATACGAATTTTTATATATGTTTGTCTTTAAAATGACTTAAAAGTGAAACTAGATTGTCATAACTGATTCTTAAACTGGGCTCGGGAAAATTCTATAACATATTCGGATAAAGTTATGACAAATTCAGCCAACCAACACACACGTCGTGAAGTGCTTACATGGTTAGCCAGCATTCCGTTTCTTCCACTTGGGGCAATGGCAACTTCTGCTACTCTTGCAGGTTGTAATGATGATGACAAAGATACAGTTCAACCCATCAACCCAGCTAAATTAAAAACTGCAACATTTACACCAATGGATGCACCAACGTTGGCAAACCCAGCAGCGATGGCGACAACAACAGTTGCTTCTAGCCTAGCCGTAACATGGGATGACAATACTAAAACTGACTACAAACTTGCTTATAAAACCTTCTTCCAAACAGGTGATTTGGTCAGTGATGGAAAGGGTAGCAAAATCTTGGCAGGTGGCTATTATGATATTAATAATAAGCCAATCATGGATAACTCTACAGGTTCACCACGTCAATTCTTCTCAGATTGTCCAGATGGAACATCTTTGCTCACTGTTAAAGATGCCAAAATTGATGGTGTAAAAGGCAATCCGGTATTTGCTGTGGTGCAATTTGAATATACCACACGTGATTTGGCGGGTAATGACATGTATGGCAAGTTGCCATCGCCAATTGGGGTGATTTCACTTGACCAAGATCCTAAAACGGGTCATTTATCTTTTGTGAAATATCACAATGTAGATATGTCAAAAGCACATGGTTTATGGATTACTTGTGGTGCAAGCCTGTCACCGTGGGGCACACATCTTTCAAGTGAAGAGTATGAGCCAGATGCATTTGGTCAAGGCTTAGGTACAGATATGACCACCATGAAAGCTTATAGTAAAAATGTCTATGGTGATGAAACTTCTGCAAAACCTTATAACTACGGTCACTTACCTGAAGTCACTGTAAATAAAGATGGTACAGGCACAGTGAAAAAACACTATTGCTTGGGTCGGATCTCACATGAGTTGATTCAAGTGATGCCTGATAATCGCACTGCATTGATGGGTGATGATTATACCAATGGCGGTTTGTTTATGTTTGTTGCGGATAAAGAGAAAGATTTATCTGCCGGAACATTATATGTGGCGAAGTATTTAAATGAGTTGAATGAAACCTCAACTGCGCAAATTCAATGGATTAACTTGGGTCATGCGACCAGTCAAGAAATTGAAGATTTGGTGAATGTTCAAAATATTCAACCAAGTCAAATCATGGAAAGCTTAGATAAAGATCCACAAGATGCAAGCTATACCAAGATCATTCTGCAAAAGAAAACAGTTTGGGTAAAAGTTAAACCAGGTATGGAAAAAGCAGCTGCATTCTTGGAAACGCATCGCTACGCAGCGTTGATGGGCGGTAGTATGGCGTTTACCAAAATGGAAGGAACAACAGTCAATGCTAAAGACAAAGTTGCTTATTCAGCCCTTGCCAATATTCAAGATTCAATGATTAAAGGCAATGCTGCTTGGTTAGAGTCACATAATGTAGCATTTGCGAAAAAGATTTCTGCTGGTGGTATTGTTGCACATGATATGGCAGGCTCTAAGAGTGATAAATCTGGAAAAGCTATTCAAAGTGACTGGGTACCCTACCAATCACACATGCTTTTAATTGGAAAGGATATTGATGCTTCTGCTGACCCGTTAAATATCGGCAATACTTCTGATCCAAATACGATTGCAAGTGCGGATAACTTAAAATTCTCTGAAGCGTTACGTACATTATTCATCGGTGAAGACAGTGGTAACCATGTGAATAACTACTTATGGGCATATAATGTGGATACAAAGAAATTAGACCGCATTCTTTCATGCCCAGCAGGCGCAGAGTCCACAGGTTTGCATGCCGTAGACTCAATTAATGGCTGGACCTACATCATGAGCAACTTCCAGCATGCTGGAGACTGGGGCTCTTTGCACAGTAAAGTTCAAGCAACTTTAGATCCATTGATTCGTAGTAACTATAAAGATCGTTACGCGGCTGCAGTGGGTTATTTGACTGCTGATCCAATCGCGCCTTCTGTTGAGAAGAAATCTTCTTAATTTAAGATTTGAATAAAAAAGCAGCGAATACTCGTTGCTTTTTTATGACTCAATTTTATTGCAGCAAGATTGAAACACAGACATCAAAAACGCGCTTAAAATTGCGCGTTTTTCTGAATTAAAATGCCGATATTACATCTGCCAATTAATGCTCACGGTTGGCTTTTTCAACTAAACCTGAAAGCCCTTGACGACGTGCAAGCTCGTTTAAGACCAATTGTACATCCAAATCAAAATAACCCAGCATCACAATGGTATGGAACCATAGGTCTGCAACTTCATAGATTAAATCATTTTTATGATTTTCATTGGCTTCGGCTTTAAAGTCTTTTGCCGCAATGATGGTTTCAATGCTTTCTTCACCGATTTTTTCTAAGATTTTATTCAAACCTTTATGATAAAGCTTGGCAACATAAGATGATTCAGGATCAGTCGCTTTACGCTCAGCCATCATTTTGCCTAGATAACCTAAGACTTCAACTTGTTCAGCTTGAGCATTCGATGCATTCATCGCAATTGTATGTGCATTCGCTGAAGTATTATCACCATAAATTGCTTGTGGATCTTTGAGTTGTGCGTCAACAATTTCCCAGCCATGTGCTGTCAATTTGCGATAAAAACAAGACTCACGACCTGTATGGCAGGCAATACCACCATGCTGTTCGATTTGTAAAACAATGACGTCAGCATCACAGTCTAAACGAATTTCATAAACAGTTTGGAAATGCCCTGATTCCTCGCCTTTGAACCACAATTTATTGCGTGAGCGTGAGAAGTACACACCACGCATTTTTTCAGCGGTCAGTTGCAGTGCTTCACGGTTCATCCATGCCACCATCAAAATACGCCCAGTTTGATGATGTTGTGCAATAGCAGGAATAAGTCCTTGTTCGTTAAATTTTACTTCATCGAGCCATTGCAGATTGTTCATAGGATTTCACCAGATTAATCAATATAAGATAATTACTTTAAACGCACGTGATAGATAGCGTAGCGCTTGTATAGTGTACGTTATTTCCAACATTTTAGGAAAATATTGATCATGGATTTCGTTGAGATCAAAAATCTTGCTCGCACATTTAAAGCCGAAGATGAAGACATTGATTCAGCAAGTATTTAAATTAAAACAGCAGGGTGTGGGTTTATTGGGGCTCATTTATTTTGTGCAGATGAATCAACGATTGCCATTAAGCGAAGCAAAAACAAAGACTCTCAATTTTAGCTTTTGGTGAGCAGAAGAACGATTGGGCGTCGAAGAAAGTTATCAGACCATAATGCACGATTTTAAAGGGCATAGTTTTAACGAGCGTGGTTTTAATGAGCATCATTTTTTTCGGTTCAGTGACGAGTGTGCAATGTCCTGATACTTCATTTGGCTGAACATACCTGACTTTAATCCTGTTACGGTGATTGCCATCTCCTTTCGAAAATAGGGTATTCGATACATCCAAGAAAAGCTAAAATCTCGCAAAGTACCTGCCCACCATAGATCAGATTGATAAAGAGGGGTAAGCAAGCGACTTAAAAATTGATAAAAATCAGTCGAGCTTTTCCGATGCTGATGGTAATTTTGCCAAAGCTTTACATGATCAATAGTTTGATTGTCTCTTGCATGCCGAACAGCTTGACCTAAAGCCCACGCATCTAACAACGCCATATTTGCACCTTGACCAAGTTGCGGGCTCATTGCATGTGCAGCATCACCTATAATTCCAATACGCCCTTCACCAAATTTGGAGAGCACCACATCACGATAATTGGCTGAAAGCCATTGTTGTTTTTCCTCTGGATTGGCGATGACCTGCTCTAACCAATCTGCTGCAGGCTTCCAACGTTGAGAAATTTCTTTGAGCCATTCGGAACGTGCGTGCTGATCGGGCAAAAAACTTTCTAGTTGGTTGGTGGGAAGGCTCCAAAAAATACTAGAAAGTCGTTGTTGTGGTTGGTTTGGAATAGCACCTGTGGGTAGAATTCCCATCATTATTTTAGCGCGGTCATAAAATTGATGCAGGATCTGCGTATCCAGTGTTAAACATTCAGGCACTATGGTCCATTTGGCTCCCCATGGGTAAGCTTGATCAACTTTAACCCATTGACGAGGTCTCAGCTGACTTCGTGCACCATTGGCAATAATCACATGATCAAATACGTCTTCAAAATATTCTTGATGTTGTGTACCGATGACTCGGATTTCATGTGAGGATTCATCAAGTCTTTCAATATCAGTATTCATGTGCCATGTAATCAATTCAGCATATTCATGACATTTTTTTTCTAATACATGGCATAAGGTCGCTCGATGGATTCCTAGACCATAAAAATCTGGGTGGGCTTGTACGTAATGACTGTCGACCAACTTAAATCCATTGGCGAGTTGACCTTCTAAACCTGTCACCAATGCACCCAGTTTCAAGGCATTTTCTAAAACTCCTAAATGCTCAAAAACAGCCAAACCAGAGGGTTGTAGTAATAAACCCGCACCAACAGGTTCAAGTGCATGCGCTTTTTCAAAAATGGTGACATGAATATGTTGTTGTGCAAGTAAAATTGCAGCGGCAAGCCCAGCTGTTCCTGCCCCAACGATGGCAAATTTTGGGGTGTTATTTTGATTCATTATTGGCATAAGCATTTTGAATGGTTTAAATTTAGCAAAAAAATCAGTGATCAACACACTTTATTTTGTGCAACATCCTTGTTGTTTTGACTTTATATCAATCAATATTATTAACTGAATAAAAATGAAATAGTCTTTGCTTTTTTCATCAGCGAATTTTACCTAATGTCGCTATCACAGTTGACGGCATGGATGCCGCCGTCGGTCAAGGGCGATATGAGCAAAAACAAAGCACTGCTTTTTTTTGCAGCGCAATATCCCTGTTAAACGCAAGATTTTTGTTATTTTTTCATCTCTGAAAAGTAAGGTATCGCTTACGCAAATCTATTTAAACTTTAGAGGAAAAGTGTGGCATTGCAAGCTTTGTATCATCAAACAATATATCTATCGCCTTGATTTTATTTACTGTATGCGTTTTTAACAAATTGGCTATACTATGCGAGTTCTCTTGAATAGCATTAAATAAAAATCAGTGGCTATAAGTCCTGTATATGTTCAGCCCAGTTCTGCTTTTCGATCAATTCTAAAAACTCATCTCCCAGTCGCTGGCTTTCTGCGACGGATTGTTTCCACAGTGTGATCCGTTTTTGATCATCTAAACCTTTCATCACAAAGTCTTTACGGTCAGGTAAACGCCCTAGAGCTAATGATTCTAAATAGGCTTGAGAGGGCGAGATCAGTAATGTTCTCGCTTGGTTTTGAGGATTTGCAGTTCGAGATTTAAACATTTTATCAAACCAACCTGGAATAATTCGGTCGGTAAAATGTGGGTATAAAACAATGCCGTTACTTTCAAAAGGCAAGTCGATGTGATAGTCAATCAAACCACCATCACGATATGCACCTTGAGGTGCATTGGTGATATTTTTGACTGCTGGCGTAACTGCCGGAATTGAACCTGAAGCCATGAGCCAATCGGCAACATTGTCTTGGTCAAAATTTAGATAATGTGTTTTAAAAGCATCATCTTGAATTTTAAATTGTGGAAATTGTGCTGGCTGACAAATTACGCGTTGCATAAACTTACTGAGATGTTGTCTAGAAACAGCATTACTGCCGATAATGCCCAATAAAGAACCATAAAGTGCAAGCTTCTGATCACTTTGAAATAAATGTTCTGCCTTTGCTGAAATAATGGTGAGGTGATAATCAGGATGCTCGACCAGTTTTTGGGTTTGGTGGTCTAAAATACTGTACAACATCTCCCGAGATATTTTTTCAATCTCTGCGATCTTCATCTTTTTATGAAAAGGTAAATGGATATATAACTCAGCCAAGCGCTCAGGTCCGAGTTGTTCTCCTTGTGCCAAAATTCCTGCAAAACGCCATGCACCAACGGATGAACCGATGAGAAAGCGGCGTTGCTTGGCACGTTGTAGAAAATCACCAAAAATCGCTTGATCAAGCCCCATCAGCCCAATGCCTTTTGGACCTCCTGCTGCGCCGGGGATCATATCCACGTGTTGTGACTGCAATCCTTCTTTTGCGATGAGTTGTTTGGCGAGTGAGCCTGCACGAAGGGTTAAAGCAGAAGGGCGTTTCTGTAAAATCTGAATCATTGCGACACTCACTCAAACGAATTTTTTCATTTTAAGTTGAGCTGCATTTTCAACAATGGCGAGAGGTGTCAGTAGATGACTTTGCAGTCATTCAAATAAAAAAGCCTATTCATTGAATAGGCTTACTCATATTATTTGGCAATCCGCCAAATGGCTAAGATACTGCTCAAAATAATTAAAATAATCGAAATATACCAAGGCGCAATGATGGCTATTGATAGCAAAATCGCCATGAGGCTGCCAAAAATCCAACTTCGTTTTTGTTGATGCTCGACTTCTAAGCGCATCATTTGCAATTCATGTAGTTGTTTGGCGTGCCAAGCAGATTGGTTTTTTAAACCATTTAAACTATCAACCATTAATGTTGGAAAATCCTGAGCACCTAAAAGTAAATCAGGAATTTTTTGTCCCAACTCCTTTAAGTTTTTCTGCGGATTCATTTGTGCTTTGACCCATTCAGTCAGAATAGGCTTTGCCAACTTCCAAATATCTAGCTCAGGGTATAAGTCCGTTCCTAAGCCTTCTACATGTACCAATGTCTTTAGCAATAACATTAATTGTGGTGGGATTTCTAAATGGAAACGTCGAGCAATATCCATGACTTGAATTAAAATCCCAGCAAAGTCTAATTCATGCATCGGTTTGGACACCATCGGTCCAACAGTGCGACGCATTTCACGAGCCAGCGCATCTTGATCTGTGCCCGGTGGAATCCAACCCGCTTGATGCACAATTTGAATCAACTGCATGAAGTCGCTGTTCATGACCGCCAATAGCATGCGGGCAACAGTCATTTGGTCTTGCTTGGACAACTCGCCCATAATTGCACAATCCAGCGCGATATAGCGAGGATGACTTGGGTTTAAAGTCTCAACAAAGACATTTCCAGGGTGCATATCTGCATGGAAAAAATTATCTCGGAACACCTGAGTAAAGAAGATGGTTAAACCTTTTTCGGCAAGATCCTTACGATCCATACCCAAGCGCTCAAATGTTTCTATATCTGAAATCGGAACACCAGTGATGCGTTCAGCCACCATAACATCTTTGCTGTCCATATAGACTTCAGGCACGTACATCATGCTTGAGCCTGTGAAGTAATGGCGCATACGGCGAGTGTTGTCTGCTTCGAGTGTCAGATCGAGCTCGTTTAAGATGACTTGACGATAATTTTGAATAATTTCAGATAAATGTACTGCCCGTGCCGCTTCAAGGCGTTTTTCCAAGCTTGCACCGAGCCATTGTAAAATCTCAAAGTCTTGTAAAATCTGACTGCGAATATCTGGACGAGTCACTTTTACCACGACTTCACGACCATCATGTAAAGCAGCCGTATGGACTTGTGCAATTGAAGCCGCAGCTAATGGCTGTTCATCAAAACGTGCAAAAATGCTTGAAATATTGGCTTTCAGCGATTGCTCAATACGTGTCTTAGCCACATCCGAGCCAAATGGTTTTACCCGGTCTTGTAATAAAACCAATTGCTGCAATATTTCAGGTGGAATTAAATCCCGTCGAGTTGACAACAACTGTCCCAATTTAATTGCAAGCGGTCCCATTTCCTCTAAAGCTTCTTTGAGCTTAAGTGGATTTTTACGTTCTTTACTTGACCATGCAGCAGGGTGTAAGCGAATTAAAGACAGTGCATGACGGGCTTTTTCAGGTAGCTCTTCCGCAGGAACCAGTGTGTCGAGTCTATAGTGCGCTGCGATACGCCAAAGTTCGAATAAACGGGCAATATGCGGAATCATAAATTAAATTACCTGATCTTGGTGGGAATTAAGTAAAGCTTGGAGTTGTTGGATTTTTGCTTCAATGCGATCAATATTTTGATTAAGCAGACGCGTATCGTGTTGCAGATCATCCATTTGCCAACGTGGAGCAAAAATGCCACTGTCTTCTTTTAAAAAATCTTCAGCAAAAAATAAATGGCTTTGTAAAGAGCGCTTTAGATGTTGAGGCGCAAATTGAATCTTTGCAATTTCATGGGCAAGTGCAGGACCAATCCATGGGCTTAATTGTGATGCTAAATCAGGTTCAGCCTGTTGGATGATCTTTTGAATATCATGCAAAAGATGATAATCGCCCTGTAAAGGAATATTGCCAATCTCATCGGCAATAAATAACTTGACCAGTTCAACCACATTTTTAATGTGTAATGTCGCCGTCGCTTCTGAAATAGTACGGCTTTGATCAAAAGGACGCTGTTCAAAAACAGAAGGCGTTTCACTTTTGCCCGTTACGGTCGGTTCAAGACGAACTTTATGTTCATCAAAAAAAACATCGACAGAAAGCTGAGGCGCATCCATCACGACACGTAACAGTTTGCCTTGTAACTGATTGAATTGAATGCGAGTAATCGCATCCAAATTAATCCCATGATTGATGAACCGTTCAACTGCACCGAGTGCCAGAATTGACCACATAACCCAACCTTGCTTGTGCTATCTTGGAAAATTACAGTTTGAAACCACGGTGTACCGCAACGATACCACCCGTTAAATTGTGATAATCACAGTTTTGGAAGCCTGCATTTTCCATCATACCTTTTAATGTACGTTGATCTGGATGCATACGGATAGATTCTGCTAAATATTTATAGCTTTCAGAATCATTCGCCACAATTTTACCCATGATCGGCAATGCGGTAAATGAATAGAGGTCGTATAGTTTTGAAAATGGTTCAAACACAGGTTTAGAAAACTCAAGGATCAGTAAGCGACCACCTGGTTTTAAAACACGATACATAGCTTGTAATGCAGCATCTTTATCGGTGACATTACGTAAGCCAAAGCTGATGGTAAGCAAGTCAAAACTGTTGTCAGCAAAAGGTTCCAATGTTTCAGCATTTGCCAAAACAAAGTCAACATTGGTACAGCCAGCATCGATCAAACGATCACGACCAACATTCAACATTGACTCATTAATATCTGACAAGACCACATGACCGGTAGGACCGACCTCACGACTGAAAACTTTGGCTAAGTCACCCGTTCCACCTGCAATATCTAGTACGTGCTGACCACGGCGCACGCCAGACATGTTAATTGCAAAGCGTTTCCATAAACGATGAATACCAAATGACATAAGATCATTCATGATGTCGTATTTGCTTGCCACAGAATGGAATACTTCAGCAACTTTTTGTGCCTTTTCTTCACTGTTTACAGTGGAATAACCGAAGTGGGTTGTTGCCCCGACATTGCCCGTATTTGCACCACGTGGCAGATTATATTTAGGCACTTGACCTGACACAGGTGTATCCGTCATCTGCTGTTGTAATGATTGCTGTTGCCCCTGAGGCGCACCTTGCGGTAATGGTTCACTTAGAAATGGACTCACTTTGTCTGTATGTGTTGCCGTTTCAGCTGATGCTGTTGGCTTTTGGTTTTCATTCGACATTTGAGTCACTCCTGAACACAAAAATAGGAAATTTTATATTGCATTGCATAATGACAGATTCTGCAAAATTTTGCAGTGCTCATGATGCAATTGTTATGAATAATATACAAAAACCGATCTGAAAGATCGGTTTGATGATGGCGCAAATCCGATTAGATTTGGAAAGGATTGGGATCGCCACGATGGACTTTTTCAACAATCTCTCGTTCTTTGAGCGTAAATTCATGGATAAATTGAGCAGCAGATTTCATGGGCTTCATGGCAACAAAGCCTTCACCAATAAAGTCATACATCAATTCAAATTTATATTTTGTTGCCGCACCTTTACACATTTTAAAAGCGGTATGCATAATAAATGAACGCATATACTTATCGAGTGCACTCCCTAAATCATCCAGTAAGCTCAACTGTTGTTGGCGAGCCTCAGCTTGATCGAGTTTTAACAAAGTCAGTCGCATCATTTCATCATCAATGATTTGATGTGCAGGATAGTCTTTGAGTAATTGAGCTGCGACTTGCTCATCCAGCTGCATGGCAAGTACAGCCAAACCAACAGATTTTAGTCCGGTTTTGATGGCATTTTCCGGAATGATTTTTTCAGCCTTATGAGCATATTTCAGCAAACGTTCAATCTGTATCGCCAAATCATCAAATTCAGGTCCACCGTATAAACGATTGATGAAATACTTCGCCATCAATTGATTCTCTTTTTGATTAAACAAATCATGATGAGTGTTTTGGATACGGGCTTTTAACCAATCCTGTGCTTCATGCAGACGTTGTTTTAAAACCGGGTCAGTGTGATAGCTGAATTGTTGGTATTGTTCTAAAAGCTGATCAAGCGCAGCAAGTTTTGACATACAAAAACTCTAAATTTCGTTTATTTACAGGATAAAGCTAGTTTAGGGATAGCACTATGACAAAAGTGAAAAAACAATAGAGAAATATGGTCAGTGGATTTTTAAATCGGCAAAAATGCAATGTTTTGTACAGAAAATATATAACTCTGTTTTTTGCGAATGGGTATACTCGATAAAACCTTCAGATAAGTAGAGAAGCAGATGATTGAAGAACAATTACCGTTTGCGTTGCGTGATGAAGAAGAATTATCCGTTGATTTGATTGAGGCGCAATATGCGTTAAAGAATTCCAAAGACAAAAACAATGCCAAAAGTTTAGTCATTTTAGTCAGTGGAATTGAGCTGGCAGGTAAAGGGGAAGCTGTTAAACAGTTACGTGAATGGGTTGATCCACGTTATTTACGTGTTAAAGCAGATCCACCGAGCTTATTTAGCAACAAACAAAGTTTTTGGCAGCCTTATGCACGGCATATTCCATCTGAAGGTCAAATTCAGATTTTTTTTGGGAATTGGTACAGTGATTTGTTGTCAACCGCCATGCATGTTTCTAAGCCCTTAGATGAAACCATGTTCGATGCTTATATCGAAAACATGCGTGCTTTTGAACAAGACCTTAAAAATAACCATGTCGATGTAATTAAAGTGTGGTTTGACTTACCATGGAAAAGTTTGCAAAAACGTTTAGATTCAATGGATTCATCTGAACAACGTTGGCATAAGCTCATGGGGCTGGATTGGCGCAATAAGAAACAATACGACACCGTACAAAAGTTGCGACAACGTTTTACTGATGATTGGTATGTGATTGACTGTGATGATTGTATTTCAAGAGATCAGCAATTTGCGCAGTATATTTTACAAGCATTGAAAAAGTTACCCAAGCATAAAACCACGGTCAGAACTAAATGGAAACAAACGGCTGTTCCAGAAGCATTATTACAACCAGCGACGGATGAATTAGATAAAGATCAGTATAAGGATGAATTAAAAAAGCTCACTAAAAAAGTTTCAGAAGCGTTGCGAAACGATTCTCGAAATGTTGTGGTGACATTTGAAGGTATGGATGCGGCAGGCAAAGGTGGAGCAATCAAACGTATTGTCAAAAATCTTGACCCTCGCGAATACGAAATTTATACCATCGCAGCACCTGAACAGTATGAGTTGCGTCGACCTTATTTATGGCGTTTCTGGACCAAGATTCAACCAGAGGAAAAAATCAGTATTTTTGATCGAACTTGGTATGGACGAGTCTTGGTTGAACGTATAGAAGGTTTTGCCAAACCTGCTGAGTGGCAACGTGCTTATGATGAAATCAATCGTTTTGAAAAGGACTTGGTAGACAACCAAACGGTGTTGGTTAAATTCTGGTTAGCGATCAGCAAAGAGGAGCAAGAAGCTCGCTTTAAAGCTCGTGAACAAACACCGCATAAACGCTTTAAAATTACACCTGAAGATTGGCGTAATCGTGGACATTGGGATGAGTATTTAAATGCAGCGGCGGATATGTTTGAACGAACCAATACTGAATACGCGCCTTGGCATATAGTGGCAACCAACGACAAATATTCAGCGCGTATTCAAGTGTTGAAAGCCATTCTCAAACAGCTAAAAGCAGATTGAAAATTCTTAGGCGTTTGTAGGTATGAGAACATTACAAAAGATTTTGCTTGATCATAAACAGCATTTAACTCTGCCGAGTGAAAAATTAATTCAGCAGTTGCTTCGAAAACTAGATAATGATTCATACTTACCTGATCGTAAAAATGCACAGAAATTGCACCTGCTTTCTACGAATGAGGTCGATAATTTTTTGCTCAATTGTTTGGCTAAATATCAACTGTGCAATGAGCTCTATGATTTAAGCAATCATGATATCGGCAGTTTAAGAGCGGTCTGGGTTGTATTGAGTTTCTCGAAAAATCCTGAGGTCATTCAATATTTTGATGATCTAAAGCTTGCACTGCCACGCTTTAGTGCTAAAGTTTAAATTGTTTTGCGTAGGCGATGCCTCACTTTTCAGAGATGAAAAGTGACAAAAATCTTTCGTTGAGCGAGGGGTACATCCTATATACCCCCGCTCAACATGGCGACATCCATGTCGCTTCACGATAGCAAGACCATCAATGATTCAAAAAGTACAAAATAAATGAATCATCCAAATCACTTGTATGAATAATCAGACGGTTTGCCTATATAATTCAACGTAAAAAAGTTGAGGCGTGGATCAAAAATCGGTTTGTGCTTGAATGACGAATTTTCTTTTTCTATGTTCATTTTTTATGTTGATTTGTCTCATAAAGCGGACTAAGTCGCGCTTTATGAGTGTATAAATAGAGATTATGAATATTTAACAACGCTGGCTTGTTGTTTTTGCTGAATGCCTTTGGCAAGCTTATAACATTCATCTACATGCGTTTCAGCCACTTTTTTCATGACAATATAGCCTAAACTTGCAGCAATAATTGAACCACCAAGCGGAATGAATTTGGTCACTTGTTTGGTGATGATTTTTGCAGCCATATTGTTAAAGGATGCTTTAACAGCAGTACGTGCCACCACTAAACCTGAAAATTCGAAACCACGTTTGCGCAGTTCATTCCAGTGGATTTTTTTGGTGGCAGGATCATAAACACTGATTTGATCTGGTGCTAAACCAAAGCGAGCATTGATTTCAGGAATCAGGAAAGACAACATACCGACATCAATGACCACATCAAAAAATGGCACTGGTACAACAGCTGCACCTGCGGAGACATAGGAACGCTTTTTGACAAGTTCTAAGCATTCTTCACGAACCTGTTCTAGATTCAAGGTGGGATCAATCGAGTCTGGAATTTTATCAATTTTCATAAATCAAATACCTATGTTTCAAGCTTTTTGTCATATTTCTGGAAACTCATGTTTGAGCTTGAAATTGTGAAGTTATTTCCAAATAATGTTTTAAAAATGCCATAGTATATTGTTGTTGTATAGTGGCGAATGTTTATGTTTTGTGCATGAACATAGACAATAGAATATTGAAAGTTGAGGAATTATGGCAATACATGTGATTCAAAGCCAACGCATTGATGTCTTGGTGCAAGGGCTTTTGCAAAATACCATTCGGCCATCTAAACATCCTTTTGCAGTTTTGCAAACGCAACATTTTATTGTACCCAGTCCTGCGGTGCAGGAGTGGTTGAGTCAACGTATCGCAGAACAACAGGGCATTAGCGCCAATAGCCAATTTCATCAGCGTATCCGTGGATTTCAATGGTTTGCTTATCAACAAGTACTTGATGATAAAGATAAAGTACGTAAAGCCAATATTCCACGTCTGATTATGAAGTGGCGGATTTATCAGACTTTAAAAAGCTTTATTGAACATGAGGAAAATAGTCTGGCTGAAGACCATCCGTTGCATTCTATTATTCAACGGATCTATGACGCCGCTTCACAGTTACAACAAGGTTTAGATAAACAACTGAAAAAGCAAAGTATGTTGTATTGGGTGTCTGAGCAGGTTTCAAAACTGTTTAGTCACTATATGTTGTACCGTGCTGATTGTGTACGTGGCTGTCCGCAGAATCAAGCTTGTCAGTGCCCAAGTAATTGGTTGGCGCAATGGGGGCGTGGAGAAGCACTGAATTTAGAACAGCAATTTTTTAAGACCAATCAGCAGATTTCAGCATTTACGCTGAATCAGGCACAAGAACTGGAAAACTGGCAACGTTGGTTATGGCAACATACATTTCATGATGATTTTATTGAAATGCAGAGTATTGATGCTGATTTTTGGCATGTGATGGAGGATGTTCAACAACGACCACAGGCTCTAAAAAAATTACCAAGTCAACTGATTGTCTTTACCTTGTTGGATTTGCCACCCAGTCAATTACAGTTTTTGAGACGACTTGGACAATATCTGGATGTGGTGATTTTACATTACAATCCATCACAAGAATACTGGGCAGACAGTGTCGATCCAAATTGGAAAAAACAATACGATTTACGAGTAAAAGAACGCTTTATTAGTAAAAATCCAAATGCAACAGATGCGGATATTCAAAAATTTTTCGATGAATTTACCTTAAATTTTAATGCTGAAATTCGAGAATCTCGTCATCCTTTATTGACACGTTTTGGCAAACAAGCGCGTGATCATTTTTCGATTCTTTCCAACCTTTCTTCTGGAGAAGAAGGACAGTGGGTAGATGCTTTTGTCGATGAAGAACCGATTAATTTATTGACTAAACTCCAGTCCGATATTCTTTATTTAGTTGAGCCAGAGGCACATGCTTATCCAATCGCAAAAGAGGATGATTCGATTCAGATTCATGTATGTCATTCTGCATTAAGACAACTTGAAGTATTGAGAGATCAATTGATTGCTTGGTTAGCCAAAAGCTCGCTAGATCAACCTCGCCGTCCAAATGATATTTTAGTTTTAGTGCCAGACTTAAAACAGATTGAGCCACTGATTCGCAGTGTATTCCCACATACACCGAATCAGGACAGTGTTTATTTGCCTGTGAAAATTGCAGGAGTGACGGCATTGGATGCTCATAATGCTTGGCGCGCTGTGTTAGGACGTATTCAATTGATTGAAAGTCGTTTTAGCATTGAGGATTTTGCAGATTGGTTAAGTTTAACTGCGACTCAATTACGTTATGATTTAGATATTGCCAATACAGAACGCATGATTGAATTGCTGATCAACGCTGGATTTAAACGTGGTTTAGATGCGCAACACTTAAAGCGCTCGTTGAGTCAAGATGACGATGATTTTCGTTTTAGTTTTAAATTTGCATTGGATCGTTTGGTATTGGGCATTGCAATTCCAGAACATCGATTATTTGAAAATGTATTGAGTTATGCACAAGTCTTTACAGCTGATTTTGAGCTGATCACGACCTTGGTACAGATTTACCAAGACTTTGATCATCGTAGAGATTGGATGATTGCACATGAGCTCGGCAAACAAACCACATTAAAATGTAATGTGGAAGCGTGGTTAAAATTGCTGATGCAGGATATTGTTGAATTTGAACAAGCAGGTGTCGAATCTTTAAAAACGGTACGTGAGATCGTAAAAAAACAAGAACGTATGCTGACTTTGGCGAGTTTCTATGACGAGCAAGAACAGTCTATTCTCCAAGATATTGATTTGCCTTTGGCATATTTACTCAATGAAATTCAAAACTTATTAGAGGGGCAAATTGATCAGGCTTTACCGACAGGGCAGATTACGTTTAGTCAGATCGGACAAATTCGCCCGCTGCCTTATAAGCTGATCGTACTGTTAAATTTGGATGGTGGTAAATTCCCAGATCGTGATGTTCATGTCCCTTTCGACTTAATGCAAATCCTTAAACCACAGTTGGGTGATCGTTCACGTTTGGATGATGATCAAGGTGCATTTTTAGATGCTTTACTGTTGGCACAAGAAAATCTATGGTTATTTTACAATGGCTTTGATGTCAGTGATGGTGAGGTTCGAGACCCATCAAGTGTATTACAAGAGTTGATCAATCATATTGCCTTTATTAGTCAAGCCGATCATTTGCAATCAACATCCACATCAAATACAAGCCCTGAGAACTTGACTGCTGTAGCACAAACCGTGTCCTTAGATGGAATTGAAGTACCAGAACAGATTCAAACTTTATATCATGTCCACACTTTACAGCCCTTTGAGCCTTCTGGTTTTGAATCCCAACAGTCCATCCGTTATCAGGACCAATGGTTCCAAGTCGCACAACAGATTCGTCAAACAGAGGCATTGGCTCAACGTGATGCTTGGGTGAATACCGCTTATCCATCAGCTCAAGACGATATTATAGTATTGGATGCAGGGCAGTGGATTCAAGATATGACCTTCCCTGCACGATTATATTTAAAAACCTTGGGGGTTGAAAATCTAAGCGCAGATGATATGCCAGCATTGAATGAACCTTTGATTTTGGATGGCTTGGCACGTTATCAAATCCGAGATTTTTTACAAAAGGCGACGCTTCATTCTGTAGATGATGCTGCGGTAAATGATATGCGATTATTACAGAATCAACTTCCGATAGGCAAGGTTCAGCTCAGTGCATGGCAAATCGGCTTGGCTGAACAAGATAGTTTAAAAGCACGCTTAAAGCGTTATGCGCCTGAAGTGACATTGACCACACAGCGTCAGTGGCGGATTGAATCTGGTTTGGTTATGAACATTACCTTGCCTCAACAGCAGCGCACAGATTGGGTCAGTTTAGATGCCTCAAGTGGTCGTGCTAAACGTCGTACTAAAGTTTGGTTAGAGTATTTGTTGTGGCTGAGTTATTTAAATCTGGATGCCGAACAGTCGAAAGGTTTACAACGGATTGCGGTATTTAGTGATGTGACGATCATCAATACAGGATTAAGTTCAGCACAAGCAAAACAATATTTATTGGCATGGTTTAAAGCCTTTGCTTATGGACAGTCTGAGCCTTTGGTATTGCCCGCTGCATTATTGTTGAAGCTCAGTGAAAATAATAAAACATTGACCTGGATAGCTGAAGACTCTGGTCGTTCAGTGATTGAGGATTTCACAGTAATACTCAATGAGTGGAATAAAAGTGATGCATTTTTACCTTATGATTTGACGGAAATGGAGTGGAGCAAAAAGCATCGGGATTGGCAATTTATTTTGCAAGAACAAGATGCGACTGCACTGCTCAAGCATGCTTGTGATCAATTTGCGTATGATCTGTATCAACCCATTTATCAGTATCAAATTGTTGCGGAGGAATCATGATGACTTCCGTAAATTTATCGCTTAGTAACACAGCCAGTAGCAAAAAAAAGCAGGTTTCGATTCAACCGATTGAAGATATGCACTTTGCTGGTTTACATTGGATCGAAGCTTCTGCAGGTACAGGTAAAACCTATACCTTGTCCAGTTTGATGGTGCGGATTTTTTTAGAAAAATACTTACCAAGCCAAGTGATTGCAACCACATTTACTCGAAAAGCTGCTGCCGAGTTGAAAAGTCGGATTCGTTCACGTTTACAAGATACGTTTCACTATTTTGAATCCTGTCGAGAGCTGACTGAATCACAGGTTTTAAACAAAGCCCAGCAGGAAACCGATCCTTTATTTTCTAAGTTGTTGAAAATATTTGCATCGCAAGTGGCTTATGCCTGTGAACGTCTAAAACTGGTGATTGATCAACTTGACGAATTGTTTGTGGGGACCTTAGATAGCTTTAGTCAAAAACTATTACGTGAATTTGCTTTTGAAAGTGGCAAGATTGAACGTGCAGAAATTACTGATGATGCAAAAAGCTATACTTATCAATTGATTCATGATGTTTTAAGGGCATGGATTCAAAAACAACCGCAAGATATTGTCGATAGTTTGATGTTTGCAGGAGAGTTACATGGTGTCGACTACTATGCATCGACAGTTGAGCAAAGTTTAAATTTCGCATCGGCAAAATTTGTTGAGCCACAATTTTCTACTGTGGATGCTCAATCATTTCAACAGGCAATAGAACAACTGTCGCAAATTCAATTGCAACAGTTACAAACACTTGAAGCTTATTATTTATTGGACGGTGATTATTATAAGTTTTGTAATGGGACAAAATTTAGGAGTGATCGTTTTCATCGTATTTTTACCAAGAGTCTGCCACAAATTATTCAAACCACCCAACAACAGGGCTATAAACATTATTTGAGTTCCGGGTTGGCAGTGGAAAAGTCTGATTTTTCCACTTTGATCAAAGTGCTTCGTGAACAACAGATCTTTAAGAAAGCAGCCCCTGAACATGTACAGCTGGGATTTTATCAACATCCGATTGTTCAACAGCTGTTGAGTATCTATGCGCAAATCGAAGTATTTGAAAATCAGTTGCTCGGAACCAATACTTTTCTTAAATATTATTTGGCGCAAGAAGTGAAGCAGCGCTTACCACAAGTATTACAGCAAAAGGGTGAAACAACCTTTGCCCAGCAAATTCGAACGCTTGCGGAAGCTTTACAAGGTGAACAAGGACAACGGTTTGCTACTTTTGTCCATGCACGTTATCCCTTAATTTTGGTTGATGAGTTTCAGGATACCAACCAAGATCAAGACGATATGTTAGCGCAAATTTGGCGTCATCCAAGTCGAGTTAAGAATGGCTGTATGATCATGGTGGGTGATCGTAAACAAGCGATTTATGGTTTCCGTGGTGGGGACATGCTGACTTTTTTAAAAGCACATCAGGATGTGTTTGGTAAAGATGGCAACGAATATAACTTGATCTATAACCATCGTTCAGTAAAACCCTTGGTTGAGGTGGTCGATGCCTTATTTCAAAGACAAATGGATTTTGGCGAGCAGGTGATCTATACCCCTGTGCAAGCAGGCAGTCGCCCCCATCCAGATCTGTTGGATCAGGGACAGATAAATCCTCAACCTTTAAGATGGCTCAAGTTAGCAGATAAACAGCTTGAAGCAGAACAAGTGGCATGGAAAATCCGTGATTTGCTCAATCAAGGTATTCAAGGCAGTTTATTGTTTAAGGAGAAATCCGCGCAGCGTCCGCTAGATGAAAATGACATTGCTATTTTATCGAAAAACCACGATGGGCTGGATAAGGCACAAGCTGCGTTAGAGTTTCTGGGGATTCGCACCAATCGACCTTCAAAGAAAAGTGTTTTTGAAAGTCAGATTGCCCATGATGTTGGGGCTGTACTGACTGCAATTTTGCACCCTTACCATGAAGCGAAAGTAAAACGTGCTGTATTAAGTCGTATGATGGGTTTGAGCTTAAAAGATTTGATTGCATTAGAACAGCATGCAGATGGCTTAAGTGAATACATCGAGTTGTTTGATCAGGTCCGTGAAATATGGCTGAATCAAGGTTTCTTAACTGCTTGGCAATATCTACTCAATCAGTGTGCGGTCTGGAAAAAACTGGTGGAAAAGCGTAGTCGTGATAATGAGCGTGTGGTGGTGAATTTACGTCATTTAACTGAACTGCTCAGCCAACACAGTGAAACATATCAAGGTGCGCAAAATCTTTATCATTGGTATTTAAAACAGCTGACTGCACCAATGGAACGAGAGTGGGAAATGGAGCGTAAACTGTCCAATGAGGCAGGGGTCCAGTTGATGACCATTCACCAATCGAAGGGTTTAGAGTTTAAATTTGTTTTTTTACTGGGTGCAGACAAAGAATTTAAAGAAATCAATAAGACCTTGAACTTTTCGACAGCAGTCCAATTAAATAGCCAGACAGGGCAGACTGAACAACAGCGTGTGGTGGCTGTTAATGACAGTAATTTACTGGATAAAAAAGATATCGAACAACATAATGAGCGTGCTTTAGCAGAACATCATCGTTTGTGGTATGTGGCGTTGACCCGTGCCAGTTATCGTGTTTATGCCCTGTTGAGTGATACCAAAGAAAAGTCGACAACAGGCTTGGCATTTTGGCGGGGTCAAGGTGCTGATGTTTTTCAGCATATCGGTAGCTGTATGGAAGACTTACTGACTGAGCGTCCTAAAGCACTGGAAAAACCTAAGTCTGAACATCCTTTACCATTAATTGCGCAAGCATTTCCAACACAGCGTTTTTATCCGCGGGGAAAAACCAGTTTTAGTGCTTTGGCCCAACATTTAACACGACAACAAATTCAAGATGCCTTGGCAGTTTCTGAACAAAAGCAAGACCGTGCAGAAGATGAAATTCAACAGCCGATGATTGAAATTATTCAGCAAACACAGCCTGAGCAACCGATTGCATGGATCAAAGCCAATTTTCCAATGGGTACCATTGCAGGAAATTTCTTGCATGAAATCTTTGAACATATTGATTTTCAGGATACACGATATTGGCATCTTGAAATTCGTCGACGTTTTAAAAATGACTACTCCAGTTTATGGACGGAATTGCTTGAAAAATACCGACTGGCTTTTTTAAACCAAACTGTAGAGGAGAATGCTTTAGCTCAATCCAATGCTGAAGAAACTTTGCTGACTTGGGTTGCTGAGTGGCTGGCTGAGGTCTTATCCACACCAATTCTCAAAAATTTCCAATTAAAACAGCTTGAACCTCATCAACATTTGGCTGAGTTCCCATTCTATTTATCGCTTTCAGATCGAGTTTTGGCAATTCAACGGATTTATCAGTTATTTGATGAGTACGGAATAAAAATGCCTGAGTTTAATGATGCTCGTTCAGCCCGTTATCTCAATGGCTCAATTGATTTGGTTTTCTTTGATGGGCAGCAATATCATATTGCCGATTATAAAAGTAATTTTCTGGGTGCGGATCAACACAACTATACCTCAGAAGCCGTGCAAGAGAGTATGTCACATGCCAGTTATTGGTTGCAGGCATCGTTATATTTGGTGGCTTTACATCGCTATTTAAAAATCCAACTTGAAGACTACCAAATTGAACGGGATTTAGGTGGTGCAACTTATTTGTATTTACGTGGTATGAATGCTCAAGTCGATCAAGGCTACTATTTCTGGCGCCCCACCACAGAGTTTATTTTGAGATTAGATGCGATACTGGGCTATTTTGTTGAGGATAAATCTAGTGAAATTGTGTGAATAGTTATTTGAAAAACTGTATAAACAATAGGTTATCATGTGGATAACTTTGTTGAAAACCTTGTAGATAACTCTGAGGATAACTGTGTGGAAAATCAACAGGATTTAGAAAGCCAAGTCCCACAATGGATTGAGACATGGAGTAAATATGTTTTAACACAGTATTCCACAAGCCCTAAATTAGATGAATATGCACTTGAACTAGCACAAGAAATACTTTTGGCAAGCACTCAGGGTGATAGTTGTATTCCCGCAAAGGATAAAAATACAACAGGGTTAACGTCCTTGATGATTCACGCAGACAATCCAGAAAGCGCAGTTGCGCCGTTTGTACAAGATCATGAGTATCTTTATCTCTATCGTTATTGGCAACTTGAGAGACGCTTGGCACAACAAATTAAACGTCTGAGTGTGCAATCTACTGCTCAGGTGGATGTTTCGGAATTTGATGAACTATTGACTGATGCTTATCAAAAAGCGACTTTGGCTATGGTCGCGAAATCGGCTTTGAGCATGATTACGGGGGGACCGGGTACAGGTAAAACCTATACTTTGGCAAGAATCATTGCCGTATTATATCAAGCAACTCCAGATATTCGAATCGCGATGGCAGCACCTACAGGAAAAGCTGCACAACGTATGGGGGAAGCTTTGCAGAAGTCCTTGTCTGATCCTAAATTACAACATTTTGGTTTAAGTCCAAATCTATTTAATCCGATGACCTTGCATCGTTTGTTGGGATTAGGTCATCAACAGACCCCGCGCTTTAACCAACGCCAACCACTGCCTTATGATGTTGTGGTTGTAGATGAAGCTTCAATGCTGGATTTAAATTTAGCAACCATGCTGTTTGAGGCGATTCCTGAACATGGACGTTTAATCCTGTTGGGTGATGCAAATCAATTGGCTTCAGTGGATGTCGGTGCAGTCCTTGCTGATCTGCAACAGATGGAAACTTTGTCTGATCATCGGGTTAATTTAATGACCAGTCAACGCTTTAAAGAAGGTGCATTGATTGGGAAAATGGCAAAGTTTATTCAAATGCAAAAAACGCTGGATACTGCTCCATCGCAACTTTTAGCACACTTTGAACAAGAGGTGGTTGTTGCAGGAGAACTTAAACCAGTCGATTTATTACCAGACATGCAAGATGTCATTCAGCTTGAGTATCTTCCTGAAAAAATTGCGCAAGCTGATTTAGCGGGCTACTACAAGAAATTAAGTTTAGGTTTCCATACTTATTTTGAAAGCCTTCAGGTTTATTTGAATACCGACACAGAACATGATCAAGCCAAGATGGTCGTACACGCGTTTGACAGTTACCGGATTCTCACCGCTATACGTCATGGGGTAATGGGTTTAAACAGTTTAAATACAGAAATGGAAAAAGCTTTATTTGAATATATTCCGACTTTATCCAAACGAGGAGATTGGTATGTGGGGCGTCCTGTGATGATGACCTACAATGATTACCAATTAGGACTCTCTAACGGAGATATTGGGATTTGTCTGAAACACCGTCAACAGCAGGGACAATTCGAAGTCTATTTCCCTAGCTTGGATAAATGGTTTCCTGCAACTCGTTTGCCTAAAGCAATGCAGACGGCTTTTGCACTGACGATTCATAAATCACAAGGCTCAGAATTTACTCATACCGCAGTGGTTTTAGATTCGGCAGCAACTCGGCTATTAAGTCAAGAGTTGATTTATACCGCAATTACACGAGCCAAATCTGTGGTCAGTCTCTTGGTTGATCAAAGCGCATTTGTACAATCTCTGAATATAGCAACCACACGTACTAGTGGATTGGTTAGGATGGTTAATGCGGTATAATTATTTTGAAGTTTAAATTGATAATTTGAACATTGTACGAAATTGCTTACATGAATTCGAGAGATTTGCGCATAGAGCTTCATGTTAGTTTTTGAGATGATGAAGCCATAAAGAGCTCGGCAAGGATCGTTGAGTAAAATCGCAAAATAAGAACAACTTGAAGTCGTGAGACTGCGAACTTACAAGAAAGTAAGTAATAAAAGAGGAAACTTACAGCCGCTAAGCCTTGTAGTTTTGGGAGAGACTACAGGGCTTTTTTATTGCCAAGGGATTGCCACTCTAGTTTTCAAATTATGATAGGTTCATCTTTTATTTTTGTTAGTTTAGATTAAAAATTATACTTGAAATCCACATTTATTATGTCATCTATCACATTTTAAAAGGCTTTTTATGAAACTCACCACGGTCATTTTTCTGTACGCAATTTCTCACATAAAGATGAGTTAAATACGACTTTTGTCTTACATATTTGACATGTATAATAAGTCATATATGGACATAATTGGTCACATGGTCGTGAAAATGAATGTCAGTGATAAAACAATAAGTGTCGAGAGCACAATAAAGATAATAAATAAGATACCGACAATAACTAAACAAGAAACTACAGCGCAACGGAAAAGCCCTAAGAGTAATCTTAGGGCTTTTTCATATCTTACTTTCTGATTTAAACCAATTCTGTTTCAGTACGATCTGTACCAAATACAGCACGACGTTGTGCTTTCGGGATTTTAGGGCAGTTATTGGAAATTTGATAAAGTGTTTGTGCCAAAGCAGGAATATGTGTACCCATGACGGCTTTTCCTGTATTTAAAATACTGACACTAATATCGCGTTGAGGATCAGCCCAGCATAAGATATTGGAAAATCCAAGATGACCAAACGCTTGTCCTGTCATTGGACCAAAAATACCCAAAGGATTGCTGCCTAACATTGGACCTAATGCATAGCGCATAGGGGCAAGTAGTGTTCGATCAATATTAGTGGTGGATGTTGGTAGCGTTGCACGGAAAACCGTTTCTGGGCTCATGATCCGTTTGCCCTGATATTCTCCGCCATTCAACAACATTTCAAAAAAACGGTTGGCTTGTTCTGCACTGGTATAGATGTTGCCAGCAGGGCAGACAGTATCCATAAAGCGTGGATCATTGGTTACATCTACCGCAAGTTGTAATCCCCCACCTAAAACATGATTTAAATATAAATCAGTTCCAAGTTTTGGATGCACACCAGTCGGATAATTCAGCGCGACTTGATCGCGATATTCAGGTTTTAAACCATAATTGAAAAACGGCATATTCATGGGTTTTTCAATTTTTTCATGGAGGAATTGACGGAGATCTTGCCCAGTCACGCGCTCGATCAATTCACCGAGAATATAACCTGCTGTGACTGCATGGTAAGCTAAATGTGAGCCTGCAGGGGAAATCGGCTGTGCAGCATAGAGATATTGTAAAATTTGATCTTTATCAAATAAGAGCTCTGGGGTGACTTCCATTTCTATACGTGGAATGCCACCACGATGCGACAGTAAATGAAAGATTGTGGCACGGCGTTTGCCATTTTGTGCATATTCAGGAATGTAATGACTGATCGGGTCCAATAAGTTGATTTCACCTGTTTCATCTAACATGTGAATCAAGATGGCGGTAATCATTTTGGATGCTGAAAATAAGCAAATGGGGGTATCTGGACTTGCAATCACAGCATTTTTGGCTAAACCATCCGCAGAGTTTCCTGAGGTGTGCCCCAAACTGCGGTTCAATATGATTTGACCATTACGTCTTAAACACACACTGATCAGGGGGTGATTACCTGTTTGATAAAGGTGCTCAATACTCTGCCAGATTTTATCTACTTGTTTTAATGTCATTCCCCCGAGTTCAGGATGAACTTCATTTTTACTACTGGTGATGCTGCCCAAATCCTTGGGTACAAAACAGGTGTTGGTCGAAAATAACTTCACAATCGTTGTCCATGCTTATTTTTATTCAGAACAAGTGTGAACTGAGTCGAGATAAATGTCTGTGTCCGAATTGCCATGCACTGTGTAAAAAAAGTGCAATATTGATGTGCTTTTATCATCAAGTGAAACTTGCTAGAACTGAGATGTACAATATTTTTGCAATCTCAACATACTTCCTTTAAAATAAGCCTCTGCTGTAGTGATGCACGGCAGTTAAATTGGTTTTGAAGAATCAATTTGATTTGTATCAAGTATTTAAATTAAGCATCTCGGAGAAATCGAATGGCTTTAACAAACGCAGATCGCGCAGAGATCGTTGCAAAATTCGCTCGTGCTGAAAATGACACTGGTTCACCAGAAGTACAAGTTGCTTTATTGACTGCTCAAATCAATGATTTGCAAGGTCACTTCAAAGAACACAAACACGACCATCATAGCCGTCGTGGTTTGATCCGTATGGTTAACCAACGTCGTAAGCTTCTTGACTACCTTAAAGGTAAAGATGCTACTCGTTATAGCGATTTGATTGCTGCTTTAGGTTTACGTCGTTAATTCGATTTAAACTTTTATTTTCGGATTATTGCATGCTGAATGCTGTATTGATGAAAACTAAAGTCTATCCAGTATTTACTGGATAAAAGGGAAGGGGCGAATATTCGCTCCTTCTTCGTGTTTAAAATTAGTCTAAATAAAGATTTATTGTCTAGTGAGGTCGGCTTCTAAGCTTTGTCATTTATGTAACAGATATGAATGCCAAACCTTAGGGGTCTCCACTAGAATAAAATTAGGAAACAAAAATACATGTCAATGTTTAATGTTATTCGTAAAGAATTTCAATATGGTCAACATCAAGTTGTATTAGAAACAGGTCGCGTTGCTCGTCAAGCAAACACTGTATTGATCACTATGGGTGGTGTAACTGTTCTTGTAGCTGTCGTTGCACAACCTACTGCTAAAGCAGGACAAGACTTTTTCCCACTTACAGTAAACTATCAAGAAAAACAATATGCTGCAGGTCGTATCCCAGGTGGATATGGTAAGCGTGAAGGTCGTGCTTCAGAGTCAGAAACTTTAATTTCTCGTCTTATTGACCGTCCAATTCGTCCATTGTTCCCTGAAGGTTACTATAACGAAATCCAAGTGACTGCTACAGTTGTTTCTTCTGATAAAACAATGGAAGCCGATATCGCTGCAATGTTGGGTACTTCAGCAGCTTTAGCTATCGCTGGCACACCTTTCCGTGGTCCAATCGGTGGTGCGCGTGTTGGTTTAATCAACGGTGAATATGTTCTTAACCCAAATTTAGAACAGCTTGCTCAATCTGATCTTGATCTTGTTGTTGCAGGTACAGAATCTGCGGTATTGATGGTTGAGTCTGAAGCGAAAGAGCTTTCAGAAGACCAAATGCTTGGTGCTGTGCTTTTCGGTCATGATGAAATGCAAATTGCGATCCAAGCGATTAAAGAATTTGCTGCTGCCGCTGGTGCAACAGAATCTACTTGGACTGCTCCAGTTAAAAACGAAGACCTTCGTGCAAAATTAAAAGACGCATTTGAAGCGAAAATCTCTGAAGCATATACCATTGCGGTTAAGCATGACCGTTATGCTGCATTAGATGCTTTACAAGCTGAGGCTGTTGCGCAGTTTGTTCCAGAAGAAGATGTTGATGGTATCGCTGACGACTTAAATGAACTCTTTGAAGATTTAAAATACCGTACAGTGCGTGACAATATCCTTTCAGGTAAACCACGTATTGACGGTCGTGATACCAAAACTGTTCGCGCATTAGACGTACAAGTGGGTGTATTGGATCGTGCTCATGGTTCAGCATTGTTTACGCGTGGTGAAACTCAGGCGTTGGTTACAACGACTTTAGGTAATACACGTGATGCGTTGATGGTTGATACTTTAGCGGGTACAAAAACCGACAACTTCATGTTGCACTATAACTTCCCAGCATACTCTGTGGGTGAGACAGGTCGTGAATCTGGTCCTAAACGCCGTGAAATTGGTCATGGTCGTTTGGCTCGCCGTGGTGTTCAAGCGGTACTTCCACCCGCTGATCGCTTCCCGTATGTGATTCGTATCGTGTCTGACATTACTGAATCAAATGGTTCATCTTCAATGGCTTCTGTATGTGGTGCATCATTGTCACTTATGGATGCAGGTGTTCCACTTAAAGCGCCAGTTGCAGGTATTGCAATGGGTCTGGTAAAAGAAGGTGAGCGTTTTGCTGTGCTTTCTGACATCTTAGGTGATGAAGACCACTTAGGTGATATGGACTTTAAAGTCGCAGGTTCTGCAAACGGTATTACTGCACTTCAAATGGACATCAAAATCGAAGGAATCACAGAAGAAATTATGGAAGTTGCGTTGAATCAAGCATATGCAGGTCGTATGCATATTCTTAACGCAATGAACCAAGTGATTTCACGTGCTCGCCCTGAAATTTCAATGCATGCGCCAACATTCCAAGTGATCAACATCAACCCTGATAAGATCCGTGATGTGATTGGTAAAGGTGGTGCGACAATTCGTCAAATCACTGAAGAAACTAAAGCGGCAATTGATATCGAAGACAACGGCACAGTACGTGTATTTGGTGAAACTAAAGCAGCAGCTCAAGCAGCGATTGCAAAAATCCAAGCACTTACAGCAGAAGTTGAACCAGGTAAAATCTACCCAGGTAAAGTGATTCGTATTGTTGAATTCGGTGCATTTGTAAACATTATGCCGGGTACAGATGGTTTACTTCACATCTCACAAATTTCAAATGAACGTGTTGCAAACGTGACAGATATTTTGGCTGAAGGTCAAGATGTTAAAGTTCAAGTTGCTGATGTAGACAACCGTGGTCGTATTAAATTAACGATGAAAGATGTAGACCAAGCATAAGCTTGCTAGGCTTTAGACCCTTTTAGTTTGTTTAAAGTCTAATAAAAAAAGCCCGCCTTGAGTTTTGCCAAAGTAACAACTTTGGCTTGCTCAGGGCTTTTTTTATGGCATGATGCATAGCAAGAAAGATCAATAATTACTGTGAATATGCAAAGTTTCTATTTTTTTCAGCATCCTGATGAACCTTATACTTGTATACAGAAACAACCTGTGCTCGATGCAGAACAACAGTTTGTTTGGGTGGATTGTACGCGTGAAGATGTAGTTAATCGTGCGGAGCAATGGCAAAAAGAAATTCATAATGATACGGACGTTCATCTCAATGAATATCATATTCGAGATATTTTAAACATCGAACACCCATGTGCCTTTGATACGATGGAAGATTATGATTTATTAATTTTTCGGAAACTGATTACGCCAGATGATCAGATCAGTAGTGGTGACACGGCATTAGAACATCATGATCGTGTTTTTGGTTTAGCGACATCTCCAGTCAGTTTTATTATTACTCCCCAAGCTTTAATCACCGTACGTGAGCAGGGCAATCATGCCTTTGAAAGCTATTTAGCTCGTATCCTGAATATCATGAATAAGGATTTAGAAGAGCAAAACAAACCACGCAAGCTCCCGAGAACACCCTTAGATTTAGCATTACGTTTATTAAATAGCATGATTGATGGTTATCTGGATTTGCGCAATCCGCTTTCACGCCGTGTCGAGTTTTGGCAACAAGAACTTTTGCAAGGCAATCGTCGCTTTTCAAAATGGCATCAACTATTCCAAGAGAATATGGTTTTTCAGCAAATTGAAAACCTATGTGAAGAACAAATTGATTCTTTACAGGAACTTCGAGATGAAATTGTTGAAAACTATGCCCATTTAAAAGGTAAAAAGCATAGTGAAAAGCAAGATATTATTTTGGTTCGAGTCGATGATTTGGTGAGCCATGTCGAACGTATCCAAAAGTATACGGTGAGATTGAGCACAGCCATCCAAACAGCAATTGATTTACATTTTTCAGCAATCGCCAATCAAACCAATGAAAACATGCGAATACTTGCCATTATTACTGCGGTATTTGCACCACTCACCTTGTTAACGGGTGTTTATGGAATGAATTTTGAATTTATACCTGGTTTGCGTAGTCCCATGGGATTTTGGATTATGCTTGGGGTGATGCTGGCATGTACGATCGGCTTATTAATCTACTTTTACCGCCGTCATTTGGTTGGACGTGGTGAAAGAAGTGTGATTGATATGTTGGCACAACAACATAAAAATCAACACGTGAATTTACTCTGGTTTTTGGATTATGAGCCGATCAAACAAACCATGAAGGAAGTTGAAAAAATCACAAAACTGAAATAATTAAATATTATTCTGGTTGAGGATTGATATGAGCTGTTTTTTGTAAAATCAAATAGAGTTGATCTTTTAATCTCAATTTTTTACGTTTAAGTTGCTCAATATTTTCATGAATATGATTGAGGGGATCAAGTTCAAGATGACTGATTTCACGATCCAGTTCATCATGATCAATTAAAAGCTTGGCAAAATGCGGATCTTCTTGTTTTAGCATACACATGAGATCACGATATTCTGGGAACATGTGTTTCAACTTTTTATTCATTACTTTCGAATTCATTAGCGCCTATAACCTCTTGCATAAAAATTCTAACAATCAAACAAAAACGGAAAGACAAGTTCTGCATCATGACAGGTTAAATATTAACCTGTCACTAGGCATTAACATTTTGAAATGAATTAATGAGCATGGAGGTGAAGGTGTTTGACTTGTTTGCGTAATTGTTGAACCTCGTCAAGTAAATCCATCATCATCGCGACAGCAGATAGACTGGCTTCAAAGTCACGTTGCAAGCGGTAGGCTCGACGTGCTCGTGAAATATCTTCTCCAAAAAATTGATGGATACGATTTTCTGGGCGTGCAGGTAAAATCTCATATTCCAATAATTGCAAAATCCATTCAGGGCTTTGACCGCATGCTTCAGCAAAATGTTTGAGATCTAAATTTATGTTTTCATCTACGATTTCCGCATCATGGAAACCGTCATAGACAATTTCACGATATTGAATGGTTGTCATGATTGCTCTCCTTTAGCATCGTTATATGCATCTATAAAAATTATGAACGTGGGTGAAAGTCATTAAAAGCATCTGCAAAATCTTGATATGCTTTTTGCTGTTGGTCTGTGGTGACTTTGGGATAAACAATATTGATCACCAAATAAAGATGCCCGGGTGTCTTATTGGGTATGCCTTTGTCTTTTAGGCGTAACTGTTGATCATTTTTGGCATTTTTTGGAACAGTGACTTTGACTTTACCAGCAGGGGTGTCGATTTCAATACTTTGACCAAGCGCTGCTTCCCAAGGTGTGACATCAACTGTGTAGTAAACGTCAGCGCCTTCAACGCGAATGCGGTCAGTGTCTTGATATTGAATTTCAATATACAGATCACCATTTTCACCCCCATTGATACCCGCTTGACCTTGTTTGGACAGACGAATTTGCTGTCCTTCTTTCATGCCTTTTGGGATTTTAACTTGCAAGGTTTTTCGCTGTACTTCAGGCTCACCATAAGCATTGTAAGTGGGAATTTGCAAGGTAATGCTTTGTGTTGCACCTTCATAACCAATATTTACAGGAATTTGAATACTGGCATGTTGATCCTCACCTCGATAACTGCGTTGCTGTTGAGACCCTCTTTGTCCAAAATCTTGTGAGCGCCCACCACCAAAACCACTGCCAAAGCGACCAAATAGGTCTTCAAAGCCACTAAAGTCTTCGCCACCACCTTGACTATAACTGCGATGGAACTGGCTACCATCAAAACCACCTTGCCCTGAAGATTGCCCACCGAAGCCACTTGCATTTGCATAAGGGTTGTCTAACTCAAAATCATATTGTTTTTTCTTTTCTTCATTGCTTAGGGTGTCGTAAGCCACATTGATTGCTTGCATTTTGGCTTCGGCATCTGCCTCTTTACTCACGTCAGGGTGGTATTTGCGCGCTAATTTTCGATATGCCTTTTTTATCTCATCTGGTGTCGCAGTTCGAGAAACACCTAAATCTTCGTAATAGTTTTTTGCCATAGTTCAGGTCATTATTTTGTTTAACTTTATTCTATTTTTATGCCTTTTTTTAGGCAGATGGAAGAGTAACTTAGTGTGGTTATTGTTTCAAAACTTATTTTTGAGTCATATTGGCATCATCGTGAGTCAAAATGCATTAATATAAAAAAGGGTATAAGCCATGATGACGGCTTTGTATCATGTAATATTCATTGAAAAATAAATGTATCCAAAAAGATGAATCCTGTGAACTCACATCAAAAATATTATAAAAAAAGCGCCGAAGCGCTTTTTAAAATTAACCACAATTATTCAATTCTGACCCAAGTTTGAGATCGACCTAATAAGGAAATTCCAATATATCCACGGAGTGTTAATCGGTTGCCTTTAGGATTAATTTTAATTTTACCCGAATAGACATTGCCAGATAATGGGTCTAAAACATGTCCTGCAACATATTCACTAGGATTATCTGGACTTTGTTTAAAGTCATCAATAATTTTCAAGCCAACGATTGGGGCGTCTTTTAGATTGCCTTTGCATTTATGGCAATATCCCACTAAAGGGCTATTGGGCAGGGGACGGGTATTATAAATTTTACCGCTATAAGTCCCATTTGGATTTTTACTGATTTCAACATCTGCTCTGGAATAGCCAGTTTTGTCATCAATCGCCTTCCATTTACCCGCAAGATCTGCTGCTTGTGTCAAGCCTGTAAACAACAGGCAACTGAAGATAACAAGTGCTTTTATTTTCATTGGACATCCTTGTGATAAATTGAAATAGAATAAAAAAAGAGCAAATTAGTTTGCTCTTTTTTAAATTAAAATCAATATGTTAAAGGGTTGGAAACTTAAATATAAATCTCTAAAATGTCGATCAATTAACTTAAATGTTCACCAAAGAGATTTAATGCTTCTTTTGCTGTGAACTGATATTTTTTATTGCAGAATTGGCAATCCATTTCGATTGGATTTTGGATTTCCAAAGTTTCCTTCACTGCATCTAAGCCAATTTGAATCAATGCATTTTTACATTTATCACGTGAACAAGTGCAGTTAAATTGAAGTTGTTCAACATCAGGCAAGCGAACTTCTTCTTCGTTGTATAAACGATACAGAATTTCTTGCGCAGTCAAGTCGGTTAACTCTTCAGGTTTGAGAGTTTGGGTCAACATAATCAAACGTGGCCACAAATCTTCATCTACACGCTGTTGTTCTTCTTCATTATTACGTGGTAATAACTGAATCAGTAGTCCCCCCGCATTGTGGTAGGTGCTCGCTAAAACAATGCGTGTTGGAATTTGTGCAGAAAGGTCATAGTACTGCATTAAGCAACCCGCAAGGGTAGGTTGATCAAGTGGTACAATTCCTTGATAACGCTCACCCATTTCAGGTTCAATGTTAATAAATAAAACAGGTTGTTGTAGCGTGCTGAGTACAGTGCTGCTGTCTTCACTCAACATAAAGTGTGGATCTTCTTCATAATCCGCAAGTGCACGTACATCACCTAAATGATTGCACTCAGCCATCGCCCATTTAAATGTACCTTGGGCTTGAATTTGTAAGCTAATACGTCCTTTTATTTTTAATGTACTTGCCAATAATGCGGTAGCACTCAACATTTCACCAAGTAAGATACGCACAGCAGGCGCATAATTACGTTGTGACAAAATAGTTTGTAGTGCCGTATCTAAATGCACAATCTCACCACGCACAGGGCTATCTTCAATATAAAAACGTTGACGTAAATCAGACATAAAATTCTCCAAATCCCTGTTTAGATGGTGACGATATTATAAATCACAAGTTCATTTCACCCTAAAAACTGTGCTACTTAAAGTTAATTTTCGTCATCACGGGCAATATTGATACGATCATATTGGGTTGATGCATTTTGGGATTGAGGTGTAGGACGTTCTAGACCTGATTCATCCAGATCTGGCATATCTTTGTATTTCTCCAGATTTTGATGTTCTACTTGGGCATCACTTTCAAATAGATGCTCAAGTTCAGAAATAAAATCACGGTAACTTTCAAAAACTTTTTGCTCATCCGTATAAATGCGCTGTTGGCGTGCTAACAGTTCTTCATCATAGTTTCTAAACAACTCAACACTTTTATAAGCTTCTTCTTTGCTCATGCCCAGTTCACAGAGTGTTCGATAACCCATACCCAATGAGGTTAAATAGGTTTCGCGCCATATATGTTTTACCCCCACATCACGCAGTAAATGCATATGATAGCGATCACGAGCACGTACCAATAATGTCAGGTTGGGGTAATTAAGTAAAATATGGCGAGAAACATTCATGGAGTCCTCAACATCGTCAATCGCCAAAACAAAAACTTTAGCTTGTTCTATACCTGCTGAACGTAATAAATCAGGTTGTGTGACATCACCATAATATAAAGTACCGCCATAACGGCGAACAAAGTCAATTTGCTGTAGATTGTTGTCAATTGCAGTAAATGGAAAATGACGAATACGTGCTAAACGTGCGACGATTTGTCCGACACGACCAAATCCAGCAATAATTAAAGCAGGATGTTCATTGGGAATGTCATCGTATTTAGGTGCTGTATTTTTATTGATTAAGGGTAAAAGCCAACTGCTGACCAACCAAAATACAACAGGGGTGAAGATCATGGACAAGGTCACAATCAAGGTGATCGGTTCCAAAATTGCTTCAGTCAACACTTTTTCACTCTTGGCGACATTCAAAACCACAAATGCAAATTCACCACCTTGAGCCAAACAGCTTGCAACCATCAAGCTGTTGGTCCAAGTCATTTTTTTATAGCGTGCAATCGCTAGCATGGTCAGCAGTTTAATCAGGACTAAACCAATCGCCCCACCGACGATCAGGAGCGGCATGTCTATGACTAATGAGATTTGTGTGGTCATACCCACAGTCATAAAGAAGAGACCGAGTAATAATCCTTTAAATGGCGCAATGCTGGCTTCTAGTTCATGACGAAACTCTGAGTCTGCAAGCAATACACCAGTTAAAAATGCGCCTAATGTCGTGCTGATGCCCAGTGTATCCATCAATAAAACCACACCTAGAACGATAAATAATCCCACTGCGGTGATGAGTTCTGTAGCACCACTTTTTGCCACAAAGCGGAAAAAGGGGCGCATGACATAACGACTAAAAAGAAATAAACCTGTAAATGTTGCGACAATTGCAGCAAAGTAAGCTACGCCGTGATGGCTAGATTCACTGCCTGCTAAAAGCGGAATGATAGCAAGTAAGGGAATTGCGGCAATATCTTGAAAAAGTAAAATAGAAAAAGACTGTTGACCATGTGTGGTGTTGAGTTGTTGTTTTTCTTCTAAGAGTTGTAAAACGAAAGCAGTTGATGAAAGTGCTAAAGCAAAACCGATGACAAAGCTTGCGGGCAGTGATTGTTGGAAAAGCAAAAAGAGCGCACCCATCAGTACCACACCGGTCACAATGACTTGTAAACTCCCCATGACAAAAATCGACTGACGCATTTCCCACAAACGTTGTGGGCGAAGTTCCAAGCCAATCAGAAACATTAACAGAATCACGCCAAACTCAGCGAGATGCATAATTTCTTCCGGGTCATTGGCAATATTCAGCGCACTTGGACCGAGCAATATTCCTGTAAATAGATAACCGAGCACAGTCGCAATGCCCAGTTTTTTCCCGAGGGGAACAAGGATTAAAGCTGCACCAAGAAAAATGGTGATTTGGAGTAACAATGACATTCACGTGCCTTACATTCTTTTCTTTCTTAGGAAATTGTAGCTTGATTTTGTGACTGACTTGGAGATATTTATTGAGAAATTGCTTGTGAGTAGAATAAAAGTGAATAATTTCTTTAAATTTAAAGTCTTAAAATAATGGATTTCTTTCATAATTTAATATTAAAATTCTCTTATCTTAATTGTCTTTCCTTAGAGCGGATAGCTTTTCAATATCAATAGTATTTTCTTTTTAGATGATCATTTTTACTTGATGAAGTGTAACGAATGACTTTAGTTGCAATTTATAAGATGTTGTTGCTATTAGAGGTAATCGTTTTCACTTGTGATAACTAGCTTTTTTAAGTGAACAATATTTTAGAATATATTTATATTTGATCCAATTTATTTTAAATATTAATGAAATTATTTCAATTTTTCATTTAATTAAAAAAATTTCGCTTAATGAATTGTTAATTTTAATTAATAAATTTATTTACAAATGATAATTATTATCATATATTAATGATTGCTAAATACAAGACCAATAAAGATTGGCTATTCTAAAGTATCTACCCTTTCTTTATAAAAACATTGAAGTGCCAAAAGGCACACATACTACTTTTATTGTGGTGTCATTATGTCTAAAAATAGAATATACATTTTTTTAATTTGTTTTAACTTGCTTAGTATAGTTGTACTTCATAATGCAAATGCTACAGAAAGTTTAGAACCATTAGATTGTGACCAATATGGTTATAATTCCTCTCAATACTATGAATGTGAAGCTAGAGAATTAGAGCGTCAACGTCAAGGTATGGGATCATTACCTACAATTACAGTAACTGCAACAAAACCTGATCCATTTCCTAGTGGAATTTATTACCCTTGGGGTGGCGGTGGCGGTGGCGGTGGCGGAAATTCGGGTTCTGGTGATCGTGAGGTTATTTTTCCCAATTCAACACAAACGGAGTGTTCTACAGACACCACTGCTAATCCTATCGTGATTGCAAATGGAAAAAAGATCCAACAAGAGCAGGACTTTCTAGGCTCTGGTGAAATGCCATTAGCCTTTGTTCGATATTATGATTCTTTTGCGAGTGGTTCTGCGAACTTCTCAGCCAATGGTAAGTGGCGGCACAATTTTGACTATCGTTTAGCCAATGATGCTCAAGGAAGAAAAATTCGAAAATTACCAAACGGTGAAAATTACTACTTCAATGAGTTGATGCTGCTTCAGGGAACTCGTACAGAAACCAATGTTATTTTACCCGATGGTGGTGTTGAAACCTACACACTAGATGGACGGCTACTTCGTAAAAAGAATGCTCATAATATTGGCTGGGTACTTTCTTATGATGAAAAGCAAAGATTAATTAAAGTGACACATACCAATGGGAAAACGGTGGTTTTAACATGGAATCAAGATGGTATGTTGGGCTCAGTGACAGATCCATCAGGGAATATTTATCTTTATAATTACGATTATAGATATAGATACTCTAAAAGAATTGGATTCACCAAAATAAAAATCCCATATCTTGTTTCTGTCACTTATCCAAATAGTTTAGGTTCGCGAGCATACCATTATGGAGAGAATGGTGCAGGTAGTCAGGTACTGAGTGGGATCTCTGTAAACGGTACCCGTTACAATAGTTATTCTTTTAATGGAAATAAAGCGATTCAAAGTGGTCGTAGTGATGGTACACAAGTTGATAACTTGGTTTTTGCCGATAATTATACAACAGTGACAAATCCTTTAGGTGCTGTATTTAAATATATTTATACCAATAATCAAAAAAATAAACTCGCAAAAATAGAAAGAAGTGGAGTCAATAATTGTCCAAATAGCAGTGCAACCATCACCTATGATGACAATGGGTATGTGATTTCCAAAAAAGACTGGAAGGGTATAGAAACACGCTATCAGCGTGATGGTTTTGGACGAATTACACAAGAAATATCAGGTATCCAGAACAATAACCTTGCCAATGCTCAAATCAGAAATTATAGCTATCTTGAACGAACAAATTTAATTACTCAAATCCAAATATTGGATGGTTCTAATCGTTTAATTCGGGATGAAGTATATAGCTACTATGGTGTGAATGAATCTGCGAGTTATCGACTTAAAAGTCAGAACATCTGTAATAAAACAGGGACAGTCAATTGTCGTGCAACGGGCTATGGCTATAGTTTACACAGCAATGGAATGTTGAGTGCTGTTGTGATCAACAGTAATGGTAAAAATACAATTTATCAATATGATTCTGAAGGGAATTTGATTCAAAACACAAATGCATTAGGGCATGTAACATATTATTCAAATTATAGTGGCTTAGGATTGGTTGGTAAAATCACCTATTCAAATGGTTTAATCGAAGATTATTTTTACAATGCTCGTGGTCAAACGACTCAAATTAGACAGACTCTTGATCAGAACCAGACTCGGACTCAAACATTTGAATATGGAGCATTTGGTGTCACGCAGATTGACCGTAATGGCGTGAGAGAATCTATCTATTACAATAATAATGGCACAGTTTCTCAAATTACTCATGGTCGAGGACGAGAGATTCTAAGTAGCCAAGAATACCAATATTCAAATCTTGGGCAACTGTTGAGCGTTCGCTATAAAGAAAGCGGTTCGCTTCGTTACTCCAAAGCCAATCAACATAATCAACTTGGTTGGACCACTGCGGATCTCGGTAACAATGGGCAAAACCAAGGTTATGAATATGATGCAAATGGAAATGTCATCAAACAAACAGACTCTTTGGGCAATATAACTTCATATTCTTATGATTCACAAGGCAATATTAGTCGAGAATCTCGTAGTGATGGCTCATCTGTTACTTATTCCTATGATGCTTTTGGACAATTAACTAATATCAAAGATGCTAAAGGGAATATAACGACATATGCTTATGATGGATTTGGTCAATTGTTATCAACAAACAGTCCTGATACAGGAGTGACCCAATATCAATATGATAATGATGGTAATTTAATTCGTTTAACACGAGCAAATAATGTTATTACAACGTATAGCTATGATGCTTTAAATCGTCGTATAAAGGCACAATCAGGCAATCATGTTCAAACTTGGGTTTATGACAATTGTACTAATGGTATTGGACAATTGTGTGCAACAGCAGATGGAGTGACTTCCACAGGTTATGGATATACCAAAGACGGTCAGCTTGCAGTAGAAATCAAAACAATCGCTGGCGTTACTTATTCAACCTATTGGAGCTATAACAATCTCGGTAATTTGATTGGTGAAAGCCGTGAAAATGACAACAACAAAGTCATTTACGAGTATGACCAATTAAATCGAGTTCGTGCTGTTAAATTTAAGATAGGTTCGACCATACAAACTATTGTCAGCAATGTCACTTATGAACCCTATGGTGGCATTAAAAGCTGGACTTATGGCAATGGTTTATCACGACAAACCAGCTATGATCTAGACTACCGTTTAACAAGCATATATTCACCACGAGTTCAAAATCTAAAGCATGATTATAACGCCAATAATTGGATGACAAAAATTGATGATAGATTGAATAGAGGTCAATCAATTGACTATTGGTACGATACGCTTGGACAACTCAAGATAGCTTCATCTCGTTACAATGATGAACGTTGGCAAAATGATAGTAACTATAACCGAACCTACCGTTGGGGTAACAGTAATGCTGCGGCAAGTTATGTTCTTGGTCGAGGTAATCGTTTAAACAGTACCACAGGTGCTGAAGCAAAAAGTTTTAGCTATGATAGTGTTGGTAATCTGATCCAGAAAACTGGTTATGGCGGAACAGTTAACTATACTTATGATGGTTTTAACCGTCTGCAAAGTGTTAATACAGGTACTACGGTAAGTTATGACTATGATGCTTTTAATCTCCGTAGCCGTAAATCTGGCAGCGGTGGAACGATTAATTATATTTATTCGGTTGATGGTCGCTTATTGGCTGAAAGCCCACTGTCTAGTTCACAAAATGGTAGTTTGTCTAAGATTTATATTTGGTTGGGTGGTCAACCGATTGGATTCGTTACAAACAATCAATTTTACTATATCCATAATGATCATTTAGGTCGTCCAGAGATTATTACAGATGCAAATCAAGCCATAGTATGGAAAGCACAACTCAGTAGTTATGACAGTGCTGTGGTTCACAGTAGTATTGGGGACTTTAACTTAGGTTTTCCAGGACAGTATTTTGATGTTGAAAGTGCGCTTTGGTATAACTGGAATCGTTACTATGATGCCAGTATAGGGCGTTATACTCAGAGTGATCCGATTGGATTGGCGGGTGGTTTAAATACCTATGCTTATGTAGAAAATAATCCGGTTAGTTTTGTTGATGAAAATGGGTTAGCGCCAACTCGAAGAGGACCATCATCAAGAATAGATCCTATAACGGCTAGCCAAATTAGATATTATATCGATAGAATTAGGCAATTTGACCCAAATTACACATATAGAACTTACAGACCAATGAATGATCCTGTGGGTATAAGAGATATTCAAAATTTACAAAGAGATTTAAATCGGTTGCAGATTAATAGCCAATTAGAATCTCAATGTAGACCGAATGATACAAGACCAAATTTAAGATTCATGCATCCACCTAGCACATTGATGAATGGTTCAAGCTATTCTTATTGGCGAGGTCAGTCTTCTCAATCTATTATAGAGTCTTTAAGGCCACGTAATGGTGATAATTCATTAATGGTAAGCCCTAATGGTACTGTATATGGGGGAAATACTAGAATCTATATTCTTGAACAAAGAGGAATAAATGTTAATTTACTGCCAAGGGAGATATTTGAGTGAATAAATTATGGATTGAAGCTAAATCAGATTTTTTGAATTTAAATAAAGATCTTCAAATCAAGTGGCTTACAGTTTTTTCTGGATATTTAACAATTCAATTTAGAGTAATTTTTCATGAAGAAAAAGATATAAATATTAAACTAAGTAAACTCTATGCTCTTAATGAAATACACCATCAAATCTCCCCACAGATTGGAAGGAAAATTCAAAATATCAATAGTTATCCTGATGATTTATTTATTGATTATTTATATTCAGCTACTGAAAAGTTAAATATTAGTATGTTAAGCTTTTTGAAAAGCACTAAAAATATAGAAAAATGGGATTGATATTGATTTTAAATGATTTATTAACTAGAAGAGATTAATAGTGAAAATTTCAAACTTTAAAAATGATTTTATTAATAATGAGTTTGAGTTTTACGCTAATCTAAATAAATTAGATAAAACTGTGTGGCTTTTGAGATTTAGTTTTTATTTAACTTTAGAGGTTAGGGAAATACTATATAATTATCGTCAAGAAAATATTATTGAGGATGTTAAAGTAGATGCTATTAATGATGTTCAAATGGAAATTTCAATACAAGTTACATCACTAATAAAAAATAAATTAGATATTGAAGATAAAGTTTTATTTTCGATTTTTGAAGATAAATTAGGGAGATTTAATTTTGATTTTTCACAATTTATTAAAGATGTCCGAATGAGAGTTGATTGTCAGTAAATAAAGGATATCTTGCTAGATGAAGAAGTGATTTTATACAGCAAAAAAATATTCGAATATACATTAGATCTCTTGCGAAAGTAGTTTTTTAATCATTTGGAATTTATGTAATTTCTTATAAATCAAAGGTCGTGTCTGCTTAAGTTTTGACTAATGCAAGAGATCTGTTTTACAAGAAAACGGTATTAATATTAATCTTTTACCTAGAAGTGAATAATTATGACTAATCATACTAATGAGAATAAGGCTATATTTTCTAGTCTTGATAAAGAATATTTCATGAAATTAAGTAATGACCATAAAATAATTTGGTTCTCTAGGTTAGGTTATTATTTGTCTATGGAAATAAGGATAGCCATATATGATAGTCGTGATTCGTTACTAAAAACTGATGACTAAAAAATTGATCTTATAAATGATATTCTCTTGCAAATTTTTGGAAAAATTGGTTCTAAGATTAGAAATGATGATGATTTTCCAGATGCTGATTTTTTTAATCTCTTAAAAGAAAAGGCAGAAAAAGCGCATTTCTCGCCTCGTTTATTTACATTATTTATTAAAGATATTGAGTGTCGTATAATAGGATCCAGCTGAAATTTAGAACTTGTAAAAATATTATCTGTGTAGATTTTATTCATGATTAGGATGATTATATTTTTTGCAATTTATTTATCATTTTTGATAAAATAGTATTGACCACATATATTTAGCTTGAATATAGTTTATGCAATGATTTTTGTGCTAATAGGAAGTGTAGAGTGGTTGAGATTATATTTGTGCTTCCAATTTTAATTGCTCTTTATTTGATGGTCTTATTTTTTCTAAAACTCAAAAGTAAATTTTAAAGATAAAATGTTTGTGAATAAATTAATTGAAAGAGCAGAGTTTTACATACCATTTAGGTCAAGGTAGTAGTGTGCCAAACTTTGTTAAAGAATTTGATCCTAAGTAGAGATGAAAGATGAAAAAAATTATATTTTCTATTGTGATAATTATTCTTCTATCTTTATGTTGGTTTGTTTATGAATTATATCAAGAGCTAAAAGGCAAAGGAGAGTGGGAGACAATCCATATAATAGAATCAAATAATAGAAATTCAAATTGGAAAATAATTCCGCAACCATTTGGAGAGCCATTCACACTTCTAGGAATTACAACAGGAGATCCAAATAAGCCATATGTATGGGTGGCATTAAATATTGAAGGTGAAATAAAATATTCTCCTCAAAATGTTGATTTTCAACTATCGTGTAATGATCTTAAAAAAATAAATGAAAATTTTGAAATTAAAGAAAATGTTCATAAATTTTTAAAGTCAAAATGTATTAACTAGATTTTAGTAAAATTATTATAAATTCTATGATGTTAGTCATCATAGAATAATTGGAGCTAACCGATCGGGAATATTTGAAGTGCCGATTGAAAGAGTTGAATTACCATATGGTTATTAAAGAACTCCAGCAGATCTTATGTACACACCAGGAGGATATTAATGGATATTATTTATTCTATTCGCGCAAACATAATCTCTTGTAGAAATGTTTTGTTAAATGGAAATCCAAAAGAGCATATTGTTGATTGTCTTCAATATGTTATTGATAATTCCTCATTCGTTCCTGTAGAGAGTACGCGTAGAATACTTGATTTCTGTTTAAAAGAGGTATTATTACAAGTTCATTCTTCGGATTTTCGTAGTGCTGGAATGATTTTGAATTTAATACATAATCTTCCGTTAGATAAAGAAAAAGCAGCATCATGGGATGTTGATTACTTTTTATCTATGGAGTTAATTACTTTTTTGGAAAATTTTGAATTGATTATATCTGCAAGGAAAATAGTATTTTTTGTCTGTGGAGAGTTAAGCTCCAATATATCGAATGAAAGTATTTAGTTAGAATCAACACCATGAAATTGATAAAAATATTGATATTTATAATTTACTTAATATTACGAGGGAATACATCAATATTCGATTATACAAGCGGTTGAATTTAGATAGAGGTATGTTCAACATATAATAAAAAAACTCAACTTAACTCTTGTGGATCAACATCAATCGTTACTTTCATTGTAGAGGGTTTTTGCTGTAGTAATTGGGCCCACCATTGATGGACATAAAAGTGCATTTTTGCTCGATCTTGTGAAAGCAATACCACATGTGCTTGGTAACGACCTGCTTTACGCTCCATTGGGGCTGGAATAGGACCCCAAATATCAATTAAGTGTGGTTCCGACATTTGACGAAGTAATTGCGTCATTTCAGTCAAAAACTTTAGATTTTCTTCCTGATGTTTAGATTCACAGCGTATCAAACTGGCATAGCGAAAAGGGGGAAGCAAAGCGGCTTGACGATCTTTTAAGGTTTGCTTGGCAAAGGTTCGATAGTCATTGTGAATCAAAGTATTTAATAAAGGATGATCAGGTCGAAGTGTTTGCAAATAGACTTCTCCTTTATTCTCTCCACGACCTGCCCGACCTGCAACTTGAATAATCAATTGGGCTGTACGCTCTGTTGCTCGAAAGTCGACACTGAGTAAACCTGCATCTATATCTAAGATTGCAACCAAAGTGACATATGGGAAATGATGCCCTTTGGCGAGCATTTGAGTCCCAAGCAAAATCGTGGGTTCACTTTTTTGAATCTGATCATAGATTTTCTGCCAACTGCCGACACGGCTAGTTGAATCCCGATCGACGCGAAGTACAGGAAAGTTGGGGAATAATTCAGTTAAGGTTTCTTCAACCTTTGCAGTTCCCATGCCGATTGGTTTTAATTGTTGTTGATTGCATTGTGGGCAGGCATCAGGCAAACGATTAATCGTCCCACAATGATGACAGTGTAAATGCTGATAAGGTTTTAAGTGTAAGGTAAAGTGTGCATCACAATTTGGGCAGTTGGCTTGCCATCCACAACTTTCACAAATTAATACAGGTGCATAACCGCGACGATTTAAAAAAATTAAGACCTGTTCTTTTTTATCTAGACGCTTTTTAATTTCCTCGATTAAAACATCACTTAAGCCATGTTGCTTCTTAGCAACTTTTAAATCAATCAAATGCATTTTCGGCATCAACGCGACGCCTGCACGTTGATTTAATTCAATACGTGTCAGCTTTTCTTGACGAGCCAAATAATAGCTTTCAATACTTGGTGTGGCAGAACCTAAGATAATTGGACAATTTTCTAAATGCGCACGGTATAAAGCAACATCACGGGCATGATAACGGAAACCTTCTTGTTGTTTAAATGAAAGATCATGCTCTTCATCCAGAATAATTAAACCGAGATTAGGTAAAGGTGTATAAATTGCAGAGCGAGTCCCTAAAATAATAGAGGCTTTACCGGTTTGTGCATGTTGCCATGCTTGTAAACGTTTGCTGTCATTTAAACCAGAGTGAAGCAATGCAATATTGCAATGAAAGCGTGACTGAAAACGGCTGATGGTTTGTGGTGTTAAGCCAATTTCTGGGACTAAAACAAGCACTTGTTTGCCTTGTTTCAGTACTTCGTGCATCACTTGTAAATAAACCTCAGTTTTACCACTTCCCGTTAAACCATCTAACAAAAATGCTTGATATTTCTTTAGTGCCTTTAAAATCGTTTGGATGGCTTTCTTTTGATCTTCATTGGGAGTGAGTGGCAACTGAGCCAGTTGAACTGGTTCAGGTTGAGTATTTTGAGGTTCAAGTGCAAATTGGATAATTGCTTTTTTCTCAAGCACTTTTAGTGTTGCTGTTTCAATACCACTCAGGTTTAGGATATTTTCCTGCGTTCCTTTTGGATGTAATTTTAGAATTTTATAAGCATCTTGTTGTTTTTCAGAACGCTTTACTTTGTCTTCAGCATTTAAATCGATTACTTTCCAGACACGAGCCAATAAATCATAAGGTTTACCTTGGCGGAGTAATGTAGGAAGGGCAGTTTGAATCACCTCACCAATTGGGAATTGGTAATATTGCGATGACCATGTCAATAAATTTAAAACTTTACTGTCTAGAATAGCGTGATTATCTAATAGTTCAGTAATTGCCTTGAGTTTAAAATGAGAGTCTATAGGTTCATCAATCGGAATTTTTTTTACAATCACCCCAACAAGGTTTTGTCGTCCGAAAGACACAGCAACACGTGCACCGATTTCTGCCTGTGCGTACTGTTCAGCACTCACTTGATAGTCAAAACAGTCATTCAAATACACTGGAACAGCAACTTGAACACGATAAATAGTTTGTGGTGTAACAATGGTATTCGGCATTTTAAATTCAGTGGCTCATTAATTTAGTGAGGCTGTGATGAAATTGTTTCATGTCCATATTCGGCTTGTGTTAGAGTGTAACCGTCATTGATAGACATGAATATGAATGATTTATAGGGTATGACGCAACAGCGTAATCAAAAAATTTGGGAAAATTAGAGCATAACAATGCCAGCATATCAATTTACTGCGCTTGATGCTTCAGGAAAGCAGCACAAAGGCGTGTTAGAAGGTGATTCAGCACGTCAGATTCGTCAACAATTACGGGATAAAGAATGGATTCCTGTAAGCGTAGATGCTGTTGAACAAAAAGACAAAAATAAAAGTTCGGGTTTGTTTCAACGTAAATTTTCAGCCTATGATTTGGCACTCATGACACGTCAGCTTTCCGTTTTGGTTGCTGCTGCAATTCCACTTGAGGAGGCTTTACGTGCCGTTGCCAAACAAAGTGAAAAAGTCTACGTGCAAAATCTTTTACTTTCTGTACGTTCCAAAGTTTTAGAAGGGCATTCTCTAGCACAAGCGATGCAACAAATAGGGCGTTTCCCTGATTTATATATTGCGACAATTGCTGCGGGTGAACGTTCTGGACATTTAGACTTAATTTTAGACCAACTTGCAGACTACACGGAAAACCGTTTTGCGATGCAAAAGAAAATTCAAGGTGCAATGATCTATCCGATTATTCTCATGTTTATGTCTTTTGCAATCGTTATGGGCTTGATGACTTATGTTGTTCCAGACATCGTCAAAACGTTTGACCAAAGCAAACAGGCTTTACCTTGGATTACGGTGGCTTTGATGAAAGCCAGTGAAATTATTCGGCAAGCTTGGCCATTTATTTTGGTTGCCAGTGTGGTGGGAATCTTCTTACTGATTCGTTTTTTACGAACGTCGGCAGGGCATTATGCTTTTGATCGTTTAACGCTCAAACTGCCATTAATTGGTAAATTATCTCGTGGTATAAATGCTGCACGTTTTGCCAGTACCTTGTCCATTCTCACTCAATCAGGTGTGCCTTTGGTCGATGCTTTAAAAATTGGTGCAGCCGTGAGTAGTAATTGGGTCATTCGTGATGCAGTCAATGTTGCTGCAGAAAAAGTGACAGAAGGTGGGAATTTGGCAACGCAATTGGAGCGCTGTGGTTATTTCCCACCAATGATGGTACAAATGATTAAAAGCGGTGAAGCTTCTGGTGAGTTAGATCGAATGCTAAGTCGTGCATCAGATATGCAGGATCGAGAAGTATCTTCATTTATTTCAACTTTATTGGCATTGTTGGAACCGTTAATGTTGGTATTTATGGCGGGTATTGTTTTAGTGATTGTAATTGCTGTCATGTTGCCAATCGTCAATATGAACAATATGATTTAAGCCAATTATTTTTATAAAGAATAGAGAGTAAGTAGATGCTACGTAAGATGAATAGGACTCGTCAGTCAGGTTTTACCTTAATTGAAGTGATGGTTGTGATTGTGATTTTAGGTGTACTTGCCGCTTTGATCGTGCCGAATGTGATGGGACGTGGAGAAAAAGCCAAAGTTGATACCACAAAGATTACTTTAAAAGGTGTGGCAGGTGCACTTGATCAATATAAGTTGGACAATGGTCATTATCCAAATAGTCAAGAAGGTGGTTTAGATGCGTTGGTCAACCAACCTGCAACAGCGAAAAACTGGTTACCAGGTGGTTATGTTAAAGGTGGCTATCCAAAAGACAGTTGGGAAAATGATATTCAATATGTCATTCCGGGTTCAGAAGGTCGTAAGTTTGATTTATATTCTTTTGGCGCAGATGGTAAACAGGGCGGCGAAGGAAACGATGCTGATATTTATTACCAGCCATAATTAAAAGTATTTTTTGCAGTACTTTATGGAATTAATCACTTCACTTTATCGAGATAATAAATGTGGAGTGAAGTGATAATATTTCTTATTTGATAATTATATTATAAGTTGTTGAAATTTATCAACTATATTAAATAATTAATGTTTGAGAGTTATAATAAGAATTATTCCCATGTTTGATAGTTACAAGAATGTTAAATTGTGAATAAAAATAGACTTTTTATTTATTAAAAAGCTTGCATAATAGTTCTCAAGGCAATTTACATTGCTTGGAGGATGAGATGAAAGCATTATTATTATCAGATGAAATTAGCCAATTTCATTGGACGATGCTCAAATCTGTTCTTTTAATTTTGAGCTTATTGCCGATTAGCCAGTTTTTTTTAAACCTTTGGCAAAATGCCGATGCCAGTAGTCAAATCGTAATTGGGTTTATGGCGATTAGCGTATTTAGTGCATTATCTATTATCAGTTTTTATAATGCTTTAAATTTAACGGTGATTCAGTTAAAAACTGAATTCTCATCATTATTAGAACAATATTTAGTACGTTTATACCGTTATGTTCCTATGCTGTTTCTAGCAGGCATGTTGTCATATTTAGTGACTCAAATTTAATTGGCGAGTTAAAACCGAGGAAATGTCCTCGGTTTTTCATTTCTGTGTTTTAACTGTTTTGATTAAAAACTGAAATTTAATCCAATTAACTCGGTTGAACAATAAGCATCGTTATTTTACGCACAATCGGTAAAAGCAGAAGCAATACTGGAAACGCGATCAGCCATGAAATTCCCCATGCTGAAACCCACGTATTGACGGAAAAATTGTCGAAACCCATACTTCTCAACGTACTAATACATGACACAATAAAGGTCATAATAATTGATAAAAAGAAAGGCATTACAATTGCAGTATAACGATTTGGAATTTTTCTTAAATAAAAAGATTGAGATTTTTGCATTTTTTACTCCGTAAACCAACAAACGCCAGTGCCACATCAAAATATTCAAATTTTGATAAAAAATAGCTCCAAGCCTTGTTGGAGATATGTTGGCACGTTGATTGACGTAAACGTTTACGGCTTTATGATCAGCACAGCTAATGTAGCATAAAGCGAGAAACAATTGAAAGAAAAAATCAGTGAATGGCAGGTAAAGTATAGCGACATATAATTGAATTAGATTCGTTTTTTAAAAATTTGATATGTTGAATAAATGTCCTTTTTAAATGATTCATTGTCCATTTCATATAAGGTCGATGGGGCTAAATTTATTTAAGATGCTAGGGCTGTTGACATTTCATAAATGGCTTGCGCTGTAGGTTAAAATTGAGCAGGCATGAGGAATATACTCCGCAAGGAAAGGAAGAGAATAGCGAGACTATTTTCAAGTTTCATAACACCGGCTGAGATAATTTGAACCACAACCCTGAGCAAAAAAAGCATGACTTTGTTTGTAGCGCAAGTTGCAGCGGGGGGACTCGTGTGTTTTGTATCGCTTCGTCGTTCCCCTGTAAAACAGTGTTTCTCATCATTTAGAGTGGCTAAATTTCGTATTTTTTGCCTAGTGTCGGCTAAAAACACACATAGTCGCAAACATAGGTGAATTGTCAGCAGATCCTAGATATTTATGGTGATCAATAGAAAGAGGAAAACCAAATGCAACAAATTGAATGGAATGACTTTTTTAAAGTGGAATTACGTATAGGAAAAATTATTCAAGCTGAAGTATTTGAGAAGGCGCGTAATCCTGCTTATATTTTACATGTCGATTTTGGAGAAGAGATTGGTATTAAAAAATCCAGTGCGCAGATTACCCAACTCTATCAGCCTGAAAACTTAATTGGAAAGTTGGTCGTTGCTGTGATTAATTTCCCAAAGAAACAAATTGGTCCTATTCAATCTGAGTGTTTAGTGACAGGTTTTCATAATCAAGATGGGCATGTTGCCTTGTGTGTCCCAGATTTGAATGTGCCTTTGGGGACCAAGTTACTTTAATACATTATGATATATCCGTATCAAAAACACCTCCTTTATGATGCATAGAGAAGGTGCTTTTGATGCGATTGGGGGGCTGCTTTAGCGTCGTGCTTTAAAACTGATGTCGACTGTTTTAGGGCGATAAAACCAACCTAAAATTAACAATAAAAGCGATAAAATTAAAATCGGATAATCGCTAAAACGGGTATACCACGTCTCACCTTGCATTGCAGGTAAATCCCCACGCAGAACCGCTTTCTGATCTACAGGCGCTTGTTTTACGATATGTCCATTGTGGTCAATAAAAGCAGTTACGCCTGTGTTGGTAGCACGGATAAACCAACGCCCATTCTCTTTGGCACGCATTTGAACCATTTGCAAATGTTGTAATGGACCTGCAGTTCCCGTAAACCATGCATCATTCGAAACAGTCACTAAAAAATCACTGTTGATCGCATTACGTCGGGTAAGATTTGGATAAGCAACTTCATAGCAAATCGCAGCAGCTAAATCATGTCCTTTAATATTAAAAGGCTTTTGATTCGATGCACCTTGAGAAAAGCCACTCATCGATGGATCATTTTGCAAAGCGGGTAAGACCCAAGATAACAATCCAGAAAGTGGAATGTACTCACCAAAAGGGACTAAACGTTGTTTTTTATACAAACCTGAAGAATCTGCACCAGAAGCCATCATGCTGTTGTAATACATTGGATAGCCATTCTTTTTTGATTCTTTTAAATCCCAATAAGGAATGCCTGTCACCCATGCTGTACCCGAGCTTTTGGCTTGCTGATCCATCATCTCCAAAAATTGTTCAATATCTGTTTGAAATAGGGGAATGGATGATTCAGGCCAAACAATGAGATCTCTACCCCATTCAGTACGACTTAAGTTGACATAAATTTCTAAAGTCTTGACTTGGTATTCGGTTAGCCATTTTAAATCTTGAGGAATATTACCTTGAATGAGCGATACAGAGAGCGGTTTTTCAGCTTTCGGTTGTACAAAAGTGATAAAAGAAGCTCCCCAGGCGCCAAGTAAAACAACAAGCGCAGGAACAACCCAAAACACTTTCCTATTCAGGATTTCCACCACGGCACAGGCAAGAAGAATAACGGCAAAAGACACCGCAAATACACCAAATAAAGGCGCATAACTATCTAAGAATCGTTCAGTGAACGCATATCCTGCAAACAACCACGGAAAACCGGTGAACACCCATGTTTTAGACCATTCAAAGATGATCCAAAGCGGTGTAAATGTTAATGGGGTTTCAGGGAAAAAACGACGATAAACCCATGTCTGGACTGCCGTAAATAGCCCCATCACAAATGCCATAACTGCAATCATCAATACGCTGAGGACTGCGTTGGTATCACCATAAACGTGGATGGAGGTATAAAGCCAAAATGCCCCAACAAACCACAGTCCAAAGCCATAGCTAAGACCTATGGCAAAGGCTTGACGAGGACTACGACCTTTTAAGCAAGCATAAAGTAAGGCTGGTGATAAGATTGCCAGCCACCACCAATAATAAGGTGCGAGTGCTAAACTAAATACTGCACCTGAGATTAATGCGATGATTAAAGGGAAAATGAGGGGCAATTGTTTTTGTTGTTGTGATGAATTTAACAGCTTGTCAAAATAGGCTCTCATTTACGTACAGCTCGAATCAGATGAATAGTGCGGGCATCTGCTTCAACAATGGTAAATTGCCAATCTTCAAGTTCAACCACTTGACCTTGAAGATCACTGACCAAACCAATTTCCTGAAGCAGTAATCCGCCCATAGTTTCTACTTCATCATCGGAAAATTCAGCATCTAAAACATTGTTAAAATGTTCAATTGGTGTAAGTGCTTGCACAATCCATGCATTGGCTATGTTATGGGTGGTATCAGGAATGATAAATTGAGCTTCTTCATCGGCATTGTCATGCTCATCTTCAATTTCGCCAACAATTTCTTCAAGAATATCTTCCAAAGTCACCAAACCAGCAGTTGAACCATATTCATCAATGACAACGGCAATATGAGTCTGGGTATTTTTTAACATTCTCAAAACTTGATCTGATCGCGCACTTTCAGGGACGAATAAAGGCTGGCGCATTAATGCATGAACATCTACACCAGAGCTACGATTGGTTAAAAATGGCAATAGATCTTTAGCCAATAAAATCCCTACCACGTTTTCAGGTTGGTCAGATGAGAAAACTGGAAAACGTGAATGTGCGGACTCAATCAGCACATCTAAAATATCAAGAAGTTGGTCGTCTTCTTGCAAGCTCACCATCGCTGTGCGAGGGGTCATTACTTCACGAATTTTTGTGGCAGGAAGGTCTAACACGCCCTCTAACATTGCCACAGTATCGGGTTCTAAAAAACGACGTGAATCTTGTACTAATTTTAGCAGTTCATCGCGGGTTTCTGGTGCTGTACCTAACCATTTGCGTAAGCCACGCATTCCCCACGACGGGCCTGATTCCTCGTGCATGATCTTTCCTAAAGACTCTTAATATCTAGTAAATGTTTTTTTATCATACCGAAGAAAATACAGATGTCTATCTATTAAATAAGGTAAATAGATGAATGCATGCGTCATTTTTACACAGAGATAACAAGCCTTATTGATTATTTGAGTTTGTGTTAAAATCTTGGACTGATTTAGCTTTTTTGAGATGAGATATGTCTGAACCATTGCCTACAGCAAACATTCAATTAAATACACGTGGCTTGCGTTGTCCTGAGCCTGTAATGATGTTGCATCAAGCAATTCGGAAATCTAAATCTGGCGATGTGGTAGAGGTTTTCGCGACCGATAATTCAACCTCTTGGGATATTCCTAAGTTTTGTATGCATTTGGGACATGAACTCGTTTTACAAGAAGAAATTTTGGATGATGCGGGCAATAAAGAATTTCATTATCTCGTCAAAAAAGGTTAATTATTAAACAATAGTGAAATCATAGAACATTCGTTGAGGCAGATGCATAAACATAATTTTATTGTTTTTATCAAGTGCATCTGACTAGCGATTTTCAACAGCTCATCAATCTTTAAAAGCCAATTAACAAGTAAACATCTATATAAAGTTGAATACAAAAATGAGAGATAAAGCTTTAAAAAATAATTGATAATTGTGATACAGATTTTGAATAAATTCTTTCTAAAATCAATTGCAAATGAGAGTGTCTAGAAAGTTGGATAATCTTTGTACTTGGTTTTAGTTATTTTATATTTTTGATAAATATAAGAAAATATTAAATTTTACAAATTTTCAATGACAGTTTTTTGACTTTTGAGTATAATCTAAACACATTTGTTAATAATAATTAAATCATTCTAATGAATAGTTTAGTCAATAGTATTTATAAAGTATTGGATCAGTTAGGATTAACCGCTCAAAAAAGAGCTTTGCATATTCAGTTTAGCAATCCTGATCTGACTGCCCAAGTGTTCTTGCAACGCATTGATGGACAACATGCCATCAATCAAGGCGTGTCTGCAGAACTGATCTGTCTTGCAACATCTGCAAATATTCCACTCAAACAGTTTATCGGTTGCCAAGCTGCAATCGACCAAGTTACCGACCGCGGACAACTGTTCCGTACCACAGGCATCATTACCGAAGCTGCACAGGGACAAAGTGATGGTGCACTGACGGTCTATAAGCTCAAACTTGAAGATGCGACATCACTGTGGCATAAACGCCGTAATAGTAGAGTGTTTATGAATAAGTCAGTGATTCAAGTCATTGAAATATTGCATAAAGAGTGGCAGCAAAGAAGTCCGCTGTTTGCTGCTAGTTTGAGTTTAGATAAAACTGGGCTGACCAAAGACTACGATGTTCGTCCATTGATTATACAGATGAACGAAAGCGACCACGATCTACTCACTCGTTTGATGAGAAGTGAAAATTTAAGCTGGTTGATTGATGAAGCAGAACTTAATGTTGCCAACATTTCAGCACCGATCCAAGCTCAAAAACTACGTTTAATTGATGACAACAGCCAATATACTGCGTTAGAACGCAGAAGCATCCGCTTTCACCGCAGCTCCGCGGTAGAACAGCAAGATACTATTACCACATTTACAGGTATACGTTCACTCCAACCGACTTCAGTACATATTCACCGTTGGCAAGCTGATATTCTTGAAACCGAAGAAGGTGCAGGCAATGTACAAAGCAAACATCAGCACAGTGACCAGTACGACAACGCTAGTCTAGGCTTAGAACAAGTATGGCACTTTAGCCCTGCATGGATACCTGACCTGAATGGGGAAGATGGTGCAACACCATCAGGCAACAGTCAGATCGAACGCTTTAACCAAAACCTCAGCAACTACTACGATGCCCAAGCCAAACAATTCACGGCAATATCGACGGTACGAGATGCACAAGTCGGCTATTACCTTGAGCTAAAAGGGCATCCTCAAATCGATCAAAAAGATTCTGCCGATCAGCAGTTCTTGATCATCTCCAAAACCTTTTATAACCAAAATAATTTGCCTAAAGACCTCAATGAGCAAATCAATCGTTTAGTTGAACAAAGTCATTGGCAGCTCACCAGTATCCCCACAAGCAACAGTATCACCACAAATAACAGTGAAGAACGTCAAGCCAATCAGCTGATCTTACAACGCAGAAACATCAGCACAGCGCCAGAATACAACCCACTCAAACACCGTCCAGTGGCGTATCCACAACGCGCCAAAGTGGTTGGTCCAAGTGGAGAAGAAATTCATGTGGATGAATGGGGACGCATCAAGGTTCGCTTCCTCTTTACCCGCAATGAAGACCACAGCCATGATGGTGGTGCAGGCTCGAATGACAATGATACCGACTCAGCTTGGGTTGATGTATTGACGCCATGGGCAGGCGAAGGTTATGGGGCACGTTTCTTACCGAGGATAGGAGAGATTGTTGTCATCGACTTCTTTGATGGCAATATTGACAGACCATTTGTGGTGGGTCGAATCCATGAAGCACAACGCAGCCCGAGCAAGTTTGATGACAAGGGCAAGTTACCCGATACCAAGAAGCTGGCAGGGATTAAAAGCAAGGAATATCAGGGCAGTGGCTATAACCAACTGAGATTTGACGATACCACCAACCAGATCAGCAGTCAGTTACACAGCAGTCATGGTGCAACTCAACTCAACCTTGGCAACCTCAGTCATCCAAAAGAGACAGATAGCAGCGAAGGTCGAGGAGAAGGCTTTGAGCTAAGAACGGATCAATGGGGGGCGGTACGCGCAGGTCAAGGCTTACTGCTGAGTAGCCATGCACAAGATGGGGCATCAGGTAATCATCTAGATACAACCGCAGCCAAAAGTCAGCTAGAAAGTAGCCTGAACAATGCCAAAGCCTTAAGTGAAGTTGCCAAGAATCAACAGACTGATCCTTTAGAAAATCTAGATTATTTGAAATCATTTATTTCGGATTTGGAAAAAGATCAGTCTGATGAATCCAAGAATCAAGCCGATGCATTTAAACAAGCCTTGATGGTTTTAGCCTCGCCGAATTCAATTGGCTTGTCGAGCAATGAAGACATTCATGTCTCTGCGGATAAACAAATTAGTCATAGTGCGGGTGATAGCATCAACCTGAGTACACAAAAGAATTTCTTGGTGCATGCACAAAACAAGATTAGTTTGTTTGCAGCACAGGAAGGCGCAAGACTTTATGCAGCAAAAGGTAAAGTGGAGATCCAAGCCCAAGGAGATGGTGCGGATTTGATTGCTCGTAAAGGTATTCAAATCATTTCGACTGAAGATCGTATTGAATTTATCGCCAGTAAGAAAATTGTGTTAATTGCTGATACTACTCAAATTGAGATTGGTGGTGCAGGTGTTTTGCCAACCACACCAGGTCTGTTTGAAGTTAAAGCTGGACAACATAAGTTTTTGGGACCACAAGAAATTGCTGTGGGTTTTGATAAGTTACCAATAAGTTCTATTTTTGATGATAAATTTCAATTATTAGATCCACTAGGAAAAAAACTTGCAGATTTAGATTACAAAATAACGAATACTACCTCTAATGAGCAATTTTTAGGGAAAAGTGATAAAAATGGTTTCACTAAAAGATTGGGTACAGTATCAAGTCAAAAATTAAAGATTGAATTTAATTACGAAGATTTAATAGTTAATGAAATAGAAGATAAAGAGGAACAAAAATGACGATATTGCAAGAAACAGATACAAATGAAATATGTAATAGTAATTGTATTACTAAAGTTGATTGTAAAAATATGTGGTCATTAGTTCAATACTCATCATATATGGCTTTAACAAGTTATAAAAGCTTAGAAGTTATAAAGAAAGTTGTTCATGGGGGAGAGGTTAATAGAGAATTTTTATATAAAGGAAGTGATGATCAAAAAAGAGTAAAATTAATTTCTAGTCAATATGCGAAAATGTATTTAGAAAAAAATAAAATAGGTAATGTTAAGTATAAAGGGCGATTTTATTGGATGGCTTTAGGAGCGATTGCAGCAAAACAAGTTTATTGTGGAATTTTAGCATTAGATGATTTTGTTTCAAAAATTGGAGGTGGTGTTATTCTTGATGGAGCCAATAAAGTTTTAGATAAAATAGATATAAGTGATAGACGTTTTATAGCGACTGGTGGGATCACAAAATCAGATTTTGATTATATGAGATATTGTATGTTAAAGGGTAATCTTTGGCTTTATTTAGATATATATCCTTATCATGAGTATTATTGTAGATTTTCTAATACATTTAATGACTGTTTATCAAAAAGAGATGGTAACACTGATGATACTAAAGTAGCAAATGATATGCATAAAATTCCATATAATGAAGCATATAATAAATTAGAAAAATTTAAATACTCAGATAATATTTTGAATAATTTGAAAGAAGCTTTTCAATATGTAAAAATTTTTGAAACTGAAAAAATAATCCAAAAGAAACAAGATGCTCAGTTTAATAATTTAATGACAATTGCTGTTCATGAACAACATATTGTTTTAGAAAAAAGTTTTTATTCTCCGAATGGACAACCTGATCAGAGATTAAAAGATATCTTTGATAAACAGTCTAAGCTTGAAAGTAATCATCCATACTATACACAATTTGGAGCTTTAATTGCAGACGTTCAAAATAGGCAGGCAGTATTTACAAATTCATGTACATTGCCAATAGGATTAAATGGATTATCTGATAAAGATAAGTTTTTTGAAGATATGCTAAAAAACGAAAGGCTATATATAGTTAAAGAAAGAATGAAATTTATTACACGCATTGCTGAAGATTTTCATTATGTTATGAAAAAATATCCTGGTTATATGGAAAATTGTTTAGCCAGATTAGCTGAAGGTGATATAACTGAAAAATTGCCAATAATTTAAGTCGGGAATCATAATGAATTCAAATCAAATCATTCAAGTCTTGGTAATTGCACTAGTATTCAGTTTGGCAGCATGTAATTCATCCTCAGAGACAATGAGTAAACAGGAAGAAAAGAAAATGAATGAATCTGATTATATTATTAGTTTTATTGTTGGAGATTCTAGAGAAAATTTAATTAGTAATAATCCTAAATTTTTTTCACAATATAGTTCAGGTGCAAGTGTAGGTTTTATAAGACCAAATTTAGATACTAACCAAGAAAGAAAGCTTAAGTTAAATTTAAAAGATGGATATGACCATACAGTTTTAGTTTTCAATCATTTAGAAAATTTAGTTTTTGTATCAGATGCTAACTATCCAAAGCAAGGAATTACTGATATAGGTTTTGATATGAGTAATATAGAGGCCAAAAAAATTAATGAAAAAAGTAGTTATCTTGCTTATGAGGGAATTGTAAAGCAATTGAATAAAAATGGTTGGAAAGTCTTTTACTTCGAGTCTGAGCCAAGAATATTTGGAAAGCAATCATTTGAAGCGAATAATAAAATACCTAACTATCTCGGGAGTTTGGATGGTTTTTATTTAGATAGTGAAGAAAAATGGGAGAAGTATTCGAGTGATTTAAAACGTCAACCTCTTCGATTTTATAAAAACAATGTCATCTTAACGATAAATTTTCGTGAATCTATTGATGATGTGAAAATTCATTTGGATTTTGTTACTTTCTTTTCTCATTATTTTTACCAATATGATGAGAAAATTAGAGATAAAGATTGGAACACATTACTGTCTAATGATTTAAATAAATGGAAGATTGAAAGAGATAGATCTGAGAATAAAATGCAAAAGCTTGGTTACAGCATCAACAATGATTATCAAAATCCTAACGTTTTTAAATTTTTGAATGTTCATTAGTTATATTTCTTGTTTATATCATGCTTTTAATTAATTGATTCTTACGATACATTAAATGTTGATCTATAAATAATATGAAATAATAAACCCGCCGAAGCGGGTTTATTGGTTTACATATTTGGATAGTTAGGACCACCACCACCCTCAGGTGTTACCCATGTGATGTTTTGTGAAGGATCTTTAATATCACACGTCTTACAGTGAACGCAGTTTGCTGCATTAATCTGGAAGCGCTTAGAACCATCATCATTTTCCATGATTTCATATACACCAGCAGGGCAGTAACGCTGAGCAGGC
>NZ_JBXPBY010000018.1:0-101031 GCF_056930735.1 Acinetobacter sp. B-6 | reverse complement strand
TATTTTCTTAATTTCGCTTTGTTTGCTTATTTATTCCCCTAAATCTGGCTTTTTTATTGAAAAAATGCTTTTTTGGCTTAAAAAATACACATTGAATATGATTTTAATTCGCTAGTCTCTTTGAACACTCCTCTCCAGTTCTGCACCATCACTCGAATTTTGATCTCTATCTTCATTATTTCCTGTTCTATACCTACCTATGAATCAAGATCACAATAATCTACTGAATGACTATCTCTACTTACTCTACTTACATATGAGGACACGTGTGGAAATGGTAATAACCAAACAATCCGTTCTTTCACACATCTACTGACATTTTGGACTGACGTTTTGGATCGCCTTTTATTTTAGGCTTGGCTTTGAGATTGCACGATGTTGGTGTCTTGTTCCAAATAAGCCAAGATCATTAAGGTTAGTTCTTTTTTAAGCTGTTGCTCTGAAATTAGAAAGTTATTATGGCTTACATAGCGCATCATGGTAAAAAGCGTACTGTTAATAATGACGAAAGACTTATTCTTAAGCACTTCAAAACTCCAATCCTTAAAAAAGCGACTGAATACATATAAGCCGACTTCATAGAAGTGCTTTTCTAAAACTTTTGCAGCTTCTGAATTGTTATAACCATGCCAATGTTTCAACACCTCTATAAAGAAACCACCATCAGCTTTCATCATGTCAAAACCGAATTGAATACTAAGCGGTATGATTTCATTTAAACTTAAACCTTCTTGGCTGATGGCAATTTGTTTAAGTGCAAGTCCGAGCTGCTCGCTTTTACGGCGTAGCAACTCCTGAATGATTTCTTCTTTATTGCCAAAATACTGATATATCGACCCGACACTGACACCTGATTTTTCAGAAATTTTTGGTGTGGTGACATTTAGCAAACCGTGTTCAGCAATACACAATTGTGTTGCTTCTAAAATGCTATCTACAACATTTCGAGCACGTTGTTGTTGGGGTTGTTTTCTCATTGGCATATTCATCCCGAAATGCGAATTGAATACGAATAATTATTCATATTAGAGTTTGACTAAACAATAATCAGGTCAAACGAAAAATGCAAACCTTAGTTAAGCCACAACGACTTGCACCCTATGAAAAAATGTCACGAACTAATCTCAAGACTAGAATTTTTCATTATTTTACAGAACAACCGCTACAGCCAAGTTATGCCGAGTATTTATCTTTAAACGATGCGCTACAAACTGGTGATAATGCAATGGATCAAGTTATGGATTGGGTTATGACCAACCCTAGACAAAATCGCAAGCTTTTTGAAACGGCGTTGTATCAAGGTTTAGATAAACTTCCTCATGATATTCCAGTGCTCACTGATTTTTTTAAAATTGTCGAGCATGCACCGAGTTGGCTGGATTCAGCCAAAATTGAAACAGCAATCAAATTCACGCATCGTTTAGGTTCCAATGGAACTTTTATCCTACGTGATCTCGCTTTAATGACAGGTTATCAATATCCTGGCTTTAACCAACCACTTATTCAGACTGGGGCTTTGCATAAATATGCAGGAAAACGTTTAGCAGAAACGCATAAGTGGTGGTTAGATGTCAATCAACTGAATAGCTTCTCACGTTTTAACGATGGCTTTATCTCGACGATTTATGTTCGGTTCATTCATTCTCTTGTACGTTATCAGTTGAATAAGTCAAAAGATTGGGATCACGAGATTTGGGGCACACCCATCAATCAATATGATCAAGCCATGACCAATATTGCCTTTAGTGCGGTGCTTCTGATCGGTGTGAGAGCCATTGGTATTTTTCCAAGCAAAGCTGAGTGCGATGCCTTGATGCATTTTTGGAAGTACGCGGGTTGGTTAATGGGAATAGATGAAAAATGGTTAGTCAATAAAGAGTCTGAAGCATGGAAATTATTACAGTGGATGAATTATGCACATCCCAAAGTTGATGAAAGCAGCAAAGCTTTAGCCGTCAGTTTATCCAAAGAACCTTTTGAGCGGCACTATAAATATTTCAATAGATTTTTACAAAGAAAGGCTTATCAAAACCATTTAGACATTACTCAGTTTTTTATTGGGCAACGTAAAATGAAAAATCTAGGACTGAAACCGCGTACGCTGGCATGGTATCCATTGTATTTAATTGCTAAAAATACATTGGTTTATCGTGGCGCAAAACATATCCCTAAACTTGATCAATATTTGCAAGAAAGTGGTCGTGCCAAACAAGAATATGCCCTAAGCCTCTATCAAAATGCAGGAAAACAACTCGCGAGTATGCATCAGTCATGATTTGAAAAGTTAAGGTGTTCAGCCTTAACTTTGTTTTTCCAAGCGGTGTTTATAGATATTAAGTACAACATCACTAAATTCATTCAGCACATAGCGTGTCCATAAATCCGCATACCAATTCACTTCAGTTGATAAACGATAATCGATCGTTAATACCATTTTCGTTTGCTGTGGACTAATGGCTTCCAGTTGATAGTCTGTTGTTAACAAATTGAAATATGCTCCACCAATTTTCAAATGATCATCTAAAGATCCTTTGGGAAATGATTCCTGATTAAAAACATAAGTCCAAGCCAACTGCGTTGGTGCATGAGACTGAGTGATTTTTTCTTGGAAATGAATACCGCGTTGCCAATAAATTTGACGAATCAAACCATTATCTGTTTGCTCAGTCATTCCAGAAATTGGTTTTGGAAAACCCATTAAAAAAATTGGACTAAATTTTATTTCGCTGGACTGAATCTGCTGGATATTATTAATTGATGCAAAAACATCTTGAATAGGTGCATTAACAATAATTTCTTGGCGTGTTACACCATTATGATACTGAGAGAAATCAGGTAATAGTAACAAGCCTAGCAAAGGTAAAAGTACAATAGAGTAAACTTTATTATATGGCTTCCATAAACGTCGACATAAAAAATGCATGCATGTCGCACCTAAAGTCGAACAGAGGAAAAATATCGGCGCTGCCATGATCAGACAAATGCCACCCTCTCTTAAAATGACTACACCAACAACAATGATCCCGAATAAAATATAAATTTGCTGAAGAAATGTTTGTTTTAACGAATTTGGAGATTTTAAAGATTTCACATACTCCATGATCGCACCCAGACTAAAAGGTAAGAATAGTAGAAATGCCACTGTCAACATTTTTTCTGAACTTAAAGCAATCAGTGAGATGATTAAAAAATAACAAAGCACAATACAAAGCAACGGTAACCAACGAATAAATGCTGTTCTTGCAGGATATTCCTGAAGAATTTTCATACTGGGTTGATGAAAAACTCTACAAATTAATTTTCGATCAGGTTGTACAATGGTCTGATAAATACGAATTTCGTCAATTCCTTCAATTTTTAGTCGTTCTCTAAATATTTGTTCAAACGCTGTTGTCCACTCTTCATCCGCGATGGAAACTTCGCCATATTGTTTAAAAATATCAAGATAAGCTTCTATTTTTTCATTCATTTCTAATTATCTTTACTGTTTGACCCTGTTTTAAATATCTGTAATCAAAAAGGAAGTCCTCAGACCTCCTTTTTATTTTAAGATTTTCACATCATCAATGATTATGCATTGGCTCTGAAGCTGAGTGCTGCATATTTTGCATATCTTCATGACTCATCTTAGACATGTCGTGCTGTTCAGCCGCTTTCTGTTTTTGACTTGGCATATAGTCAGGTTCATTGGTAATCGCCAAATAGAAGATTCCCATGAAAATGCAGCTTAAAATAATTGCGATGACTAGCAACTTCCATCCCCAAAATGACTTTTCTGGCGATAACTTATTACTGTCGTTACTCATATGACATCCTCATATTTCGGTAAAATTAAAATTTCATGCTCACGCGCGCCCAATAGTTACGCCCAGTATTATTAAATTGCTGTGTGCCGACTTGACCATCAGCGCCAACACCTAACTTATTCAAATGTTCGGTATAGGTTTTATCGAATACATTATCGACACCAACAGACAAATTCAGATTTTTTTGAATGTTGTAAGAAGCATTTAGAGCCAAAGTCGTAAAGCCTTTGCTTTCACCTGTGTCATAACCCACAATATTACCTTGGTTTAGGCTAATACGATCTTGTTTTGCCACAGCACGCCACAACAATCCAAAAGAATATTGATCTTGCACATATCGTAAGTTTAAACGTCCTTCTAATGGTGCAATTTGTGGTAATGCTTGATGTGTGTCGGTATTTTCACCCCATGCATACATTGCACTAAGATCAGCTTGAATGGCATCAGTAAATTGGTAACCTACCCCAGCTTCTGCACCTGCAATGGTTGCATCGACATTTTTTGCACCCGCACTAAATGATGAACCATGACTATGCCCATCCATTCCAGCTTTCGGATGATTATGATAACTCAATAAAATAAAGTCATTAATCAACCCTGCATATGCTGATGTCCATGCGCTCAATGGACCATGTTGGTATTGATAACCAAGATCAAGCTGCAATGTTTTTTCCGTCTTGAGATCATTAAAAGTCGGTTTAGTCATGCCTGTATTTCCATGTGCTGTGCTAAATAATTCCCAATAATCTGGAACACGTTCCACATAACCTAAACCAATATAAGACTTGGCATTATGATCAGGATATTGGCTTTCTAAACGTATAAATGCACTTGGCAATGTTTCTTTGCGTTGATCATTCAGTTTAAGTGCATCAATTTTAACTTGATCGACACGAGCACCTGTCACTAACTTATAAGCATCATTAAATTGATAGCCTAACTCGCCAAATGCACCATAAGATTGAAAACGCATATCTTCTTTAAATGCAACATTCATTGATGGCATCGTTGGCGATGACATACTGCCGCCATGTTTATTTAACTGAGAATCTATCCCAGTCATTAAACTTAACTTATCCCATTCACTGGTCATGACTAAACGACTATTTAGGGTACGGCGTGTGACTTGCATCGCCATTGGATTTGGCATTAGCATTTTCATACCATCATGTGTCATTTCAGCAAGTGGTGGAGTACGTAAAGTATAGTTATCCATAATATGGTCGTTATAACTATAATTAACCTGCCCTTCGAGTTTTTTAATCACAGGGCTCAGATTTTTTTTCTCAAAACGTAGACCAAGGCTTTCACGAGCAAACTGCGAGCCATCCATGGTTCGACCGGCATATTCAGCCTCACCATCTGCTTTACCGCCTGTTAGTTCAACCCAAGTATCCTCATTGGGTGTCCATCCCAGAGCCAAGTCCGTATTCCAGCGCTCCCAAGAAGATGGAACTTTATGACCATCACCATCTTCATAGCTATTGGATTCAGAACGGTTGGCATTGACACGTAAATATTTTTTGCTGTCGCCAACAGCAGCTTCAATGTTGTGGTCCAAACGCCCAAAAGATCCAACCAAAACACTGGCTTGACCGAGATAGTTTTTCTCATCAGTCAATGTTGGTTTCTGACGCTCAAAAATAACCGTTGCTGCTGAACCTGTATTGGCATATTGAACGGTTTGTGGTCCTTTCACGACTGAAATTCGATCAAAGCTTTCAGGTTGAATATAGGATGTTGGTGCATCCATTCGTGCAGGGCATGCGCCTAAGTTTTCTGTACCATCTGTCAATATTTTGATTCGTGTACCAAACATGCCACGGAACGTAACATCACCATTGGTTCCACCACTTTTAATGGCGTTAAAACCCGCGATACTTTGTAGATAGTCCGCACCATCTGTTGCAGGTACAGGCTGAATTGGCTGTTTAGGATCAGCATGAACAATCAATCCGTTGGCGTCATTATTGAGCTGAGCTGTCACAACAATCGGTGTGAGTTGAGCAGTTTCCTGCTGATCTTGAGCAAAAGTGGTTACTGAATAACAAGCGATAGAAATCGCAGCCGCTAAGGGCTGTAAAAAAAATTGAGGTTGAGCCATTTTCTTTCTCTTAAATCATAAATATGAGCTGCGACAAAGCAGCATCAGGACCTCGACAAAAAGATCCTAAAAAAGTTTTGATTTAAGCGAAAACGGGCGGAGCGCGTCCTTGAGGAAGTAAGAATAAGCGTTGCAGGACAAAATAAACATGTCGAAATGCTTTTTGAAATGCAACCAGACGTACTTGGATACGATCTAATATTTCTTTGACTTCAAGTTCTGGAGGTAAAACCAGATTGCCATAGACTGTACAGTATTGGCACTGGTGACCTGCATCATGATGATGGCTTGTCTGTTCTTGTACAGCAGACTCATGATGTGTTATCAGATGCTGATGACCCGAAGCCTCCTGCGTCAAAGAAGCCGAATGATGTTGATGATGAGTACTTTGTTGATGTTTCTCATAAAAGTGACTTTGCACTAAAGCTTGAGTAATAGTTTCACAGACCGGCGCAATTTGATATTGCTTCGGTAGCAAAGGCTGTAAAAATACAGCAATCTGTAAAAAAACTGCGGTAAAACCCAGCAGTAAACCTATTCTCAACAAAACGTTCGTCTCAACATTTTTCGAGCCAGAGTATAACAAAGCCCAAACAAAATTGGGCTTTGTATTGAAGAAAAATTCAAGAAACTTTTAACTTTCAATTCTCTATATCAACGTTTTGCAGGAACTTTCTGCTTTTCACGTTGACGCACGACTTTTTCAACTTTTTCACGTGCACGTTGACGCTTCAACGGAGACAAATAATCAACAAATAACTTACCGTTTAAGTGGTCCATTTCATGTTGAATACACACAGCCAATAATTCATCCGCTTCAAGCTCAAAAGCTTTACCATCAAGGTCAATTGCTTCGATTTTAACTCGTGACGGACGCTCAACTTTATCGTATATTTGGGGAACAGAAAGACATCCCTCTTCATAAGAGAATGTTTCTTCTGTAAGTGGTGTTATTTTGGGGTTAATGAACACCATAGGTTGGTCTTTATTTTCAGACAAATCCATGACGATAAGTTGAATATGTTGATCGACCTGTGTAGCAGCCAGACCAATACCTGGCGCTTCATACATGGTTTCAAACATGTCAGCTGCTAATTGACGAATTTCATCAGTTACAGCATCGACAGGTTTTGCAATGGTACGTAAACGGGGATCAGGAAAACTTAAAATTGGTAATAAGGCCATACTGTATCCTCTGTTGCTATGCCATTGATCTTAAAACTAAATGAAGAATATGCTTCATTAAAAAAATGTGTGTAATATGCGTATTATAACGCATATAGAGACATAATTTTAGGAATTATGATAATGAAAAAGGTTTTAACTGGCATAACAGGTTTTCATGCCAAGGGGTTCAAGAAACAGTTACTTGCTGTGACACTATGTTTAAGTGCAGGATTCACTTACATGGAAATGACACATGCAAGCCCAAATGTTAATCCACCTGCACTCAAATCCAGTGCACCTAATGTTTATGTGGTGAAACGTGGTGATACCTTATGGGATATCGCAGGGAAATTTTTAAGTAAGCCGTGGCGTTGGCCTGAAATCTGGGCAAGCAATAAACATGTTAAAAATCCCCACTGGATTTATCCTGGCGATAAATTACTGTTATGTACTTTAGATGGTCGTCCATTAATCGGCGTGGATGAAGGTGATGGTTGTGATGGTATTATTCGTCGTCATCAAGGTGGAACATCTTTACGCCCTCAAGTACGTGTAGAGTCATTAAACAGTGCAATTTCGGTGATTCCTCTATCTGATATTCAACCGTGGCTAGAACACAGCATTGTCATCAGTCCTGAGTCTTTACAAAATATTCCTTATACCATTGGCGCTGCTGATAATCGTGTGATTACGGGTGCGGGTCAAACCGTATATGCACGCGGAAATGGCTTAGTGGTAGGTCAGCGTTATGGCATTTACCGCGAAGGTAAACCTTATATGTTCCTCAATGCGGAAGGTAAAAAGTTTAATGCGGGGCTGGAGTTATCTGAAGTTGCTTCAGCAATCGCAACGGCGGGTGAAAATGATGTCACTACACTTGAATTGACCAAGAGCTACAATGCAGAAGTTCGTAAAGGTGATTATGTTCTTCCTAGCTATGATGCAGAACTACCAAGCTTGTTCTATCCAACCACCACTAATGAAGTGAGTACTGGTGGTAAAGTGGTGCGTGTCCAAGGTTCGATTGGTACAGCAGCACAACACAGTGTAGTCACTATTGATCGCGGTAACTTACAAGGTGCGAAACCTGGACAAGTATTTAGTATTTATCAACAAGGTGAAGTTGTTCGTGATCCAAAAACCAAGGAATCGGTAAAATTACCAAGTCAGCAAATTGGTACACTGATGATTTTTAAAAGCTTTGATCATCTGAGTTATGCTTATATTTTAGAAAGCAACTTACCGATTAAAATAGGTGCTGAGATCAAACCACCTGCGATTACAGATCAGTGATTTTTCAGTAGTGTAATGTAAATATGTTGAATCAAATACCCGATCATCAATTGAATGCCATTCAACTTTGGTATTTGGTTCAACACTCAACCAGCGCCTTCCGTAAGCTAGAGAGTTATTTTGGTTCTATTGCAAAAGCGGTAGCTCCAGAAAGCTTACCCCGTTGGTCTGAACTTAAAATTCATAAAAATCATATCGAGCGAGCCAATGTCTTTGTAACAGCACAAGGACAATCCCAATTTAAAATATGCTTAGATAAAATCCAACAACATAGTGATTTTATTCTGTTAGATACCGATTCAAATTACCCACAACAACTGCTTCCTTATCAAAACCATCCTCCAATTTTATTTGGAAAAGGGTCTTCACAAAACTTGAGTCAACCTCAGATTGCAATTGTCGGTAGTCGAAAAGCCAGTCCGCATGGAAAACAAGTGGCATATGATTTTGCTTATTATTTAAGTGAAAAAGGCTTTTTTATTACCAGCGGTTTAGCGCAAGGAATTGATGAAGCTGCACATATGGGTGGTCTCAAAAACCAGCGAACCATTGCTGTGATTGGTACAGGGTTAGATTTAGTTTATCCAAGCCAAAATCGAAAGTTACAAGAGCAAATTCTACAAAATTCTGGAAGCATCATCAGTGAGTATCTTCCAGAGACTCAGCCTATTTCACGTAATTTTCCTTATCGAAATCGTATTGTGAGCGGTTTAAGTCTAGGTGTTCTTGTCGCAGAAGCACAATTGGGTAGCGGCTCATTAATTACCGCTCAAACGGCGGCTGAACAAGGTAAAATTATTTTTGCCATTCCTGGGCATATTTATGGAGAACACCACCAAGGTTGCCATCAACTCATTCGTGAGGGTGCAATCCTTGTTGATCATCCTGAACAAATTGTGGAAGATTTAGCTCTACCCACCCAATGGCAATGTACACAACAAGCCGAAACCAACTCACAGCCCCCTGAAATTCCTGAATATTTATTCCAACTCTACCAATTACTAGATTGGATTGGGCAAGACCTAGATACATTGGCTCAAAAATCCAAACTCAACACCGCACAATTAACCAGTTATTTGATGGAATTAGAACTGTTGGGACTGTGCATTCAACAATCTGGACTATACTTACGTTGCCGAGTCAGCTATTAAGGTTCACAATAGCCTTTTATTTTTTCGAACTGACAAGGTGAACATCAATGATTACAACCTCAGTTGCTGAAGCTGCACAAATTCTTCAACAAGGTAAAGTATTGGCTTATCCAACAGAGGCGGTATGGGGTCTAGGTTGCGACCCATTTAATGAACACGCATTTTTAGAAATTCTTAGACTCAAGCAACGCCCTATTGAAAAAGGGGTCATCTTACTGGCAGGTCAGCTTTCGCAAGTTGAACATCTACTAACAAATGTAGACTCAAGTATTCGTGAACAAATTATACAATCTTGGACTCAACGTTCTCACACGGAACGAGCGACAACATGGTTACTTCCAGCAGACAAACAGATTCCACAATGGATCAAAGGTCAACATACACAAGTCGCTGTTCGAGTCACCAATCACCCATTATGTACAGCTTTGTGCAATGCATTTAATGGTTTTATTGTTTCAACCAGCGCCAATCCTGCAAGTTTAACACCAGCTCGCTCACTACAAGAAGCCAGTCACTATTTTGGCTCAGAATTGAATTATTTAAATGGTGATTTAGGTTTAAGCCGAGAGCCAAGCAAAATTATTGATGCCTCAACTGGGCAAATCATTCGTGATTAATCAGAAATATCTCAATCAAAAAGTCATCTTTTGTGAAAATTGACATTAAAAAAAGCAAAAAAAAACTCAGCCATATATAGGGTTGGCTGAGTATAAAAAAGGATGCGGTTAATCACATCCAGAGGGTATGATGAATTTGATAAATACAGTGTAAGCCAGTTTCATTAAGAAATTCTTAATTGGCTCGATGAAAAATATTATCCTATAAATATTTTTCGAATACAAACATATTATTCCGCCTATTTTTTAATCATACTTTATAATCACCAATTGACTACAAACTCGCAATATATTTAAGTAGTTAAATTTATTTTATTATTTAAGATTTTAAACGCTAAATTCTTAATTAAAAATAATTTTTGAGTGAATTTAATACTGAATCAGAACACAAAATAGCTGATTAATCGTATAAATTTCACTCGTTTTAAATTTAAGACGCAGAAATAGATTTACTTTTTTTGACACTATGTGACTTTTTTTGTGCCAAAGCAATACCGACTAAAATGATGATCCCACCAATTGTATGATAAATCGTCCAATCTTCATGTAACCAAAAATAAGCAATAATGGCGGTAAATACAGGCATTAAGTTCATAAAAATACTGGTTCGATTTGGACCCAAATATTGAACCGCCATCATCCAAAGTAAAGGTGCGATCAGGGATGGGAATGCACCTGCATACAGCACACTGGCAACATTACTCGCATTTATCGTATCGATCCCTAAATAAAATACAAAAGGTAAGTGATAAATCAAAGTAAATGCGATTTGTACATATAGACTCAGGAGTAAGGGCACTTTTAATTGCCATTTCTTTAAAAATACGCCATAAAAGGCATAAAAGAACACAGCTAAGACCATGATCAGATCACCAGAATGACCTGCCAATTGAGTCAAATTAGCAAAATCTCCACGCCCGATCACATACACTAATCCTGCAAAAGACAATATGCTCCCGATCACTGCATAGCGATTTGGAATTTCACGCAACAACATCATCGATACCAGTATCGTAAATACTGGAATAAAGGCATTGATAATCCCCATATTCGTTGCAGTGGTGTAATGCGCCGCACTATATGCCAAACCTTGGTACAAGAACATCCCAAAAGCACTCAGTACGGCAAATTGAACAAAGTGTTGACGGATTAAATCCCGTTGCTGCCAGACCTTAGACAACATAAAAGGAGTCAAAAGGATAAATGCCACCAACCAGCGATAAAAACTAATACTGACAGGTGAAATATAATCTGTGACATAACGTGTCACTGCAATATTGAGTGACCAGATCAAGACAGCGATAATGGGTAAACTGACTGCCCACCACATGGGTTTCGTGTTGGTGTACATAACTTCCACTATTCATGAGAACTTGCAAGAATTATCAATGAAGTCTGAATCAATTTAAATATGGCATTTCAGACATCTATAGGGTTTTTCAGACAAATCACTGTGAGATATTGATATTACTGAAAATTCTCAAACCTAAAATAAGTCCCAAGTCTTTATTGCCAGTGCCACCACATTTTGCAACTGTTTTAACCCCACACCATCACGAGCTTGCATGGTTAAACCTTGGATCACCGTAGAATAATAATCTGCCATCGCTTGTAAATCAGCTTGTGGATTTAGATCACCATCTTTTATCCCTTGCTCTAAGCGTTGATAAATTCTTTCTTTGACTTGTTGTCTTTTGAGTAATAAATCATGTTGAATTGGTGCATGTTCTTGAGAACAATTGATGGTTGCTGTCACCAACATACAGCCTGTTGGTTTATTCTGTTGAACAAGTTTTTTAAGATTTTCATGCAGATAAAGTTCAATCGCAATTTTTGCGGTCTTGGCTTCTTGAAAAATAATATCTAGTGAACAAGCCTCATGTTTTAAGTAATAGGCTAAACAGGCATAAAAAAACTGTGATTTATCACCAAAACTACTGTAAATACTCGGTGCAGTAAGATTGAGTGCTTTGGTTAAATCACTCATCGATGTCGCCTCATAACCAAATTCCCAGAACAACAACATCGCTTTGTGCAATGCCTGTTGCTCATCAAAACATTTGGGGCGACCACGTCCGCGTTTAATCACCTGTTTTTCTGCGACTAAATCATGTTCTTCAGAATCCGCCATAATCTTCACACATATTTTTATAACAAACATTATTAAATTAATTGACAGCTAAGAATTAATCAAATATTTTATTTTTATAACGATCGCTAATCAATTAAAACTCCCTATCCCATTCTCATGCTTTCATCAGGACTATATTCATGAACATGATGCAATCAGAAATTTCGCAACAACCTTCATCAGAGGTTGCCCCCAGTAATCAAGGCAGTTGGCTAGCACTGCTTACCGTTGCTATCACTGCTTTCGCTTTGGTCACCAGCGAATTCCTTCCTATTGGTGTTCTGAATAGCATTTCTACAGATTTGCATGTCTCTGTGGGTACAGCAGGGTTAATGATTACATTACCAGGCATCATGGCAGCCTTAGCGGCTCCATTGTTACCCGTACTGGTAAAAAATTTAGATCGACGTTATTTGCTACTCGCCCTTGCTGCAACCATGGTTATTGCCAATGCCATTACTGCAATTGCACCGAATTTTGAAATTTTATTAATCAGCCGTTTTATTCTTGGTTTTGCCATTGGTGGCTTCTGGGCAACTGCCATTGCTTTAAGTGGTCGTTTAGCTCCGAGACACCTGCCTATTGCCAAAGCAACAGCGACGGTTATGGCTGGTGTAACTTTAGCGACTGTACTTGGTGTGCCAATTGGCACATGGCTCAGTGATGCTTATGGTTGGCGTACATCATTTGCCATTACCGCTGTCATTGGATTTATTGTGTTGTTGCTGGGTGTCAAATTTATCCCGAGTCTAAAACCAGAATCAGCCATCCATTTTAAAGATTTACCTGCTCTATTAAGAATCAATAAAGCCAGACAAGGTTTAATTATTATCTTATTAATTGGTTTAGCTCACTTTTCTTCATTTAGTTATCTCACACCATTTTTCAAAAATTCAGCAGGTTTTGATAATGCAACCATCAGTTCACTCTTGTTACTATTTGGTGTAGCTGGCGTATTTGGGAATGCGTTTGCTGGTTACAGTGGTAATTTAAATGTTCGCTATACTTTTGCCTTTGTCGCAATTTGTTTTGGAATTGTGTTCTTCGGCTTCCCACTCTTGGCAATTCAACCGATTGGTGCATTTATTCTGACTGCGCTGTGGGGTTTTGCATTTGGTGCGTTTCCAACAACAGCCAATATATGGATGTTTTTACATGCGCCTCATGCAGTTGAAAAAGGCATGCCTTTATTTGTTGGTTTTTTCCAAGTGATGATTGCAACAGGTGCTTTGATCGGCGGCTATATTGTTGATCATTTTAATGCCAACATTTTATTGTATAGTGTACTTAGCTTTATTCTTTTAGCCTTTATTTCAATTTTCACTTTGAGTCGAGGCTTAAATAATCCAAAAACTGAAACCAATGCTATGCAATGTGAGAGTTAAAACTTTTAACCATGTATTCCAATCTGATTTCCGTAGAAGAATTTTTCTATCAGAAACATGATGTCGTCACCCCTCATTGTAATTTATGGGGTGACTTCAATTTAAGCCTAAATGGTACTTTAGAGCTGACAGTTGCAGATCAAACTTATTTATCACCGCCCAGTTATGGTTTATGGATTCCCCCGCAAACTGAACATTGCTGTACAGCGGTCGATGATTTATTAACACATTATATTTGTATCCGTCTTCATCCGCAGCTTTGCCAACAGTTGTCAAGCAACACACAAACATTAAGTATTCGACCATTTTTGCGCCATACCATTGAAGAAATTTTGGATCAGCAAAAGCAAGGGATTCCTTCTCCAACATATCATCAACACCTATTACAACTGTTGGTTGATCAAATTCAAAATAGCCCCTGTTATGAACACTATTTACCGCAAACAAATCATCCCATTTTAAAGCCAATTCTTGAACAGCTTTCAGATACCCAACAATTTAACCGCGGTTTACAGGAAATCTTAGATAGCTTTCAGATTACTGAACGACACGCACTTCGACTCAGCCAAGATTCACTAAAACTGTCTCTGTCTGAATGGCGCAATCGTGCCAAAATCATTCATGCTATTTCACTGATTCAACAAGGTTTTTCAGTGAAAAAAATCAGCCTAGAGTTGGGATACCAACACACTTCTAGCTTTATTGAATTTTTTAAACGTTATACACAGCAGACACCTGCTCAGATGCGCAATATTTAGATTAGAACCTCTTTTGAGTGACAATTTTCACTTTATTGCTAAGCTTATGTACAAAAATACTATAGAAAATTGCCTTAAAATTGTGCATTTTGCATCTTATGCTCAAAATTAAGCATATAACTTTATGAATATGTAGACTTAGGGTCAGGTTCTTAAGAATTTTAAATAATGAAGGGTTTTATAATGAAAAAATTACTACTTGCTACGCTATGTGCTTCAACATTGGCTTTAACTGCGTGTGACAAAAAACCAGCAGATGCTGCGTCTGGCACAGACAGTAAACCAGCTGCTGCGGCTGTTTCACTCAGCACCAACAATGCAGCGGATATCAAAAGTGACTTAACTGCACTTCAAACAATGTCTACAGCGAAAGCAAAAGAAGCATTAAACTTCCAAACTGAAGTTATGCAAGCTGCTCAAAAAGGTGATAAAGATGCGCTGAAAGGCGTTGTTGATAAAATGAAAACTTATGTTGATGGCTTCAACAAAGACCTTGATGGTTTAGCACTTAAGAGTACTGAAGTTGCATCAGTACGTGACAAAATGAAAGAATCAAACAACCTAGGCGTTGAGATGTCTGAAGCTGGTTTAGCGAGTTCACCAGATCCACAAAAAATTATGGAACTTCAAAAGAAAGGTACTGAGTTACAGCAAAGCCTGTTAACTGAAATGCAAGCGCTTCAAACGAAAGCCAATGCTGCACCATAATCAATTCAATTTGATTCATGCCAAAAGCAGGTCTATTGATCTGCTTTTTTATTTGCACTTAGATACAAATGCAACTTGCCGAAATCATGCAATATCGTTAAAACATTAAACATATTTTCCTACTTGAAGACTTAATGTTTAAGGATAAAGCCATGAGCAATTCTGTATACGATATTCCAGTCAATACCATCAAAGGTGAGCCAGTTACCTTGAATCAATATCAAGGTAAAGTCCTGTTAATTGTCAATGTTGCTTCTAAATGTGGGCTAACACCACAATATGAGGGGCTTGAAAAACTTTATACCGAAAAAAAAGATCAAGGATTTGAAGTTTTAGGCTTTCCTGCAAATAACTTTCTTGCTCAAGAACCCGGTAGCAATGATGAGATCGAGCAATTTTGTTCATTGACCTACAATGTCGACTTCCCACTTTTTGCAAAAATTTCTGTGGCTGGCGATGACAAGCACCCGCTCTATGATACTTTAATTCATTCAATTCCAGAGCGAATTGGTGAAGGTCCATGGTGGAAAGATTTAGTCGATTACGGTTTAACGCCAAATCCTAAACCAGAAGTACTTTGGAACTTTGAGAAGTTCTTAATTGGAAAAAATGGTGAAATTGTGGCACGTTTTGCACCAGATATTACTGCTGATGACCCACGCATCACTTCAGCAATCGAAGCTGAATTGGCTAAATAACAACACAACTTTAAATAACAGCGCAACTTGATACTAAACATCGTAAATTGATGCTCTAAAAACTTTAGCCTCATTTTATAGAACATTCGATACTCACGATTAAATAAGCGTACGAGTGCAACCATTGCACTCGTATTTCACTCTTTTTAAAGAATTGAATGGTTCACGTTACAGTCTGTATGCCCTTTGCAACAATCCTCAATCTCTACATTTTTGCATCCTATATTCACTACATAGCCCATCAAATGAATTTTGGATTTCAATGAAAAAGTTACTACAAGGTGCTGTTTTACCTTTTATTATTTTTACTTCAGGCATTTTACTTTTGGGCTGTAATCAAGCCGCTGAACAATCACGTCAACAACAAGACACTCAACAGACTGAATCAACTCAAGCATCTGATTCAGCACTTGAGCAAAAATCAGAAGTGTCCCATAAAAGCGCTGAGGATTTGAAATCTGGCAATTTGTTTTATATCGCTCGTGATGTCGCCGATGTTCAATTAAAAACGGGTGATTATATTGAGAAACTGCAACAGACTCAGTCTGATTTGCAACAAGCTGTTCAATCTAAAAACAGCATCGTATTACAACAAACCGTAAAAGATCTGAGTCGAGAGCTACAGGGCTTTAACACTGCTTTAATTTCCCTAGATCTAAAAAGTCAGGAAATAGATGGCTTACGCCAGCAAGTTTTACAGAGTAATCAGCAACTTCTTAACTCTGCACTTTTAAATGGCGACTTGGATATTTCAAAAGTTGATTTCAAGAAAATTGAACAGCAAATGAATAATATTCAGATGGATATACTTAAACTTGCCAGTATGATGATTCCCAACTCAAAAGATACAGCTTCTTCTGAACAAAGTTGATCCGATATCTGATTGATTCATTTAAATAGGCTTTGCAACATTACATGACGGATCTTGTCCTAATGCTCGTTTTGCATCAAGTTTAAAACGTGCTTGAGCAGATTTATAACCTACTGGTAAGAATAGTGTTAATCGGGTTCTATTCTTACCAATAGATTCCACCAGAGTTTTTGATAAATAGGCTCCACCCTCTGTACGTGCGAATAAAGTACCCATTTCCAGATCTTGTTCTAATTTATTGTCAGTAAATACAAACTCATGTTCACCAGTAAAAGCAACACATTGACCATATGCCATTTTTAAATTTTTAAAGGCAATAATATAATCAATATTCAAATCCGTTTCCAAACCATTATTGACTGAATTTGCCACCAAATTGGCTTCAGTGGGTAGGTTCGGTGTGGTGACAAACTGACTTTGACATGCACTCAGACTGCCGAAAATAAATACGGAAAATATAGAGCGAAATTGAATATATTTTTTCATTTTAGATTTATAAGCGTTCTCAACATTGAATCAATTGTAGCAAAATTTATAAACATGGTTTAATACGGAATTCATCGTATTTTTGTAGTGTTTCATGCAACTGATCCTATTCACAGGTGTACAAGCTTCTGGTAAATCAACATTTTATCAACACTATTTTTACCATACGCATTTACGTATCAATTTAGATATGCTGAAAACAAGGCATCGTGAGAATATGATCTTTGAAGCAGCGTTGGCTTCAAAAACCAAAATTGTGATCGACAATACCAACATGCGCCAGATAGATCGCGCCCGTTATATTCAACGTGCCAAAGCTCTAGGTTTTCAAGTTATTTCTTATTATTTTGAAACAGACCTCGACAGTACTTTACAGCGTAATGCTTAACGCTCAGGTAAAGCCAATATTCCCGAAAAGGGAGTAAAAGCGACCTTTTATAAACTTGAAATTCCCAAAATTTCTGAAGGCTTTGATACGTTATTTAAAGTAAAACTCATTCCAAACGATGGTTTTGCAATTCAGCCTGTTGATCTATAAAAATTTAGTCTTGCGCTGTTTTCCATACTTTAAATGCCATTTGCATTTGTTGTTGAATTTGTACAGGGACTTTATTGCGTTCTAAATTGGAAAAATCACCACGATAGGTTTCTGCCACAATTGAATTTGCCAAATCTTCGATTGCAATTCGTCCTTTGTGCTGATATTGCGCAATATCTGCTTCAGTGAGTGCAATATCCCAACAAGATACAACTGAGCTCATATCGACAGCAATACTGAGATAGTATTGGTCTTGGGCTTGGTAGAGTTCCCAAAAGTGTGCTTGTTGGTCAATGAGGTGCATAGTGATTTATTCTAAATACAATGTTTTAACATATAAATTTAGCAATGAATTGAAAATTCGACTTTAGCAAAAAATGTATCAAATCACTTAGCTTTATAATAAATTTTAAAGTGTCATATTGCCAATTAATAAAATTTCATATAGAATAATTCAAGAGACAACAAAAGAACTTAAGCATCTTGCTAAAAAAACAATTTATAAAAACACAATTTCTATTGGAGAAAAATGAATAATTTTAAACAAATACGTGCATTTCAAGCCGAAAATACCATACGCGTTTATCAAGCATACAATCCTCCCCTTGCACAACATGCGGTAAAACATGGTTTCTTAAATAATCCATTTTTTAAAGAAAGCCGTATGACTTGGATTAAACCATCTTATTTATGGATGATGTATCGCTGTGGATGGGGTTATAAAGATGAAGGACAGAAAAGCATACTTGCGATTGATATATCTAAACAAGGTTTCGATTGGGCTTTAGAACATAGTTGTACAAGCCATAAAGCTGAACACATGGACAATGAAACTTGGCAACATTTTAAAGATCAACATCCAGTACGTATTCAATGGGATCCAGAAAGAAATCTATACTTAGAACCTTTGGACTATCGTGCAATTCAAATTGGGTTAACAGGTGAAGCCGTTCAACACTATATTCAGGATTGGATTGTGAATATCACAGACATTACCCAAGAAGCGCAACATGTACATCAGTTGGTTTTTGATGGAAAATTGGATGAAGCAACGGCTTTGTTACCTAAAGAAACTCTGTATCTTCCAAATATTAGTAAAAAAGTGGGTGAACTTTAATAACAATGCATATACTTTGTATCTAATACTTCGTACATTATTAACTTTAATGAACTTTTCGATCTATTAATCCTTTGACTGAGTAAATTTAATTTGATCTTTATATACTTGTTTATCAGCTATACTTTTATATATCGAATCCTTTCCATCATTTAAAATACTTTTTAGTTTATTATATTTATTTAAATTATTTGAAATAATATTTAGTCTTCTATTCTCAAATTCTAGTCATACTTGAAATGGAATGAAGGCTCTATCTTTTACATGTTCAATAGAAGAAAAAATCTTCTCTAATGTTTCTGATTGATAAAAATATAGATTAAGTAATACATTCGTATCAAATACGAAAAAAGTGTTCTCTGCTTAAAGTATAGATTTAATATTCTCTACACTTTCTATCTCGTAACAATTAAACATTTACAAATTACTGCGCTAAATAATTTTATTTAGTAAATATATATTTTTAACCATAAAAAAACCACCCTCTCGGGTGGTTTTTCAATCGCCAACTGCGTCTTATTGAGCGCGGTTTTTGATTTTGCGGATGGTTTCCAACTGAGCAGCAGTTTCTGCAAGCGCAGCCAAAGCAGCAGCAGCGTCCAAATCGCTCTTTTGATTTGCAAGCAACTGTTCAGCATTTTTACGTGCTTCAAGAATTGCAGCTTCATCTAAGTTGTCAGCACGAACTGCAGTATCTGCAAGAACCGTAACGACATGCGGTTGAACTTCTAGAACACCACCAGATACATAGATTAACTCTTCTGTACCGTTTTCAAGCAGAACGCGAATCGCGCCCGGCTTGAGCAAAGTGACTAACGGCGCGTGACCAGGCATAATACCCAATTCACCGCCAGCACCTTTTGCGATAAGCATTGTCACAGTGCCTGAGTACAAAGACTCTTTAACACTTACAACATCACATTGCATAGTCGACATGTGAATCTCCTAAATGAGAGTTGCTAATTAAAGCTTCTCGGCTTTAGCGATCACTTCGTCAATACCACCAACCATATAGAACGCTTGTTCTGGGATGTGATCGTATTCACCAGCTAGAAGACCTTTAAAGCCACGAATTGTTTCTTTAAGTGGTACAAGTTTACCAGGAGCACCAGTAAACACTTCAGCTACGTGGAACGGTTGAGAGAAGAAACGTTGAATCTTACGTGCACGGTACACAGTAAGTTTGTCTTCTTCAGCTAACTCGTCCATACCCAAGATCGCAATGATGTCTTTAAGCTCTTTATAACGTTGCAATACGTTCTGTACAGAACGTGCAATTTCATAATGCTCAGCACCAACAACCAATGGATCTAACTGGCGTGAAGTAGAGTCAAGTGGATCGATCGCTGGATAAATACCAGAAGATGCGATGTCACGGCTCAATACTACAGTTGCATCTAAGTGAGCAAATGTAGTTGCAGGCGATGGATCTGTTAAGTCATCGGCAGGTACATATACCGCTTGGATAGATGTAATCGAACCAGACTTAGTCGATGTAATACGTTCTTGAAGAACACCCATCTCTTCTGCAAGCGTCGGTTGGTAACCTACTGCAGATGGCATACGACCTAAAAGAGCAGATACTTCAGTACCAGCCAATGTGTAACGGTAAATGTTGTCAACGAACAACAATACGTCACGGCCTTTACCGTTTTCATCTTTCTCATCACGGAAGTATTCCGCCATCGTCAAACCAGTTAACGCTACGCGTAAACGGTTACCTGGTGGCTCATTCATCTGACCGTAGACCATTGCTACTTTGTCAAGAACGTTAGAATCTTTCATCTCGTGATAGAAGTCGTTACCTTCACGAGTACGCTCACCAACACCAGCAAACACAGATAAACCTGAGTGTGCTTTCGCGATGTTGTTGATCAATTCCATCATGTTTACAGTTTTACCAACACCGGCACCACCGAATAAACCAACTTTACCACCTTTTGCAAACGGGCAAAGTAAGTCAATGACTTTAATACCTGTTTCTAAAAGGTCAGTAGAAGCTGCTTGTTCAGCATAAGAAGGTGCTTGACGGTGAATCGGTAAACGCTCTTCAGTCGCTACAGGACCAGCTTCGTCGATTGGGCGACCAAGAACGTCCATGATACGACCTAAACATGCAGTACCTACTGGTACAGAAATTGGCGCACCAGTATTAGACACGTTTAGACCACGTTTAAGACCTTCAGTAGATCCCATTGCGATGGTACGAACTACACCATCACCAAGTTGTTGCTGAACTTCTAAAGTAGTTTCAGTACCGTCAACTTGGAGAGCGTCATAGATCTTAGGAACGCTGTTGCGTTCAAACTCGACGTCGATAACCGCGCCGATGATCTGAATGATACGACCGCTACTCATTGCTGTCTCCTCAATTCAAAATAATGTTAAACGGCAGCGGCACCACCAACGATCTCAGAAATTTCCTGAGTAATCGCGGCTTGACGCAGCTTGTTATAAATGAGTTGTAGGCTCTTGATAAGCTCACCTGCGTTATCAGTTGCAGCTTTCATTGCAACCATACGTGCAGATTGCTCACATGCGATGTTTTCAATCACACCTTGATAAACCATAGACTCAATGTAACGAACCAATAAACCATTTAAAAGCTCTTCAGCTTCTGGTTCATATAAGTAATCCCAACCATATTGACGGTTAAGATCTTCGTTCGTATCAGCCGCAGCCAAAGGAACGAGTTGTTCGATTTTTTGGTTTTGAGTCATGGCATTGACAAAGCCGTTTGACACAAGATAAATACGATCTAATTCGCCTTTATCGAATGCATCTAACATCACCTGTACAGAACCAGTTAACTGTTCAAGACTTGGTGCATCACCTACGTTTGTAGTTGCTCCAAGTACTTTACCGCCGTAGTTTTTAAAAAACGAAACCGCTTTTTGACCAATCAAAGCAAATTGAACTTCAATTGACTGCTCTTGTTGCTGTTGAACGTGTTTAACCACTTTTTTGAACAAGTTAATGTTCAAACCACCAGCAAGACCACGATCTGAAGAAACAATGATATAGCCAACGCGTTTTACTGGGCGTTCAACCATATAACGATGTTTGTATTCAGGATTCGCTTGTACCAAATGAGCAATTACACGGTGCATATTTTCGGCATACGGACGGCCCTGAGCCATGCGCTCTTGCGCACGACGCATCTTAGAAGCTGCTACCATTTGCATCGCGCGAGTAATTTTCTGCGTGCTTTTGATACTAGCTACTTTGGCGCGAATTTCTTTTAAATTTGCCATACGCTTAACCTAGTATTCGAAAGCCCTTTCGAGCTTCCGAAGGTTGATCCGTGAACCAAACCTTAACTAGATTCAACATCGTTGAATCTTAGTAAGTTTGAGTCGCTTTAAAGCTTTCAATACCTGCTTTAATTGCAGCTTCGATGTCTTTGTCGTAGTTACCAGTTGCATCGATGTTTTGCATTAACGCAGCATGCTCTGAACGGAAGTAAGAGATCAACGCAGTATCAAAGTCTACGATTTTCTTCACTTCAACGTCAGCCATATAGCCTTCGTTAGATGCATAAATTGAAACTGCTTGGTCAGCAATTGAATATGGAGCATATTGTTTTTGCTTCATTAATTCAGTTACACGTTGACCATGTTCAAGTTGCTTACGAGTTGCTTCGTCAAGGTCTGAAGCGAACTGAGCAAACGCAGCCAATTCACGGTATTGTGCAAGAGCGGTACGGATACCACCTGACAATTTTTTGATGATCTTAGTTTGAGCAGAACCACCAACACGTGATACAGAGATACCCGCGTTCACAGCAGGACGAATACCTGCGTTGAATAATGATGTTTCTAAGAAGATCTGACCGTCAGTAATCGAAATTACGTTTGTTGGTACGAATGCAGATACGTCACCCGCTTGAGTTTCAATAATTGGCAATGCAGTTAATGAACCAGTTTGGCCTTTAACTTCACCATTCGTGAATTTCTCAACATAGTCAGCAGATACACGAGAAGCACGCTCAAGTAGACGTGAATGAAGATAGAACACGTCACCTGGATAAGCTTCACGACCTGGTGGACGACGAAGAAGCAATGAAATTTGACGGTAAGCAACAGCTTGTTTAGACAAGTCATCATAAATGATAAGCGCGTCTTCACCGCGGTCACGGAAGTACTCACCCATTGTACAACCAGCATAAGGTGCTAGATACTGCATCGCTGCAGGATCAGCAGCAGCTGCTGCTACAACAGTCGTGTACGCCATAGCGCCAGTTTCTTCAAGCTTACGTACTACGTTTGCAATTGTTGATTGTTTTTGACCAATCGCAACGTATACACATTTAATGCCTGACTGCTTTTGAGCAATGATCGCATCGATCGCCATTGCTGTTTTACCAGTTTGACGGTCACCGATGATCAACTCACGCTGACCACGACCAACAGGGATCATTGTATCTACTGATTTATAACCAGTTTGTACAGGTTGATCCACTGATTGACGCCAAATAACACCTGGTGCTACTTTTTCAACAGCATCAGTAAGTTTTGCATCAATAGGGCCTTTACCATCAATTGGGTTACCCAAAGCATCTACTACACGGCCTAAAAGTTCTGGACCAACCGGAACTTCTAATACACGACCTGTGCAACGAGCTTTTTGACCTTCTTGAAGGCTTAAGTAGTTACCTAAGACAACGGCACCCACTGAATCCTGTTCTAGGTTCAGTGCCATACCAAATAAGCCGCCGTCGAATTCGATCATTTCACCGTACATTGCATCAGCAAGGCCGTGAATACGCACAATACCGTCGGAAACCATAACAATGGTCCCTTCGTTCTTAGCGGTCGCGCTGGTGTCCAGATCGCCGATACGCTGTTTAATGAGCGCACTGATCTCGGATGGATTCAGTTGTTGCATTGCGCTATACCTCAATCTTTTTAAAGTTCAGTCTTCTGTTCGCAGTTATTTTTAACAATTACGCTAGAAGACGAGTCCGCATTTTTTCAAGCTTGCTAAGCGCAGAATCATCTATCACTTGGTCGCCTGCACGAATAACAACACCAGCAATCAATGCTGGGTTTACTTCAACTGTAATTTTCACAGCGCTGTTCAAACGTTTTTCTAACGCATGAGCCAACTTCTGTTCTTGCACTGAGTCCAGCGGGAAAGCTGACTCAATCACAACATCTACAGTGTTGTTATTTTGCGATTTGAGTTGTTCAAATTCTGTGTCGATTTCAGGTAACAATGCTAAACGGCCATTGTCTGCAAGAAGTGTCAAAAAGTTTGACACAGCTTCAGTTTGTTCATTACCTAAAACTTTCGCAAAAAGACCAACCTGCTCAGCAGGTGTCAACTCAGGGCGATTTAAATAAGCGGAAAATGCTTCATCTTGCACCGCAGCACTGAGCAGTTGTAATGCATTTGACCAAGCGTCAGTTGCATTTTGCTCAGATGCATAAGCAAATGCTGCTTTAGCGTATGGGCGTGCCAACGTCAAGAGTTCAGCCATATTCGCCTCTCTTAAAGTTTAGCAGCCAGCTGATTCAGCATGGCATTATGAGCTTCTGCGTCAACTTGTTGGTTCAGAATTTTCTCTGCACCAGCAACTGCAAGAGCAGCAACTTGTTGACGTAATTCTTCACGAGCAGAATTGATGTCTTGGTCAACAGCATCTTTCGCTTGTTGACGAATACGCTCACCTTCAGCAGATGCTTGAGTACGCGCTTCTTCGATCAATTGTGCCGCACGACGGTTCGCTTGTTCGATCAATTGAGCCGCTTGTGCTTTCGCCGCATCAATTTCTTGCTTAACTTGTGCTTGTGCATCAGCAAGATCAGCTTTCGCTTTCTCCGCAGCGTTTAAGCCATCAGCGATTTTACGCTGACGCTCACTAATCGCATTGATTAGTGGTGGCCATACAAACTTCATGCAGAATGCGACAAATATCGCAAATGCAATCGCTTGGCCAAACAATGTGAGGTTGATATTCATTGCAAATTCCTCAAATAGTGAATTTCGGAATTAAGCTGATTAACCTACAAATGGATTAGCGAAGATGAAGAACAAGCCAATACCAACACCGATCATAGGCACAGCATCAAGAAGACCCGCGATTAAGAACATACGAGTTTGAAGTTGTGGAGCCAATTCTGGTTGACGAGCTACAGCTTCAAGGAAGCGACCGCCTAAAAGACCAAAACCAATCGCAGTACCTAAAGCACCAAAAGCGATCAAGATAGCAGATGCAATTGCAACTAGACCTAAAGTGAGTTCCATGATAATTCCTCAGAGGTTAGGTTTATACCAAATTAAATTAAAAAAATTATACCTAACCACCTGATGACAGTTAGGCAATACCATTAATGTTTTTCGCTTGCCATGCTCAAGTATACGATTGTTAGCATCATGAAAATGAAGGCTTGCAACGTAATAACAAGAATGTGGAAGATAGCCCAAGGCACAGACAACGCCCATTGGATCCAGAAAGGTAACAACGCGATCAAGATGAAGATCAACTCACCCGCATACATGTTACCGAATAGTCGGAGCGCCAATGAAATTGGACGTGCAAGGAATGTTACTAATTCTAGAATCAAGTTCACTGGAATCAATAACGCTTTTGCAACTGGGTTACTTGGATTAAATGGGTTAAGTGCTAATTCACCAACGAAACCGCCGATGCCTTTTTCACGGATACTATAGAACAAGATCAACGCAAATACAGACAATGACATACCAAGGGTAATGTTAGGATCTGTAGATGGAACAACCTTGAAGTAAACGTGGTGAGGGTCCATGCCAAATACACTTGCACCAATTTGTTGTGCTAGATAAGGAATCCAGTCAACAGGAATTAAGTCCATCGCATTCATGAGGAAAATCCACACAAAAATGGTCAAGGCTAAAGGTGCAATTAAACGTGATTTACCATGAAACGTATCACGAACACTTGAGTCAACAAACTCGATAATCATTTCGATTGCAGACTGGAACTTGGTAGGAACACCAGAGTTTGCAGCTTTCGCCACACACCAGAATATCAAACAGAAAATCAAACCAAGGCCAATTGACCAACCCATTGAATCCAAGTGAATAGCAGTGAACCCCATCTGTTGAGCTTCTGCACCATTCTCAGCCAATTTCCAAGTACCATCTGGCATTTTGCCATAGGTCATATTGGTCAAGTGATGCTTGATATACTCGGTCGAAGTCAGGGCATGTTCTTCAGCAGCCATAAATCACACCTGGTCAATGTCAAATAATAAATAGGGTTAACGAATATCGCGTGCTGCATGATATCTCGTTAATCCCCAAAAAAATTTTCAATTTCTGCTGCGCTTATACTCGTTTTTGTTGCCGTGCTACCCAAAATGGAGCAACCCACGACATCGCCTGCACGAGAATAAAACCACAAAACAATGCTACCGGGGATAACGGTTTAACATTGCTTAAAATTAAAATGAAACCAACGATCACAATTGCAAATTTGCCCATCAAGCCTCGATACATGTTCGAAAGAACCTGTTTTGAAGCACGTGCACCAGCGGCTCGAAACGACTGCCAAGAAAAATAACAACTGGCAAGCCAACATAACAGTGCACCTAATGCTGCACTTAAAGCCGCAGTCGAGTCTTTCAAGACCCACGCTACCAAGGCTGAAACAGGTATCATTAATGCTTGTAAATAGACCAAAGCTTTTGCTAATCGTCGGTCAATCAAGCGACTAGTTTGGCTCATTTTTTATCCACTCACAGCATAAATGCTTGACAAGTTTAGCTGATGATCGTTTTTAATCGCAGGCATTATAGAGTTACACCCCTGAACATGCAATCTTTTCCCGACCTTAGTCGTGTTTTTTTCGATATACAGGTTGCTTTTCATATGAGCATTTGTTGATTAATTTTTGCATCATTTTCGTGCATTAAGTACGCAGGCTTGTGTCTGTTGTGCCAAAGCTTGCCATGCAACCACAAAATCTTGTTGTTTTGCTAAAGTCTCATCAACGGATTGAAAAGAAATTTCTCCCAATTTTCGATATTGACTTGGACTCGCACTGGCTTCTGCAAGTAAACACATTTTTTTGTAAGGACGCGTATCATTTAAAAACTTGATTTGTGTAACAGTCGGTGCCACATGTGGGTCATCCGTCATTGCACCTGCAAATTTTAAATTGAGTGAACGCTCAAGATATTGGTAAGCATCGTGATATGCCCAATAAGGACGTGCGGCACCCGCTGTGGTAATTTTTTGTGAAGCGAGCAACATTTCATTGGCAAATTTTTTCGCGTTGTTCCAATAAGCAGTTTTATTTTCAGGATGCTGTTGTGATCTCAAGGCAGCAATAAAGAAGCCTATACGTACTGCATTGTTTGGATCTAACCAAACATGAGTATCTATCGTGTCTTTAAGTGCAATGCCTTTCGGATTTCTAAGTGGAAGCGCCTGAATAATACCTGAGTCAAGAATCGAGATGGCTTTAGCATTGTCTCCAAGAACTTTTTCTAAAGGTGCTTCGTGTGCTTTACCCAACCAAACCACCAATGAAGCATCCATAATCGTCTTTCGATTATCGGGTGTTAACTGTACATCATGCCCGGTCTGATTCCCTAACAGCAAAACAGGTTCTTCTACTCCTTGGGTGATTTCTTTTGCAATCAGATAAATAGGATGAGTAGAGACCACCAAAGGCGCTTGAGCCCAAGTGACACTAGCAAATAATGCACATAAGCAAAAAGCGATCATGCGATTCATGGGAGTGTATTACCAAAAAAAATTTATGTTATAGTATAACAAAAGTTAAAAAATACCTACGCCATTCGTAAGTTGATAGAGCTTCATGTTAATATTTATGATTCTCTTCATTCAAATAAGAAGTTTTGAGGTCTGATATGAGCTTATGTTCACACGAACACCATGATACTTTGCATGGTGTACACGATCATCTCAATGTACAAGAGCGTTTATCAGAAGCAGAAAACCTTTGTGCAACCTCAGGCGCGCGTCTTACTCCCTTACGTAAAGAAGTACTGGAGTTGATTTTGAATGCATCAGGACCCGTTGGTGCATATGATCTTTTAGCCAAGATGAAAGGTGCTGCGGAACGACCGGCAGCCCCTCCAACGGTATATAGAACACTCGACTTCCTTTTAGAAAAAGGATTTATTCATCGTTTAACCTCTATTAATGCCTATATCCCTTGCTGTCATCCACGTGAAGGACATCAAGCTGCTTTTTTGATCTGTACTGAATGCCATACAGTGAAAGAAGCTTCAGCAATAGGTTTGATTCAACAATTGAATCATTTGGCAGAGTCCGACCAGTTCAAAGCACATCATAGTATTATTGAGATTTCAGGAATATGTCAGCAGTGCTCAAGCAAAGCGTGAACACCCCCCTTGTTCAGCTAAAGCAGATCAATGTCCAGATTGATGATCGTGACATTTTAAAAAATGTAGATTTTTCGCTACAAAAACAAGAAATTGTCACGCTTATTGGTCCCAATGGTGCGGGTAAATCCACATTGATCAAAGTACTGTTGGGTATTTTAAAACCCAATTCAGGGAGTATTGTCAGTTCATCAAAACTGAAACTCGCCTATGTACCTCAAAAATTCAACCCCTCTCATAGCCTTCCATTAAGAGTAAAAGATCTTCTTGATCTGGAAAAATGTGATAAAGCCATTAAAGCAGAAATCATTCGCGATACAGGCATAGCCAAACTCGAAAACTCTAAAGTACAACAACTTTCCGGTGGCGAACGTCAACGCGTTTTATTAGCACGGGCATTATTACGCCAACCTGATATTTTAGTCTTAGATGAGCCTATGCAAGGTTTAGATATCCAGTCTGAGGCAGAGTTATATGGCTATGTTCGAAGTTTACCTGAACGGTATGGTTGTGCCATCTTGATTGTCTCTCATGATTTACAATGGGTGATGCAAGGAACACAACGTGTTGTATGTTTAAACAAGCATATATGTTGCAGCGGCTTACCAGACAGCATTCAACAACATCCTGAATATCAGGCTTTATTTGGTGACACTTTTGGCAAGCAACATGCCTTTTATCAACATCACCATGATCATTGTGCGCATGGTGACTCTGCCAAAACCTGTGAACATGGTTCACATCCTCACATTCACCCTGAACCGGAAGCTTAAACCATGATGGAATGGTTAGAATTACTCTTACCTGCTTGGATCATGGGCACACTGTTGGTGTTTCTAACTGCACCACTGGGCTGTTTGATGTTATGGCGCAGAATGTCTTTCTTTGCAGATACCATGGCTCATGGTACTTTGCTGGGTGTGGCTTTGGCAGCAGTGTTAAGTTTACCGCTTTGGGTCGGTGTTACTTTTACCGCTGTACTTCTGGTTGCTGTGCTGTGGGTTCTACACGACCCTCGCCTGCCAAATGATGCTCTACTTGCTTTATGCGCAGCCACCCTACTCTGTTCAGGTTTATTGCTGATCCAGCACTTACCTGCTTTACGCCCAGAACTATTGAGCTATTTATTCGGTGACTTACTGACGATTGAATGGTCTGACTTAGCTGTTTTCGCGGCTGTCATTATTGGCGCTTTGGCAATTTTGTATTCTCACTGGCAGGCGCAAATTCAAATTGCGATTGATCCTGATATTGCAGTCAGTGAAGGTGTTAATGCCAAATGGCAACGTTTAATTTTTATGTTGTTATTGGCATTGTTCACAGTACTGGCTTTACGTGCGGTCGGCTCGTTGCTGATGGGTGCTCTTCTGGTTATTCCTGCTTTAGCTGCACGTTTGATTTCGCACTCACCTAAACAAATGGTGATCGGTGCTTTTGTGATTGCACAAATTGGTATCACTGTAGGCTTATGGTCAAGTGCAGCATTAAATATTTCAACAGGTCTAAGCATTGTTTTGACCATGTCTTTATTGTTTGCACTGATCTTCTGCACGATGAAAATTAAAAAAGGATGATTTCAATTAAACCCTAGCATCGCTTATAGGGTTCATTGAACATCCAATACTTAAAATAGGCTTTGAGCTGAAATGTATAAGCCATAAAGCGCGATTGTGACTAAAATTAAACCGCAAAGTCCTAATATTTTGGGATAAATTTGACTTTTAGACAACTGATTAAAAGACAAATAAACTATAGATAAGGTGAGGAAATCCAAGATAATCCATGCGATCACGAGGATAACTAAACTTACATTCAGATCTGAATGAACATGGATAAATTGTGGAAAAAACGAAGAGAAAAAAATAATATCTTTAGGGTTTGAAATACCGACCAGAAAACCTTTCGTTAAACCACCCTCTACTGGCGAAAGTACAGTAGTCAACTGCTGGTCTTGCTGAAACCACACCTCTTTGAGAATGCCATAACCTAAATAAGCAATATAAAGACATCCAAGGATTTTGATGATCAGGAAAAGTGTTTCATTAACACTCAACATTCCCTTTAAAATTAAAATGGAAATTGCAATCAGTACCAAAGATGCGAGATTTGTTCCGACGATGGTTTGTAATGATTTGCGATAACCGCCTTTTAAGCCTGCACTTGCCACCAAAATCATGACTGGTCCTGGTGTTGCAATCATAATAATTACACTGATGGCATACAGATAAAATTCTAAATAATTCAAATGACCCTCGGCTTAACAGATATTCTATTGGATTTATTTTTAATTGTTCAATAACTCAAACCATGAAACTTTTACTGATGTACTAAACTCAACAAACCAGCAGCACAACTAAATAACACTGCGAAAGTACGATTCATATACTTTTGCTGCTTGGGAGATTTAAGCAATCTCAAGACTTTTGCAGCCAACCCTGTGTAGCCAGCCATCACAATTAAATCGATCGTAATCATCGTGATCGCCATAATCACATATTGAATCCATTGTGGTTTAGACAGATCTAAAAATTGCGGCAATACTGCAAGTAAGAATACGATCGCTTTTGGATTACTGATATTCACCACAAAGCCGTATAGAATCAACTTGGGAATGGATTTAGTCGGTTGTTCAGTTGGGATATCTATAGACTGTGTTTTAGCTGTCCATTGCATATAGGCTAAGTAGAGTAAATAGCAAACTCCAAACCATTTCACAGCAAGAAAAGCCATCGGTGTAGTGGCAAATAATACCCCTACTCCAGCAGCAACAATTATAATTTGCACCAGTAAAGCCAGCTGTAAACCAATAGCATTCCAGTAACCACGGCGAAAACCATAATTTAGACCACTCGACATTGACGCAATAGCGCCAGCACCAGGTGATATACTAATCACCCAACACGCCAACATATATGCAAACCAAACTTGATAGGACATAACAAAAAATAAAATATTTTGAACAAAGCATTATAGCGGTTTTAAAACGACACATTTCGATTAATTTAATTGGTAAAAAGTATAAGACTTTACTACCCAGCTGTTGCCAGTTCATGCACAATAGCTAGATTGATAAATAAAAATTGAGGAGCCATCTCGATATGACAGCCCAATCTGTAATTTTACCTTTACCCTCTGACCATGCTCGCTTCATCGTTTTAAATTTAAAAAATCTGTCTATTGATGGCTTAAAAAAGCGTCTCAATGCCTTATTGAGCACTCGTGATCGCCTGATCACGCAACACCCCGAAGCTGAGATTAAAACTGCAATCGCTTTTGGTCCTGAACTATGGTCAAAGCTTTATCATACTTCGCCTGAAGGGTTTAAGCAGTTAGAACCGATTCAAGGTGCATTTCAAATGCCTGTTGTTCCTGCGGATGTTCTGATTCACATTGCTTCTGCACGCACGGACATTTGTTTTGCACTAAGCCAATCCTTTTTTGATGGTCTTCAAGATCAAGTTGAAGTTTTAGATGAACGTGTATGTTTCCGTTATCTCGATGGTCGTGACCTAACGGGATTTATTGATGGTACCGAAAACCCTCAATTTCCAGATGATCGTGCGGAGACTGCTTTATTGGGTGAAGATTCAGGTATTTTCCAAGATGGATCTTTTATTTTTGCGCAGCGTTATGTGCATGAGCTTGAAAAATGGAAACGCTTAAAAGTAGATGCACAGGAAAATGTGATTGGTCGTTCTAAATTAGAAAGTATTGAGATGGACGATGAACACAAACCTGAAAATGCCCATATTGCTCGTGTTGTTATCGAAGATAATGAAGGTGAGGAATTAGAAATTCTGCGTCACTCTCTTCCTTATGGCGATGGACAAGGTGAGCAAGGCTTATTTTTTATTGCTTATACCAAAGATTTAACCCGTATTGATCGCATGTTAGTCAATATGTTTGGTACTCAAGGTGATGGAATTCATGACCGTTTATTGCACTTTGTGACTCCTGTCGATGGTGCGTACTTCTTTGCACCGAATGAAGAAGTATTGGAAGAGATTTTGGAAGATTAAAATAGCTAAGGAATAGTTAAATATGACTATTCCTTATATTTATTCAATATTTTAAATCCAAAGAAAGATCTATTAATTTATTCAGTTTAAATACCTTGTAAAGCTTAATTATTGAGCTAAATAAGCTTTATCTAAGTGTTTAATTTCATCCAATCTAGCTTTATTAATAACGAACAGACATGATTTAAAGTTGATTAAAAGAGTAATTTTGTCAATAATATTTACTCTCTATCAACCCATAGATACCATGAAATATCTACAGCCAATAAAAACACAGTTTTAAAACTCATCATACCCAGGTCGATTAATATTTAATCTGAAATTCTTTTTTTCAATACTTGGTTCATTTCCCACACATTTCATTTCTTCACTTTTACTAAAATCATCATTAATAACAAAAGATTGGATACAATAATTTTTCAATTCATTTTCATTTATATCATTAATTTTTTTAACTTGATGATCCAAGATTGGAAACTTACCTCCCATCGTTATAAACAAAGTATTTTTATAATTATTCTTGTTGTTTTCACCACCTGATAAAAATATTACTTGCGCAGGTCCGGAACCTTCATAATTATTAAAATTCACAGCAATTAAGCCTAATAAATATTCTTTATTTCCCAGTTTCTTGACAGTTGTCATCAAAATTCGAGCTGGATCTTCTCCAGAATAAAATAGCTTTAGATCCTTCTGATTAACTGGGTATTTATCTAATTGAATGAACTTATCATTGATCAATAACGTTTTAGAATCAAATGGTAATTTAACTTGTTTATATTCATTAATTAAAAGACCACTATTGACTTTCGACTCACTCATCTTCGGTGAATCTGAGTTTAACATCTTATTTTCTGCCTTTTGACAGGCTACAAGTGAAAATAAAATCAACAATGGGATAAATTTTTTAATGTACATAATATGCCCTTATATGTCCTGAATATTTGGTTGATAACCCTGTAAATGTAAATGGTTATCGTGATCACCATTTGTAAAAGTGACATGGGGCAAAGTTCTGTTTGGCTGACCTTTTCTCTTCATCACTTGTGACCCAAATGCTTTATAACCAAAAAGATATAGTGCATTTACAAATCTTACATTCGCATCCCAGTCAAATCTATCGACGTGGCTCACAAGAACCGGACCATCTTTATGGCAACCATTAATTCCTAGATAGCGAAAATCTCCATTAATCCCGTTGAAGTGTGAATCACTACCTACCGATCGACCATCTCGAGCACTAAATCCAGAACCATGATAATAACCGTATCCTAAAGAGCACATAGCACCAATAACTGCTGCAAACGCATCTCCCTTAAGATAATATCTTGATCGACCTGGTAAATAAATATCCCACAAATATCCGACTTTACCATCCGGACTCTTGTAGGATTTGAGCGTCCTTTGGTCTACCAAATAAACATTTCCACCTACGACCCCGTTACCTTTTTTACGTTTAGGCGCAACGATAAATTCAGTTTTGCCAATATGATGTGATTGTCCATTTTTATCATAATAAATATATTCAGCAAAACCTGTTGCAGCCGCATTCTCTCTTTTGATTTTACCATCAGAGTAAATATGATAACGCGTCGTATCACTTGTTGCAGGTGTTTGATTAGAAACAGTTGTTAAAGGTTTACCCCCATTCTCTGTATGAGTATTTTGTTGGGACACTTTGGGTGGCTCTTGTTTAACTTCGGGTACTTTAGCAGGAGCTGGTGGATTAGGCTTACTTTGGGACGGCGCATTAGTAACAGGGTTTTGTTGTGGAACTTTTTGCCCTGATTCTAATCGTCTCGATTCCTTGATAAAACCTTCATTTATTCTAAATATCCTATACGGACTTCCATTAATTACCCGAGCTTTTACCAATGAATTCGAACCAACACCAAAACCATATACAAAACCAACTAACATTTTTAAGTTAATTACACCTGCAGCATTGGTTTTTTTTGAAATTTGCCGCCCTCGATAAAAAATGGTTACAGCGGTATTTGGAACAACTTGATCATCTTTTTTGACAATCATCTGAAAGCTATGAACAGGAAGTCTCACTTTTATTGTCTGATTAGAGAGTGATTCTTCAACCTTGAAGTGATGAATCTTTTGGTATTTTCCATCCCCTGAAACAGAAACCTCTATATCTTGACCGACTTCTGCTGAAATATTATGTTTTATGCCACTCCCATCTGCAGAATGCTTTTTAATATTATTTTTATAGGTAAGAAAAAAGCCCATATTTGAGATTGGTTTTCCAGTATCAGCTTCAACAATCTGTATATTGAAGTTCACATCTTTCGTTTCAACTGCTTTAGATTCTTCTGAAATACTTGGAGCTTGCTCATTTCTAACTTCTTGAGGCGTTTTATTCGCCTGTGGTTTGGGTTGAGGAGCACTATTCTGTTCTAAAACAACGGGCACTGATATTTGTTTGGTTAATTTGATTGTATAACTTTCCTTCTTATCTTTTTGCTGCGTAATCTCAAGTGCTTTTCCATCAACAATTATTTTTATTTTAGTACCAGGATGCCTAACAATTACAGGAATTTTTCCTTCTTCACTTGTTTTATAATCATTAGAAATCTTTCCAATTTTGCTATAATATTTTCCTTCTTTGTACTCGGACTCTACTATAATTTTTTTACCTGAAACAGCATTCCCTTGTTCGTCCACAACATTGATATAAATCTTACGATTACAACAGCTTTCTAAATCATAATGAGCAAATAATGATATATATTCACCCACTTTTGTTCCAAAAGCATCAGCTTGGTTACCTAAACCCTGTACAAACTCTAAAACATATTTAGGACCTTTTAAGTGTGCTCCTGCAATGCATCCTGACTCTGTAATTTCAACCCCATTAATACGAACGCCATAAAATTCATTTACATTTCGATTGTTCAGCCGAGTGCAGAGTGTATTGATCCATTTATTAAATGCTTTTATTTGAACCGTTCGATCTTTGAGAAAAACACTTTTCGAAGTTACATCATCTAAGCCCGTCCAACTTCCACTCCAGTCATTCACCGAAAATGATTTCTGAAAAAGGCTATTAGGATCATTACTAAAAGTATATGGTGGCTTAAAATACCCCAAATCATAAAGTGCACTTTCGCCAAATTGAAAATAACCAATAAATCCATAACCTGCGGTTTTACCATTATGTACTTTTCTAGCAGTCAAATTAGGATCGACAAGGTCAGATAAACTCAAATCTGATGAAGACTCTCGACGAGATACTGCATATATATATGCTTGCCTATCCTCACCAAATGACTTTCCGTTTACTGGAGAAACAAAACTCATAATGCCCCCTTAGATTCTTGATCAATTTGTTTAAATAAAATTAGAACTTTATTTTTTGTTTTATCACTCATATTTTTAGAAAATTTCATTTTATTTTTATCAAAATTGAAACTCAGATCTTCATTTAGGTTGAGCATTACATCACCTAAACTCTTACCGTCATCAATAATATAAAATTTCTGAGGTTTATTTTTATTTGTTAATGAGATAAGTAAAATATTTTGATCTGAACTTTTGATATTCCAACACTCATCAGGAATATGTAACCAATGACCTGTATTTAGATCTATCTTATTTTGCTTTAAAAGCTTAGAGACAGGATCTTTAATATCTTTACGCTGAAAGCTACATTTATCAGACTCTATATAATTAAAGCTTACGACTTCATTATCAATGTTCCGTTTTGGAAATTCCTTGATAACTTCTGCATTACACCAAGTCACAAATAATAAAATGAATAAGAAAGAAAATATTGTTTTCATGATCAAGCCTTACTTTCCAAAATTACAAAAATCTGCTTCTAAATCTTCACTACAAGATTCATTGTGATCTTCTATTGCATCATGATCATCTGCAGCGCCACAACAGCCCTCACCCTCACAACTACTATGATCTGAAGTGTCATCAATATCGTTCTTTATAACTATTAATTCTTTTAAATCTTCACTATCATGCCCAAGAATAATTGCTTCGACATCGTCAGCACTATCACTGAAAAACCGTTGTGTGCGTCCAAGTTCATCCAAAACACCAATAAATTCAGTTTTTCGTGAATGATTTACGAACTTAAATCTGACCTGCTGTTTTAATTCATCTTTACTAAAAATATTACTAAAATCAAAACGTCGGCTAAAAATTCCACTCTCAGGCATTTTCGGCAACTGCGCATTCACTGTTGCCCCACTGGTAAACAACTGTTGTCCAGATTTCACCTCAAACTTCCCACCCGTCTTGATAAAGACACCACTACCATTAACCACCAGCTGAGTACCACCCGCTTTTAGATCAATCTCTTTAGAGCTGGTTAACTCAATCTTATCTTCAGTTGCAATCAACTTAATGACTTTCTTCGCAATGATTTCAATCAAATCATCCTGAGCCTGTACTTTTATCGGTCCTTTTGCAGCAAAAGCACTTAAACCTTTCTGTGCGGCAAACAAACTAATTTTATCTTGTGCATGACCCACAATATTCTTCTGAGCGCTCATGTTAATCGAACCATTTGCACTTTCAGCTATATCTTGAGAAGCTTGAAGAATAATGTCTTCTGGTGTGGTTAATGCAATCCCATTTGGCGAAGCCAATAACATCAATGCTTGACGGAAAATTTTACCTTGTTCTTGTTTGGCGTTGTCGCTGCTATCTTCCAGACCTTGTGTATAACCCTCCATAAAGCCTTGCAAACTACTCAAAGCCTCCAACGGTTTAATTTCAAGTTTGTTCCCCTTATTGAATGTTCCACAAGTACTCATGATGTCAAAATCTTTGATTTCGACATTGGATAAAACCTTACCCACATTACTAATGGATTCAAAAGGATTAGATTTAATATTATCTTTTAAGCTTGCCAGCTTGCCTTTAATAATATCTGTACCGTGTTCTTCAACATTTTCAATAAACGCTTTTAAGTTTTCAACCGCTTCTTTTGCATCAGAAAAATATTCATTAAATTCATCTACAATGCCTTTTGCATTGCCACCTAAAGCACCAATGTCTTTAATAAATCCACCACAATCTTTTAAAGCATTCAAAGGATCACTACTCACCCCTTCTTTAAATAGATTCAAAGTTGTGTTGAGCGCCTGCCCTGCACTTTTTAACTCAAGTGATTGAATGAACTTAGGCAAACGATTAATGACATTCAATGCATCGGTTTGTTGCTTTACAGCAATCTCACTTAGCACTTTCATACTTTCAGCCCCTTGATTCAACAAGGACTGTGCTTGGGCTGCTTCTAAATGATCTGCAATTGCATTTTCTTGGGCATAGGTTGTGATAAGCATGCCTTTTCCTGCACGTACCGCCCCATAAGCATCTGTTCTTAATTCAAAACCTTCACCACGCCCATTGCTGGTTTCTTTATCTTTCGGATGACTTAAATTTCCCAAGTTAAGTTGAGTGGCTGCGTGACTACTTTGCAGTTGGGCACTGATTTGCCCAGTCGTGTCATCAAAACGGAGTTGGTTAAAGCCTGAACCACCGACTTCAGATGAGCGGATACCACTGAGTTTCTTGGTATCAGGAAGCTGACCTTTGACATCAAACATGGTTTGATGACGTTCTGCTTCATGTAAACGCCCCATCACAAACGGACGATCTACATTACCATCAAAGAAATCAATCACCACGATTTCACCAATCCGAGGATGAAAACGTGTACCGTAACCTTCTCCTGCCCATGAGGTTAATACATCCACCCATGCTGAATCAGTATCGTTATCATTGGAACCTGCACCACCGTCATGGCTATTATCATCGGTACGGGTAAACAAGAAACGAACTTTAATGCGTCCCCATTGGTCCACATAAATTGTTTCGCCTTGCGGACCTACCACTTTAGCGCGTTGCGGGAATGCAGAAGGTCTGTGTGTTAATGGATTGTATTCTGGAACGACTGGAATTCTGCGTCGTACCAATGACAGCTCATTGGCTTGACGCTGATCTTTAATTAAATGATTCCAATAGTTTAAATTAAGCAGTTTAGAAAGTTGATCTTGCAGTTCTTTCGGTAAGTTATTCTGATTGTAGAAGGTTTTACCGAGAATCAAAAACTCGCGATCTGAACCTTCATGCTGATCAATTTCTGGATGCTCTCTCAACTCAAACCAATAACCAACTTGTGCATCACGTACTGAACTGATTGCGGTAAAATATTTGGCTTGTAGTTCTTGGTATTGTGAAAGTTGAGTATTGAGTTTATCCACTTGAGCTGAGCTAGAAGCTGTGGTTTGATCTTCACCCTTGAGGTCACTGGTCCACGCTGGACTAATGGTCCAAGCCTGTTCTAAACTCAACGTTTCATTGTCTTGTTGTTCGCTATGCTGATGATTGCTGAGTTGACTATCACCCTGATCTTGTGCGAGATTGTCAGCTTGCCAGCGTTGCACTTGTACAGCTGTAGATTGGATTAATCGTTGTGCAATTAAGCTGGTAATGGTATCAAATCGTTCTGTTGCATGACTACGATGGAAGCGTATACTGCGCCTAGGCATTGCTTCATATTGACTATTGTCATCAATCAATCTTAATTTCTGGGTTTGAATTTGTGCAGCAGAAACTGGAACTATGCGTTCAGATTCATCAACCAACCAGTTAATTCCCTCACTGCGCCATAATCTTGTTAAAAATTCGTAATCTGTTTCGTTTGACTGCATCACAAAAGGACGCACATCATATTGTTTTTTTAAACCACGACTATCCAAACTCAAACTAGATGCAAATAATGCACTTTTGGTTTGCCATTCCTTGAATAAAACTTCAGATATTTCCAAAATACTTTTATTCATGAAAACGCGACTATTACGGCGTTTATGCCAAAGACTGGTCGCATCTTCAAGCGTGAGCTTGTAAATACTTAATGCACCGTCACTTTGTCCTTGACTTGCACCAGTAATGATTCCTGTGGTTCGATAGAGTTCCCCAAAGTCAGTGACTTGGTCAACAGCGACCTGACAACCTATAAATTGTTTTAAAGCAATATGTGCATTGGTTGAAAGGCAAAGTAATTCTGCCTTCAATCCTTGATTAATATATTGTTGTCCCTGAATGCACTGTAGAAATACACTGCCATTTAAGGCTTGATTTGAGAATTGGACATGGACAGCTCTTGTCTGCAACCCTAACCCAAAACTTTCAAGTAAAGTATTAATATTTTTCAACATTTTAGTTATTGATATTCAATGACATGTTGGCTTATTGTAAATAAAAACTCACAGAAAGACATACAGAAATTGTTAAAATTTTTATTTTTGTAACTGACATACTCAAAATTCATCTTCTTTTAATGAGAAAAATACAGATATTTAAATCAATCTAAATCTCCAATTTTACCCGTTTATCCTATTACAAAAGGGGGCAATTTGCCCCTTCTATAAAAAATTAAAAACACTTAAAAAGGAACGCGCTTATAATCACGATAAGTTGGTTTCCAAAAGTTCTGTTCAATACTTTCGAGTAATTGCTCATCACTCATTACCGTCGCAACACCATCTTGCATTGCTGCTTGAGCAACTTTAAATGCAATAATTTTAGAAACTTTCTGCAATTCGTTTAAATCAGGTAATAAGTCCGCATGGATATCGTTTAACTTCGGTGAGCAATCTGCCAAAGCGGAACTTGATGCCATCAGCATATTGTCTGTCACACGTGTTGCTTGAACAGCCACAACACCTAAACCAATACCTGGGAAAATATAAGAGTTATTGCATTGTGAAATATTAAAGGTTTCTCCATGATAATTCACTGGCGCAAACGGGCTACCTGTTGCAATTAATGCTTTACCTTCTGTCCATTGGATAATATCAGCAGGCACAGCTTCTACACGTGAAGTTGGGTTCGATAAAGGCAACACAATTGGATATTCACAATTTTCAGCCATGGTTTTAATGATTTCTTCTGTAAATAAGCCCGGTTGACCTGATACACCAATCAATACCGTTGGTTTGGCATTTTTAACGACATCCAGTAGAGAAATAATTTCTTCTGGATTGCCCCAATGTGCAACATCATCAGGCTTTTGTGCAAGCTTACGCTGGAAATCAAGTAGGTTTGGCTGATTTTCTGTGATGAGACCAAAACGATCGACCATAAATACTTGTGCACGCGCTTCAGCATCAGTTAAACCTTCCGCCACCATTTGCGCAATGATCTGTTCTGCAATACCACAACCTGCTGAACCTGCACCCAAGAAAGTCACTTTTTGATCTTTCAATTGTTTGCCTGCCGCACGGCTTGCCGCAATCAGTGTTCCTACACATACTGCTGCTGTACCTTGAATATCGTCATTAAAGCAACAAATCTTATCACGATATTTTTCTAATAAAGGCATGGCATTTTTTTGTGCAAAATCTTCAAACTGAATCAAAGCTTTTGGCCAACGACGTTTTACCGCAGCAATGACTTCATCGACAAACTCATAGTATTCGTCACCACTGACACGTGGTTGTGACCATCCCATATAGATTGGATCATTGAGTAATTGTTGATTATTGGTTCCCACATCTATTGTGATTGGCAAAGTATATGCAGGGCTAATACCACCACAAGCGGTATAAAGTGATAATTTTCCGATTGGAATCCCCATACCACCAATACCTTGGTCACCTAAACCAAGAATACGTTCACCATCTGTTATCACAATCACTTTAACATTCTTACGATTAACGTTATGGATGATCTCATCAATATATTTACGATCAGGGTATGAAATAAATACGCCACGATGACGTCGATAAATATCCGAAAAACGCTGACATGCCTCACCCACTGTTGGGGTATAAATAATCGGCATCATTTCACTTAAATGATTTTCAATCAGGTGGTAAAAAAGTGTTTCGTTGGTGTCTTGGATATTTCGTAAATAAATATGCTTATTGATTGCTTCACTGAAAGAACAATACTGCTGATAAGAACGTTGACTTTGTTCCTCGATACTTTCAATCACATGAGGAATCAAACCATGTAAGTTAAACTGGGTTCTTTCTTCCTCTGTGAAAGCTGAACCTTTGTTGAGTAATGGCAGTTCTAGTAAGGCATTGCCTGCGTAATGAATATATAGAGGATATTTTTTCAAGGTTTCCGTTGGCATTTCCATTCTCATTGAAGCAGTCATTCTGCTTCTATCTTTTGCTAAGCTACGACTTTGGTCGCATACAAGCTTAAGCCTATTTTTCGCTAAATGGGTATTTAGATACGTGATAGTGATATTCAAAGTATTTTACAGAATGATAAATTATTCTCATTTTTTACAAATTCTTTAAATATTTAATACAATCTATTGTTTTTTATATCAATAACAAAGAATTAATCCAAATTTTAAAATCTATCGATTTCCAATGTCATTGAGCTACGATTGATTTTTTTCGTATTTCAATTTATTTTGTCCTTAATTGAATGAAGCAAAACCAATAACAATGAACACAAATATTTTTATACTTCTACTAAGCACTGCAGTCATCTGCACAGGTTGTCAAACAGCCAAAAAAGTATCTTCTGGTGTTTCCAAAACCACTGAAAAAGTGAAAAGCTTGGTTGGTCTGGGCGAAGCAAAAGTTCCTGAAGTTGATAAACAAGGCGTAGTCGATGTCAGTAAAGCAACCTTAGAAAAGCTTGAACAAATGAAACTCAATATGCCCACTGGACAATGGGTCTATATTGAAAACGATTTACAAGGAATTTATACCCTACAAAACAAATCTGCTGACGGCAATATTTTGTATTTACGTCTAAACTGCAAAATTCCTTCGCAAAAATCTGGATTTAGTATTGAAGATAAAGATGCTAAGGAATTACTTAAAGCACATGATCCCCAAGCAGGACAAGTTCAGTTTTTAATCGACAATAAAAATTATGGCAATCCTTTTGATCTGGTCAATGCGAAAAAAATGCCAAGTTTCCAAGCTGCGCTCAGTAAGGCTAAAGTGATTAAGATTTTTAATAATTCTAAACTTTACACCTTTAACAATGGTCATGCTGAATTGCTCAGCAAACCTGTTAGTTGCATGTAAGCATCCGACTAAATTATTTAGGCATATCCACAAAAACAGCTGTGAGTCGACGCACTAACGGCAAAACAACCAATACCACTGGATATGCCACGGCCCACGAAACCATCCATGCCGAAAACCATTTTGTCAAAAAACCATCCACTAGACCCACATTAATGAACATATTGATCAATGACACCATGCCACTCATTAAACAGGATAAGAAAAAAGGCATGATCCATGCAGCAAATTTTGCAGGGAGTTTTGGAATATTTCCGATAATCGTGGGAGGAATATTTGACATGAGGACTCAAAATTGAATAAACATGACAATTTTATGCTTTTCAGGTGGGTGAAACAATCAATCATTCCACATTACATCCAACACATTTTGCCACTTTGTTTCATTAGGTAAGCGCATCGCTCCATCGTAGAACATGGCTATGCTATTTAAAGCAGACGCTAAAGAAATGATTGTGTTTAAAGGCAGCCAAGTATCGTCGCCAATATCAAAAAATTTCGAATTCATTTGTTCATTACAAGTTAACCAAGATTCGCCTTGTTGTGCGGTAGGGATATTTTTGTCATAGCGCAAGATTAAGTGCTTGCTGTCAACAAACCAAAATAACAGAATGATTTGTCCTTGATTTGGAATATCCAGAGCAAAATAGCCTGAGTTTGAAAATTCAAGATTTTGCGCTTGGACTTGACTAAACAACCGAATAATTTGCTCTTTTTTCATTTTCTGATGATCAAATTGATCCAAAAAGCTCACAAACATCTTTTGTTATCCTTTTTTAAAGAAGATCTATCTAGGCTGTCAGTTGATCATATAAAGCTCGAGAATAGATCAAATATCTCAGGCTACGATCTTTCTGATTGAATAAGTTTTATTCTATACAAATGCATTCACCTAAAAGGCTCAAAATTTGCTATATTTAGCGTTTTTCTGCGACATTTATTTCTCTATAGATTATGAATACGGCCATACAAGCAGCTCTTGATCATGCAGTGCAATCCCTACAAGCTGAAGGGACTCTTCCATCTGACTGGAAAAACACAAGTGTTTTAACGCGAACCAAGGACCGAAGCCACGGTGATTTCGCATCAAACATTGCCATGATGGGTGCAAAAGTTGCGGGTATGAAACCACGTGATCTTGCTGAGAAAATTTTAGCAAAGCTCCCAGAAGTGGTAGATATAGCAAAAGCTGAAATTGCAGGACCTGGTTTTATCAACTTCTTCCTCAATGCAGATCAACGCTTTGCTGTACTTGATCAAATTCAAGCACAAAAAGATCTGTTTGGTAAAACCCAAGCCAATGCAGCTAAAAAGATTCAAGTTGAATTCGTTTCTGCCAACCCAACGTCTAGCCTGCATGTGGGTCATGGTCGTGGTGCAGCTTACGGGATGACTGTTGCTACATTACTCGAAGCAACGGGTGCTAAAGTTGATCGTGAATATTATGTCAACGATGCAGGACGTCAAATGGACATCCTTGCGACCTCTACTTATTTACGTTACTTAGAATTGACTGGGCAAACTTTAGTTTTCCCAAAAAATGCCTATCAAGGCGATTACGTTAAAGAAATTGCTCAAAGCATTATCGATAAAGACGGTAATGCTTATGTGCGTGATGTTGCTGATATCTATAAAGATGTTCCAGAAGACGTTCAATACGCTGAGGAGTTGGATGCAGATGGCAATAAAGTTGTGCTTTCAGGCGATAAAGAAAAGCATATCGATGGCTTGATTCATAACTCACAAACATTGGTTGGTGAAGGCTATCGTGTGTTCCATCAAGCTGCATTACATGCCATTTTAGATGACATTAAAGATGACCTTGGTGAGTTCGGTGTTACTTTCAATCAGTGGTTTAGTGAAGCATCGTTGACTGATAAAATTGACGAAGCCCTACAAACTTTAGATCAACGTGGCTATCTTTATGAAAAAGATGGCAACATCTGGTTTAAATCGACTGAATTTGGTGATGAAAAAGATCGTGTTGTAAAACGTCGTAATGGGCAAACCACGTATTTTGCCTCTGACATTGCTTATCATTTGAATAAATTACAACGTGGTTATACTGACCTAATTGATATTTGGGGCTCAGACCACCACGGTTACATTTCACGTGTAAAAGCAGCCATTGATGCAATGGGTTATGACTCATCAAAACTCACCGTGTTATTGGTCCAGTTTGTAAGCTTATGGCGCGGTGGTGAGATGGTACAAATGTCATCTCGCTCTGGTCAATTTGTGACTTTACGAGATCTTCGTAAAGAAGTTGGAAATGATGCAGCACGTTTCTATTATGTTATGCGCAAATCTGAACAACACATTGATTTTGACTTAGATTTGGCTGTATCACAAAGCAAAGACAATGCGGTGTATTATATTCAATATGCACATGCTCGTATTTGCCGTATGTTAGAAAAAGCGGCAACAACAAATATTCAATTTGATCCTGAAAGTGCGCGTCAATTTGCTGCAAAATTAGAACTTGAAGCAGAGGCTGAGATTTTAGCGAAACTTGCGGCATACCCTGAAGTGATTATTCGTGCAGCAAACAATTATGAACCGCATCAAGTGGGTAACTACTTGAAAGAACTTGCAGCTTTATTTCATGGTTGGTACAACGAGAATAAAGTTTTAGGTGATGATGCTGAATTGACGCAAGCACGTTTATTGCTTTCTGCCAATGTTCAGCAAGTTCTTCGTAATGGTTTAGAACTGCTTGGTGTTTCTGCACCTGAAAGCATGTAAGTCAGCAATAAATCATTACTTTACATCGCGCTCAAGCGAAACTATGCTTGAACGCGATGTTAAACAATAAATAATAAGAGGATTTCTCGTGTTTGGAAAAACGCAACGCGGTGTGTCTGAAAGACCAACCAAACCTAAACAACCATTGATTCCTAAATGGTTAGGGATGCTTGTGGTCATTTTAATCGTGTTAAGTTTTGGTGTCGCTCTGATGCTCTGGAAACCGTGGGCGCCTGTTCAACCTCGAAATGAAATTACGTCTGAACATTATCAAGAAGATACCAACAAAGACTATCGCTTTTATGATTTGTTGCCACAACAACAAGTGACGCCGATTCCTGAACAAGCGGTTCCAGAGAATAAAAATCAGCAGCAACCCGTTATTGTTGAAGCACCTTCTCAAACTCAAACTGACAATGTTGATGTCGGTGTCAACGCTGAAAGAACAGCACCTGCTCAACCTGAATACATCTTACAAGTTCGTAGTTATGATGATCCCGATGCCGCAGATGCTCGACGTGCCGAAATCATTTTAAATGGTTTATCTGCTGATGTTGTACAAAGTACTGAGGGTGGCAAAACTTGGTATCGTGTGATTTCTGGTCCATATGAATCACAGAATGCCGCAGTCATCGCTCAGCAAACCTTACAACATAGTGGAATAGATTCGATTGTGGTTAAACGTTAATTGTTTTCTCTATCATTGAACTAAGCTATTTATTAAAAACAGGATGCATTGACATTCTGTTTTTAAATTCAAATTTTATCTATTCAATCTGTTTAAATTATTCGTCTATTTTTTACTCAAAAAAATATAATTCGACTAAATATTTACCCAAGTTGATCAAAATTAGAGTAATCTACCTCCCGCAATACATTACCCATGTATCCGCAGAGAGATCAAAAGTCACCAATACTTTTGATTTGCTGTCCTGTAGTTGGCGTGACGATCAAATCCGAATATTACAGGGCGCTCCGAGCTTAACATGGGTAAACGTCTATTTTTCTCATGAACTTATCTAACGATCATCATTCCTCTCTTTCATAAAAAAATCTTCATCTAAACTTCACTTAAAATTCATTCGCCTAAATATTTCAATTTCAGTACACTCAACACGAGATGATAAATATTTAATTGCAATGAATCATAAAAAGCAGATTTTATGCGTTGAAGATGATGCGGCGATACTTATGCCATTACGCTATGCACTTGAGCGTGAAGAGTGGCAAGTCACTTGGGCAAACTCTGGTCTCCAAGCTATTGATTATATTCAACAACAAGCCTTCGACTTTATTATTTTAGATATTGGTTTACCAGATTTAAATGGCTTTGATGTGTGTAAAAGAATTCGCCATTTCAACCACACACCGCTGTTGTTTTTGACAGCACGTGATGACGAAATTGATCGAATTATTGGTTTAGAGATTGGCGCAGATGACTATTGCACTAAACCGTTTAGCTCAAGAGAAATTGTCTCCAGAATTAAAGCCATTTGGCGCAGAATGGAGATTCAAAATCAGCTCCAACAAAATACTCCAATAACGCAACATTTAATATCTAAACATTCCCAAACATGGCAATGCAATGATGAGTCTTTCCAGATTCAATACTTAGGCACCATACTGCAATTAACACGTTATGAATATCGTTTACTCAAACTGTTGATTCAACATCCTGAACAAGTATTTAGCCGACAACAATTGATGGATCAAGTTTGGGAACATCCGGAGCATAGCTTAGATCGAACTGTTGACACTCATATCAAGAGTATACGCAATAAACTCAAACAAATATCTGCTGAACAAGATCCAATTGAAACTCACCGTGGCTTCGGCTATAGCCTGAAAAGGCTGGACTAAAGCATGTCGATATTTATCCGTATTTGGTTCTTCTTCGGGTTAATTATCTTGCTCGGTTTATGGTTTATGTCTTATACCTTTAATCAACAAGTAAAACCCAATGTACGACAGGTTGTCGAAGATACACTTGCGGAAAATGCCAATATTATTGCCATGCTGGTTGCAGAAGATGTTTATGAAAATAAGGTTGGAACTGTCCAGTTTGATGAGAAAATTCAAAATGCGCTCAATCGAAAAATCAACGCCAATATTTGGCAACACAATAAGAATGAAATCAATCAACAAATTTATATCACTGATCAAAAAGGCATAGTGATTTATGATTCACAAGGCATTGCAACAGGACAAGACTATTCAAAATGGAATGATGTCTACCTGACATTAAGAGGCAAATATGGTGTTCGTTCAACCCGAAGTTATGAGGAAGATAGTAACAGTAGCACCATGTTTATTGCTGCACCTATCTATTATCAAATTGATCAACAACAAAAGCTGATTGGAGTGGTCAGCATCGGAAAGCCCAATATATCCGTACAACCTTACATCCAACGTGCTGAAAATCAACTGATCCGCCAAGCCATATGGATTACGTTGTTGAGTTTATTTTTAGCCAGCCTAGTGGCTTATTGGCTTAAACATAGTATTGATCGTGTGCGTAAGTATGCTCAAGCGCTGGCACCTGTCAACCGAACTCCGCATTTTCGATCCGCCAAAGAACTCAATCAAGTTGCTCAAGCCGTGGAAGATATGCGAGAAAAACTGGAAGATCGCGCTTATGTCGAGCACTACGTCAACACCCTGACACATGAGCTAAAAAGCCCTTTAACTGCGATCCAAGCCAGTGCTGAGTTGCTTAAAGAAGATTTGCCTTTAACTGATCAACAAAATTTTGCCACACATATTCATGAACAAAGCCAGCGTTTGCAGAGCTTGATTGACCGTATGCTGTTACTAACTCGCTTGGAAAAATCGAGGCATCAAATTGAGATTCAAAATTTTAATTTGTCTGAATTAATCCATCAGACTTTAGATCGGCACGCCAGTCAAATGCAGGCTAAAAAAATTCAATGTTTATTAGATATTGAAGCCAATTGTATGATTCATGCAGATCGTTTTTGGCTTCAACAAACGCTTGGCAATATTTTAGACAATGCTTTGGATTTTTCTCAGGATTCGGCAAAGATTCTGATTCAACTACATCGGCAAGCACATCAACATATTGAATTAAATATCTTTAATGAAGGTGTATGGATTCCTGACTATGCGCTTACACAGGTGTTTGATACATACTTTTCACTTCCTCGACCAATCAGCCAACAACGTAGTTCGGGTATTGGACTCAGTATTGTTCAGCAAGTCATTGAACAACATCATGGTCAGATTAACATTTTAAATATCGAGGAAAATCAGATTCCAATTCTGCAATCTCATCAACAAGGCGTATTGGTCAAGATTTTGCTTTAACCACAAAGATTTGAATATTCACCTAAACTTCACATAAAACACAAAGTCAGCTCAAACAAAACACATTTCGGCTTCGCATACTGAACCTAACAAAAACAACGGCTCAGGAACACCGTGATGCGATCCAATTTTCTCACCTTTAAAATTATTGCAATTGCCATTTTGATTGCGCTGTTTTGGATAGGTCTACTCTTCATTAGCACTTTGGTGTCAGAACGACAGGGATACCAACAAGCTTTTCTCAGAGAAATCTCACAAAACAACATCAGCCCACAAACTGTTATTTCACCTTATATTCGTGTGCCCTATACCGAAATCAAAACCTGTTTGGACGACAAAAAAGTCACTTATTCCTGTACAGAAGAACAATGGGTATACATCAGTGCAGACAGCACACAATGGACTGCTGATTTTAAGGTTTCTGATGATGACTATAAACGCACCATCTACCGAGCAATTAGCTATACTGCAAATTTAACCGCTAAAGGCACTTTTCAAAAGCCCACACTGGAGAATAAAGACTATCAATGGAATCGTGCTGAGATTATGTTTCCTGTGCATGATCCACGAGGTTTAGACACGCAACCCTCGTTAAAAATACTCAATAAGAATTATATTTTTGAAATGAGTCCCAAAGGCAGTGATGCTTCTGGTTTTGACTTTATGCGTATTTCTACAAAAAATTATCCTGAATTAATCAATGCGATTCAAAATGGTTTTTCTTTTGATTTAGCCACCAATATCACAGGTCTTGGCAAATTTAGCTTGGTTCCCACCAGCCGTAGTGTCAGTTATCAAGCCAAAGGCAACTGGGCGGACATCAAGTATTCAGGACAAAATTTACCCTTTGCTAAAACCAGTACCCATCAACAATTTACAGCACAATGGAAAAACATTGCACTGGGGCAGCAAAACATCAGCAAACTGATTGAATGTGACACCAGTGATTGCATTCGCCAATTCAGCCAAGGCTATTACACTCAAGAAAATGCCTATGACGTTGAGCAAAGTCAACGAATTGGCTTATCAACCGAATTTTTAGAATCCGTCAATGTTTATACTCAAACAGATCGAGCAATTAAATATGGTGTCGTGATTATCATCATTACCTTTGGTTGTTTCTTCTTATTTGAGGTGCTTAAAAGCCTTCGTATTCATCCAATTCAATATTCTTTGGTGGCAATCGCACAAGGTCTTTTCTTTGTTCTACTACTTTCTATCAGTGAATACTATGCCTTTGCATGGGCTTACTTTGTCGCAGGAGTTGCCTGTGTTGGTCTCATGACATGGTATTTGTTCTATGTGATGAAAGGTTTTAAAGCTGCTGCCTTATTCGGTGTGATCCTCAGTTCACTCTACGCTGTGATGTATCTGTTATTGCAGTCCTCAGGCAAGACCTTCTTGATCGGTTCGATCATTTCATTTGTATTACTCGCGGTCGTCATGTTCCTTACACGTCACATCGATTGGTATCAAATCAACAATAAGCCTGAGCGAGCGCTTAAATCCTACATTCCTCCTCAATCTTAATTGCCATGCAGTGAATGTCTGTTCATTCACTGCTTAATCATCATTTTAAATTCATCGAGATGGTCATGAATCTTTTTATTAAACAAAAAGCGCCAGAACAACTACAGCAACTTTGCCCTTTACAATCCTCAGTTGCGTTTTGCTTAAATCAATTACGCATCGCAAAAATTCAGTTTTTGAACTTAGGTAGCCTGATCATTTGCCCTGAATACGATTGTTTTATCGTTTTTAAACATAAAACTTTAATTCGCATAGATGCATTTACGCACTCATAACAAAGTTGGTTTGCAGATGCATCTTGATCACGTAAAATTTAGCCCATAAACAAGATTTGAGAGTGATCATGACTGTACAACGTTTGCATGTAGAAAAGCGCTTTTCTGAAATTGCGATTTCAGGCAATTTAGTCCATTTGGCAGGTCAATTGGCAACAGATTTAACCTTAGATATTAAAGGACAGACTCAGCAAACTTTAGATATGATTGACCGTTTTCTTGCAGATGCAGGAACAGACAAAAGCCACATCATGTCTGTGATGATCTTTTTGAAAGATATTGAAAATGATTATGCAGCAATGAATGAAGTTTGGGATGCTTGGTGTTCTGATATTGAAGCACTTCCAAGAACTTGTGTGGAAGCAAAACTTTATCGACCTGATGTTTTGGTGGAGATGACGGTAGTTGCGGTAAAACCTGAACCATTGTAGAAATTAATTTGAACATTTAAAAATGCATGCTGAGACATGCATTTTTTATTAACCATATACACGATTAGAATAAAGATCAAACTTCCCCAACAGTTGTTCCTCGAGCACGTGTGAATGACTCATTTCAGCGAACTCACTTAAAAAATCTTCACGCAAATCCTGATATTCAGGAATACCGAGATAACGAATCACTCTGTAGCCCGCAGATTGTAACAATGCATCTTTATAGGTATTTTGGTGAGCACGTTTAATTGCATTGATATCTTCTAAAGCAATCACAGCCAAAACTTTACAGTCTTTGTCCAATACAACAAAATCTGCAAACATTTGCTGATATTTACGACGTGTGTGTAAATATTTTGTTGTTAACAATGCATCAAAAGACACATGAGCCAAAATATTAGCTTCAGGTAAAATTTCTTTTAATCGAGTAAAAGTAATCTGTTCATGTGAATTAAATACTGCTCTTCTACGCAGAGCACTATCAACTTGCTGCTTATTTTTCAATCCTTTATAAGCAATCGCAATCACAGCGGCAAATAGTATCAAACTCGCAACAATCAATATGTCCATATTTCATTTCCTAATTCTTTATTATAATTTGGTCAAATAAGACCAGTTCTTGTGTATCTAAAGATACTTTTTTACTCTCAGTTCAACGTCACATATGAGATATAAATTTGCTTAATTTAAAAAATAACAACTCATATCACAGTTTTAAAATATTTGTTGAACTATTATTTATTTTCCTCATTTATTCCTACAAATAAATGAATTGATTTATGGCTTTTATACCTTGTATCTATTACGAATACAACTAAATCCGATAAAACTTTAGTTTGATTGTAGGACAATTAAAACCAGAATTTGTGTACTTTTCGTACACAAAATTTTTCAACAGTTTAAGCAAAGTTATCCACAGTTTTGTATTTTAATTATTCAATTCGAATTTAAAGAGGGTGGTATACACACTAGCTTCTATTAAGTAACTTTTTCTACAACTACATCAAGACCCGAAAGTTGTTTTAATTTTGATGTTAAATCATTAATAATAAATTCTTGAAATTCATTTGAAGTAGAGTTCTGAAAAGCAACCTCAATTCGATTATAACCTTCAAAACAATGATAGACCTGACGATTCAAGATACAAGCACAAGAAGGATATCGATCCATATAACCAGTAAATTCATAAAAATACATGTCTTTTACTGGACGATATAAATTTAGATATATCTTATAATCAGGCACATACCCATAATATTTGAAGATATCTTGCTTATACTCTTCAACAAATTCACTCGAATACAATTTTTCATCTTCCATTTTTAAAATTTTTTTAGAAATATCTAAAAATAATTCACCACTATCAGATGATGTAATTAACCAATGATGATACATTTCTTGTTTTTGTTTCAACCATGTCTTTGTTTTTAAATTAAAATACCAAACATATAAGTTTTTAATCGCTTTACCATTTTTGAGAATATTTCCGTCTCTCATTTCAATTAGGTCATGATTCCACATTTTTGTATGATGATTATGCAAACAAGGTGGCGATTCACCCAAAGCATCTATACATTCAATATCTTTCGTTTTTACATTCAGCTGATAAATTTCAGTGATATTTTTTTTCTGTCTCTCTCCTGAACCAAGACCACCAGTAATGTATACCAAATTCTTGTTTTTATCATAGACTGTATCATGATCATATACTGGTGGAAATTGCTCTTCAGGATAGTTCCAAAGCTCTATCTTTTTCAAACCATCAGCTTTAATACAAACATCATTATAAATTTTAAAATCAGGATTATAATAATCTTTATAATCATAACACTTCCAATCAGGGGCTGCTGTATTACCGCCTATATCAATAACATCTATGTCTTTATTAAAAATAGAAACATGAGAACTACCTAATCTACTATGTGCAGCAACCCAAAATGGCTCGTTGAGATCAATTTTTTGATTTTGTAGATACTCTTGTAACTCATGTACCCAGATAATATTACTTTTTATTAACCAATGAAAAACTTCACTTTTATTCAACTCTTTTGTTACAAGTTTTTTATGATTTATTGAATTTAAAGCATCTATATCTGTTTGAGTAAATTTCCATTCAGTAATCTTTTTTTGAATTTTTTCCTCATATGCTTTAAGTCTAATTACATATTCAGCTTCTGTGACTTTGTCATCTGCTTTATTTTGATTCATTTTTAAAAATTAAGAGCATAAACACCCTTGAAAGGAACCTTTACTATATCTTTTGCCTATATTTAAATCAATAAAAAGAGGGTGCTTTCGCACCCTCTTGAACACTCACTAAAACTTAAGCTCTACTTTTCGGCTTAGATTTTCCTTTACTGTTACCACCAAACGGTTTTTTACGATCCCCTGTTTCACGCGGTGGCAAACCTGTATGTTGTGTCAACACTTGCCCTTTTTGTGGGCGATTTGGCTGATTGGCATGTCGTGACTGAGTACGTGCAGTATTTTCACCCGTACGCTTTTGTGAATCACCTGCCAATGTTGAGTTCTTCTTACGTGCAGATTGATACTGACCATCCGTACCTTGCGGTTGATAGGTTGGGATCAAATGCTGTTTAGAGTTGCCAATCAAATCAGCACGCCCCATTTCACGTAAGGCATCACGTAATAAAGGCCAGTTATTTGGATCATGATAACGTAAGAATGCTTTATGTAAGCGACGACGCTTTTCACCTTTGACAATATCGACATTTTCAGTATAACGCGCCACCTTCGCCAACGGATTTTTGTTGGTATGGTACATGGTTGTCGCTGTTGCCATTGGTGATGGATAGAAAGTCTGAACCTGATCGGCACGGAAACCATTTTTCTTGAGCCAGATCGCCAGATTCATCATGTCATAATCTGTAGTTCCTGGATGCGCAGCAATAAAATAAGGAATAAGATATTGTTCTTTACCCGCTTCCTTACTAAAACGATCAAACATCTGCTTAAAGCGGTCATAAGTTCCGATTCCGGGTTTCATCATCTTCGACAATGGACCTTTTTCGGTATGCTCAGGGGCAATTTTCAAATACCCGCCCACATGATGTTGAACCAGCTCTTTGACATATTCAGGATTTAATACAGCAAGATCATAGCGTAAACCTGAACCAATCAGAATTTTTTTAATGCCTTTGATTGCACGGGCTTTGCGATATAACTGTGTTAGAGGCGCATGATCAGTATGTAAATTTTGACATACACCCGGATAAACACAGGAAGGTTTACGGCAATTTTTTTCAATTTCTGGATCTTTACAATGCAAACGGTACATATTTGCCGTTGGACCACCGAGATCAGAAATAATGCCTGTGAAGCCAGGTGCTGTATCACGAATCTTTTCGACTTCACGCAAAATTGATTCTTCTGAACGGTTTTGAATAATTCGCCCTTCATGCTCAGTAATTGAACAGAAAGTACAACCGCCAAAACAGCCACGCATAATATTCACGGAGAATTTAATCATGTCGAAGGCTGGGAAGCGTGCATTGCCATAAGCAGGATGTGGTAGACGTGCATAAGGCAAATCAAACACATAGTCCATTTCTTCAGTGGTCAATGGAATAGGTGGCGCATTCAGCCAAACATCACGTTCACCATGTTTTTGCACCAATGCTCGCGCATTTCCCGGATTGGTTTCCAAGTGTAAAATACGGTTTGCGTGTGCATACAACACAGGATCTTCTGCCACCTCTTCAAAAGCAGGTAAACGAATTACCGCCAACTCACGAGGCGGTAATTTATGTTTAATCGCCTTTGAAGCAGGCTGTAAACGTACAATTTGAGTATTTTCATCCAGATGATCGCCTTCACGTACCACAGGATTGGCAACCAATTCTTTTTGGAAATTTTGATATTGGCTTAAAGAATTGCCTTTATTCTGCTCAATCTCACATCCATCCAAATCTTCGGTCATCACATACGGGTTGATGATCGGATCAACTCGCCCAATTGAATCCACATCATTGGATGCAATTTCAACAAATTTGGCTTTTGAAGCACGGTTGCTCTTATTGACGATGAATGCTGTGCCACGAACATCGGTAATTTCATGAATTTTTTGACCTTTGGCAAGGCGATGCATCACTTCAACAATAGAGCGTTCACCATTACCATACATCAATAAATCCGCTTTGGAGTCCATCAACACTGAACGGCGGACTTTGTCTGACCAATAATCATAATGGGCGATACGGCGTAAAGACGCTTCGATGCCGCCCAATAATACTGGTACATCCGGAAATGCTTCACGACAACGTTGGCAATACACCGTTGCAGCACGATCGGGACGTTTATTCGGCACATTGTCTGGAGAATAAGCATCATCTGAACGAATCTTACGATCTGCTGTATAGCGATTGATCATCGAGTCCATATTGCCTGCTGTAACACCCCAAGCAATATTTGGTTTACCTAGAACTTTAAAGGCTTCGGCAGATGTCCAATCGGGTTGAGCAATAATGCCAACACGGAAACCTTGCGCTTCAAGTGTTCGACCAATAATCCCTGAGCAGAATGAAGGATGGTCAATATATGCATCCCCACACACTAAAATAAAGTCACAACTGTCCCAACCGAGTTGATCCATTTCTTCGCGAGACATAGGCAAAAAAGGTGCTGGTTCAAAGCACGATGCCCAATATTTGTCATAATCAAACAACGCAACAGGCGCTGTCTGAGCAGTATAAGCGGTCGACATGGTAAGTTTTCTCGATTGGCGGTTGGCGATCGGGAGAGATCTAAGATGAAAGCCAATCATTTTACCATGAATTTTGCTCATGTTGCTTGATTAAAAAGTAAACATTTTATTTTTAGCAGTGATTTCTCTATTTTCATTTCATTCAAATGTCGAAATGAAATGAATAAACTGTTTTAAATGAGGATCGTGAATCAATCAATAAAAGCTCAGGGCAATTTAGTTCGATTCAAGCTTTGTCGAATCTGAGTCAGTTTGCTTCTGCATTTGATTTAATTTTAGCGCGACCAATAACCCAATACCCAGTACAACAGTTATGCTTACGGTTAAACCCGACCAGCCATATTTTTCCCAAATCAAGCCACTACCACTGCCCAACAGGCTTGAACCGAGATAGTAGCAGAATAAATACAGCGAAGAACCGACTGCACGATATTGTAAAGACTGTATAGATACCCAACTGCTTGAGGTGGAATGTGCCGCAAAAAATGAAAAGGTGAAAATAAATAACCCAATTAACACAGTCCATAAAGATGGAATGAACATTATCCACAAACCTAGCGCCATACTACAAAACATGGCAATCAAAACTTTTGCACGTCCAAATCGACGGCTCCAGCCAGCTGCACGTGGTGAGCTATAAATACCTGATAAATAAGCGATCGAAATCAAGCCAATCCACGTCTGAGACAACTCAAAAGGTTTTTCTAAAAGATGATAGCTCATGTAATTAAACACAGTGACAAAGCAACCCATCAAAATGAAACCTTCGATAAATAGGAATCTTAATTTTGCATCAGAGAGGTTTTTCTTGAACGATTCGATAAAGCGAGAGAATTGAATCGGATAAGATTTAAAGTGTTTGGACGCAGGGAGTGCAACATAGAAAGTGATGGCGATCAATAAATTGAGTATGCCAATAATCATAGTAGCTGTTTGCCATGAAATATAATCCAGTAAAACGCCTGCGATTAAGCGCCCACTCATACCACCAATCGCAGTACCTGAAATATACAAACCCATTGCAAAGCCAACATCTTTTTGTGCGATTTCTTCGCCAATATAGGTCATCGCTACTGATGCAACTCCACTCACCGCCAGACCAATCAGCATTCGTGTGGCAAGGAAGATTTCCCAATACGGTAGTAATGAGCTAATTAATAATAGAGTGGCTGTTGAAAACAAAGAAATCGCCATGATCTGTTTACGACCATAACGATCTGAGATTAACCCTGCAAACAAAAGCCCCAAAGCCAATGTAATGGTGGAAAATGAAAGTGGGAAACTGCTATGTGTAGGGGTCACATGAAAGAATTTTGCCAAAAAAGGCATCATCGGCTGAACACAATACAATGATGAAAATACCGCAAACCCTGCTAGAAATAGTGACAGCAAAATCGCCAGAAAGGGACGAGTGCCATACTCAATATACGCTGTAGATTCAGATGCATCAGACATAGTTTTTCCTCATGTCTGATCAGTATACGCCTATTTTGAATAATTGATAAAAGTGAAAAAATTATCGGAGATTCATTCCTTGCTTAGCAAAGAATAAAATACCTATAACAAACTAAATTTTATAAAAATAAAACTTAAAAATGAATTTTAAAATATAAAAAAGAGCATATTTTTAATACACTCTTCTCATAATTTTAGAGACTTTTCTAATGTTCACTGAATCATCAGAACAACCTTAAACTTTTTTCTCTTCGATGTTCAGTGCATTGATTGCCAAGACAGCTTGAGTACGATTTTGTACGCCCAACTTACGGAATATTGCAGTCACATGCGCTTTAATCGTCGCTTCAGAAACATCCAGTTCATATGCGATTTGTTTATTCAGCAAACCTTCGGCAACCATCATTAAGACACGGAATTGCTGTGGCGTTAGAGATTGGATACGCTCTGCCAAAGCTGTTTCATCTGCAGCACGAGGGTCAAAATTCATATTCGCAGTCGGTAAATTTGGCGGCAACCAAATTTCGCCTTCTAATACTTGGCGAATTGCTTCCCCAATATGGCTTGGATGCGCAGACTTCGGAATATAACCCATTGCACCGTGCGCAATCGCACGCTGAATAATCGATGCTTCTTCGTGGGCTGATACCACAATAATTGGAATCGCAGGATACTGTGCACGAACATGGACCAATGCAGAGAAACCCGATGCGCCAGGTAAATTTAAATCCAATAAGACTAAATCTGGTTCAGGACCATTTTCCAAACGCTCGTAGAACTCATTAACAGCCGCAGTTTCACTGATTTGAGCTTGTGGCAAACTATAACGAACCGCCTGAATTAACGCATGGCGAAACAGTGGATGATCATCAACGATTAAAATATTCATAAGCGAAGTGAGAGATCTCTAGCACAGTTCTTTTATTCTAACCGCACTATTGCTATTTAAGATACGTTAATATTAACGAATTTTTGAATTATTTGTGTGCTTTAATGAGAATTCCCTACTCTTTTTCGGTTATTTCTCAAAATACAGATTTAAATATCACTTTTAAATATAAAATAAACATCTAAAAATGAATTGCTTATCCAAATAAATAATATCAAATAAGTTCAGCAATTTAGACTATATCTTCCCCTTAAAATGAAGCGTTTTTCTGTATATCTCAAAAACTGATAACCAATCTGTTTTTCATTATTTTACCAATCTCACTGAATATAGATAAATAAATGGCATTCCGAGATTCAATTTATTAGGTTGCCAACATGTCTATTTATACTCAACAAAAACCCTTAAATATTGTTGCTGTATCAGGGGGCTTAAATAACCCTTCAAAAACAGAAAGTTTAGTTCAAGCCATTTTAGATGAGCTCGGTCAAGCAACTCCGATCAATGTGCATTTTATTAAATTCAGTGAAATTGGTCATTTACTGGGTGGTGCAATTTACCGTAACCAGCTTCCACAACGTGTACAAGATGATTTAGCAGCCGTCGAAGCAGCAGATGCCTTGATCGTGGGTACGCCTGTATACCGTGCGTCATTCACAGGTTTATTTAAACATTTCTTTGACTTTGTTGAACAAACAGCACTGGTGGATGTGCCGGTATTACTGGCTGCTTCAGGCGGAAGCGATCGCCATGCATTGGTATTGGAACATCAGCTTCGTCCATTATTTAGCTTTTTCCAAGCCCAAACCCTACCGATTGGCGTCTATGCAACCGATCGTGATTTCACGCCTGAATACACCATCAAGAGTGAACATATTCAAGATCGTATTACTTTGGCTGTTGCACGCGCATTGCCAATTTTGGAATGGGCTCCTGCAAAAGGGCAACGTGCTGAGGTTGTCAAAGCTAAGACGGAACAAGCCAATCAAAACTTAGGGATTAACAAACAAATCGAGCAAGATGAGGTACTGCCTTCAGCTGCAATCCCAAACTTGGATGCAGCAGAAAACCGTCTTCATGCAAAATCCAAATCACCACAATCACAGGTTGCTTAATTGCAACCTCGTAGTCGCAGATAATAAAAAATAGAGGGTCATGTTATGTCACAGTTTTCATCACACCATAATCCAGCCATTAAGTTTGCATATTGGGTGCCCAATGTCAGCGGTGGTTTAGTGGTCAGTAATATTGAACAACGTACCGACTGGAGCTATGACTATAATGTCCGCTTAGCACAAGCGGCTGAAAAAAGTGGTTTCGAATATGCCCTCACCCAAATTCGTTTCACCGCAGGCTATGGCGCTGAAAATCAACATGAGTCTGTAAGTTTTAGCCATGCTTTATTGGCGAAGACAGATAAGTTAAAAGTGATTGCAGCCATCCTGCCTGGTCCTTGGAAGCCTGTTTTGGCGGCCAAACAATTGGCAACGATCGACTATCTGACCAATGGTCGTATTGCCATTAATGTGGTGAGTGGTTGGTTTCGTGGTGAGTTTGATGCCATCGGTGAACCATGGCCTGAACATGATGAGCGCTATGTCCGTTCTGAAGAATTTATTCGAACTTTAAAAGGAATATGGACTACAGATAACTATAGTTTCGATGGCAAATATTATCAGTTTAAAGACTACACTTTAAAACCAAAACCTTTGCAAAAACCGCATATTGAAGTGTTTCAGGGAGGAAGTTCTCGTGCAGCACGTGATATGGCATCTCGTGTATCTGATTGGTATTTTACCAATGGCAATACTCCTGAAGAATTAAAAAAGCAAATTGATGATATTCGAGAAAAAGCCAAGCTGAATGGTCATTCAGTAAAAATTGGGGTGAATGCTTTTATTATTGCCCGTGATACAGAGCAAGAAGCCAAAGCAGTGTTACAAGAAATTATTGATCAAGCCAATGTTGAAGCAGTCAATGCTTTTGGTGATGCAACACGTGAAGCAGGTGCCGCCTCTAAAGAGGGCGAAGGTAACTGGGCAAAATCAACTTTTGAAGACTTGGTGCAATATAACGATGGCTTTAAGACCAATTTGATTGGCACACCGCAACAGATTGCTGAACGAATCGTTGAGTTAAAAAGTGTGGGCGTCGACCTCGTTCTTTCGGGCTTCTTACATTTTATTGAGGAAGTTGAATATTTTGGAGAAAAAGTGCTACCTTTGGTACGTCAACTAGAAGAAACTCAAAAAGCGCAAATTACTGCGAAATCAGCCTGATCATTTCTAGCGCCAGAGTTTGTGCCGTAGAAAACAACAATAAACAACTAAAACAAATTTTTGCAGCTTATCCCTCATGACTCGGCTTGAGGGATTTTTTTTGACATCGCTAAAGTTTCATGGTCGTTCAGTATGAACAGCCCAATCAGCTATAAAATATCGTTCTTCACCGATTGATTTGTTTTAATCATCTATTTTGCTTCAAGTATCTATATCGACATACATATACTCAACAAGCTTGATCTTGGAAAATCTCTAATCCACATTAAAATAATCTTTTTTTGCCTGTATAGATTGGAATAAGTGGTTATGGCTCTTTTAAAGAAAACAAAAACGATCTTTTACGTCCTGATCAGTAGCATGGGACTGACGACTTATGTAAATGCCAATCAGCAAATAACCACTGCGAAGGTTGAAAATGCAATGACTCAGGCATTTCAGCCCTTAATGCAAAAATATGCAGTACCCGGGATGGCAATTGGAGTACTGTACCAAGGCAAAAGTTATGAAAAATACTATGGTGTACAATCACTTGCTGACAAGAAATCAGTCAATAAAAGTACCCTGTTTGAATTAGGCTCTGTGAGTAAACTGTTTACTGCAACGGCTGGCAGTTATGCGCAAAGTTTATCTAAACTATCACTTCAAGACCATCCAGGAAAATATTTATCTGCATTAAAAAATTCAGAAATTAATAAAGTCACACTTTTGCAGTTGGCAACCTACACCACGGGTAATCTGCCATTACAATTTCCTGATCAAATCAAAACCGATGCACAAACGCTTAAATACTTTCAAGATTGGAAGGTCAATCAACCCGTTGGTCAATTTAGACAATATTCAAACCCCAGTATAGGGCTATTTGGCGAAGCTACAGCAAAAGCCATGAACATGCCGTTTAGCACATTATTAGAGCGAGTTCTCTTTCCTCAACTTCAGCTCCAACATAGTTATGTCAACGTCCCAAAAGCGCAGCAAACTAATTATGCTTTTGGCTATGATCAAAACAATCGCCCAATTCGAGTTAATCCGGGACCTTTCGATGCTCAAGCCTATGGGGTGAAATCAAACCTTCCTGATCTACTACAGTTCTTAAAATTGAACTTAAATCCAGATCAAGCGAAGGCATCCATTCGACCTGCAATTCAAGGAACGCATATCGGTTACTTTAAAATGGGAGGGATGACCCAAGCACTTGGATGGGAAACTTTCGACTATCCAGCAAGCTTAGAAACATTATTAGAAAGCAACTCTGACCGTGTGGTGATGCAATCAAACCCAGTTGAAAAAACACTGGTCAAATCAGGGGCAAGAGTATTCCATAAAACAGGATCAACAAATGGTTTTGGAACCTATCTGATTTATATTCCTGCGGAAAAATTTGGCTTGGTCATGCTGATGAATAAAAGAATTGCAAATGCCGAACGTATTCAAGCCGCTTATGAAGTATTGAATACCTTGAAACAGACATCTCATCCTTAACCTTTGTTGATTGTCGAAGTGAGGTACGCCATGTACCTCTCAGCGATTCAAAGCTTATGCTGTCTCAGCTTCTTACCTGTAGTCAATTTTTTGAAAAAAAATACAGTAAATATAATTTTTAGACCAATAAATTCAATATGATAAATATATTGTTTGATAATCTAAAGCTTGCAATGCCACGCTTTAGATCTATAGTTTAAATCGGTTTGCGTAGGCGATGCTTCACTTTTCAGAGATAAAAAGATGACAAAAATCTTTCGTTTAAAAGGGTTCTTGCGCTGCAAACAAAGCAGTGCTTTGTTTTTGCTCATATACCCCCGCTCAACATGGCGACATCCATGTCGCCTCACGATAGCAAGACTGTCTGAGAATCAAAAATACAAAAAACTGTTTATACAAAACTTTCAAAAATCCATATAAAAAGCATATGCTTGTTTGAAGATAAATCACTTGTATGAATAATCAGGTGGTTTGACTATATCTAAGTTTGGTCACATAGACAAATGAAATGGCTGAGCTTGCTCAAGAATAAAAACTAGGATTAGGGACTTTTCCTGTCAACACCCAGTCCCCAACCTCTTGATATTTATAGTCGATTGGATCATGTAAAGTTTGTGTGCGTACATTTCGCCAAAAACGGTCTAAATTCAATTGTGCTGTGGTTGCACGCGCACCCAAAACTTGAAAAATATTTTGGGTCACGAATAGTGAGCTATTCGTAGCAGCAATTTTTGCAGTCGCAATCGCGATTGACACCTGACCCCGTTGCTGTTCAGTTAAATCTTCACCAATATTCCAAGCCGCTTGCAATGCTTCAACTGCCTGCTCTATCAGTAAGCGTACGCTTTGTAGCTGGACATAAAAATCAGCAAAATGCTTTTGGATATACGGATCATGTATCGCTTGCTCAGCCAAAGATTTTGACCATGCTTTTTGTGTTTGTATCGATTGTCGAGCGACTTCAAATGCACCTTCTGCGACACCTAGGAAAAGATGCACAAAAATCAATTGAGCAATCAGTGGGCGTAAACTTGAATACGGCGTACTTAATGGTCCAGGATTTAAAAGCAACTCATCTTTATATACTTTCACTTGTTCAAAATGGCTAGTTCCACTGTCTGTCTGACGTTGTCCCATATTGTTCCAATCCCCTAAAAAGCTTACTCCTTCTCGTTGGGTTGGAATCACAGCAATCAGTAACTGATCAGCAGCATTAAAACCAGAACACAGTAAAATATCTGAATCTATAGAACCTGAACAGAAACTTTTATCACCATGAAAAATAAATTCCTGTTCAGACACTTGTTGAACAGTGGTTCGTTTATCTAAAGGATTGAGCGTGTTACCCCAAAACAAATGCTGCTGCGCAGTTTGCTCAAACCATTGCTGATATTGCTCAGGTTGGGCAAAGAGTTGAACGGTGGCGATTAATAAATGATGAAAAGCATAGACATGTGCTAAGGAACTATCGACTTGTGCGATGGTTTGAACCGTCTGAAAAATCGTCTTCCAATCTGCACCTTGCCCGCCATATTGTTGTGGGATAGACAGGCTCAATAAACCGCTTTTCCGAATCAAATCACGCTCAAACTTCGGATTGCCTCCTGCTTTGTCTCGCTCAGCTGCCGTTTGTGCAAATTGCTTTGCCAGTTCTTTGGCAACAGTTAAAGCAGAGGAACTCAAAGTCGATTGTGGTGCATTCATCATTTTAACTCTTGTATCTAATCTAACGAGCTTAGCAGATCAAGCAAGATGACCTTATCACAATGCTTGCGTTACTTATTCTATTCATTGCAAATAATGCTTAAAAAAATACCGCCAGCATTTAGCCAGCGGTAGTCGACTTTAGTCAAACCATTAGGTATTTGCCTTCACTTCTGCAATCAATTGATCCACTACACTTGGATCAGCCAAAGTCGAGGTATCGCCTAAACTGTCTAATTCATTGGCAGCAATTTTTCTTAGAATCCGACGCATAATCTTACCTGAACGGGTCTTCGGTAAAGCTGGTGCCCAATAAATGGCATCTGGTGTTGCGACAGGTCCCAATACTTTACGAACCCAATTGACCAGTTCTTTACGCAATTCTTCTGTTTCAGCCTCGCCCGCTTGTAAGGTGACATAAGCTGCAATTCCTTGCCCCTTGATCTCATGAGGCATACCCACTACGGCAGATTCAGCAACTTTTTCATGCGCTACCAATGCACTTTCAATCTCAGCCGTACCTAAACGATGACCTGAAACATTCAATACATCATCGACGCGCCCAGTAATCCAGTAATAACCATCTTTATCCCGTCGTGCACCATCACCTGTGAAATAACTTCCAGGATAGGTTGAGAAATAGGCTTCAATAAATCGCTCAGGATCTCCCCAAATGGTGCGCATTTGCCCCGGCCAAGAATCCTTGATAATCAAGTTCCCTTCAGCTTCTCCTTGCAGTTCCTGACCTTCTGTATCAACCAGCGCAGGTTGTATTCCAAATAAAGGACGTGTTGCAGAACCTGGTTTTAGTGCAGTTGCGCCTGGCAATGGTGAAATTAAAATTCCGCCTGTTTCGGTTTGCCACCATGTATCGACAATCGGACAACGGCTTTCACCCACTACGGTATAATACCAATTCCAAGCTTCAGGATTTATTGGTTCACCTACTGAGCCCAATAAACGCAAACTACTGCGGTCACTCTCACGAACGAATGCATCACCCTCACGCATCATGGCGCGAATTGCTGTCGGTGCTGTATAAAGAATCGTAATATTATGCTTATCGACAATATGTCCAGTACGTGCCCAAGTTGGATATTGTGGAATCCCTTCAGACATTACTGTGGTAGTACCGTTAGAGAGTGGTCCATAAAGCACATAAGAATGCCCTGTAATCCATCCAACATCAGCAGTGCACCAAAACACATCATCTTGCTTAATATCAAATACTTCTCTAAAGGTTGAATTCACATAAGTCAGGTAACCCCCTGTAGTATGTAAAACACCTTTCGGTTTTCCTGTGGAACCTGAAGTATATAAGATAAATAAAGGATCTTCGGCGTTCATGGTTTCTGGCGGGCAGATGTCTGTCACCGTCATAATTTCCATGTGATACCACAAATCACGTCCCTCTTTCATCTGAATAGGGTGCCCAGTACGATGGACGACAATCATTTTTTCAACAGAACTGGTCCCCGCAAAAGTCAATGCAGCATCCACATTTTCTTTCAATGGAATAGTTTTTCCGCCACGCATTCCCTGATCAGCGGTAATGACTAATTTGGCTTGACTGTCATCAATTCGGCTGGCAAGAGAGTCAGGAGAGAATCCTCCAAAAACCACACAATGCACCGCCCCTATACGTGCACATGCCAACATCGCGATTGCAGCTTCAGGAATCATCGGCATATACAAAATGACCCGATCACCTTTGGTTATCCCATTTTTTTTCAATACATTGGCAAAACGACAGACTTCATCATGCAGCTCTTCAAAAGAAATAATTTTATGTCGTGATGGATGGTCACCTTCCCAGATGATTGCAGGTTTAAGTGGATGCTCTTTGAGGTGACGATCTAAACAGTTGGCACTGACATTCAATTCACCATCCGCAAACCATTCAATCTTAAAATGATCTTTGTCAAAATTGGTATTTTTAACTTGAGTAAATGGTTTGATCCAATCCAGTTTTCTTGCTGCTTCTGCCCAAAACTCGTCTGGATGCTCCACTGACTGTTGATAACGGTCAAAATACTCTTGTTCATTGGTTCTTGCGGTTTTTACAAATTGTTCTGGAACTGGATATATTTCGTTCATATTCTGCTTCCTTGATCTGTCATCTCATCACGAGATGTATGCCTACGTTATTGATTTTATTTGCTGCATGTGTTCAGTATTACGATAGCGCAATTTGATTAACAATTGTGCTTTGGTCGTAGACACGGGGGTCACTTTAACCATCGGAAAATGTTAAGTCATTTGCCAAAACATTCGAATTTTCAATATCTATGTCGCTTTTTTGATCTTATAATTTGTGGTGATAAGTGCATATGGTTTTTTTCAGAAAAAAACATTTCCTTACTGAATTTCTTCAACTGGACACAATCATCATGCAAACACAAGAATCCTCTTCATTTTTCTCAAAACAGGTCATACCACAAACTGATCATCCACTATCGATACACGGTCGTTTTAATCGTTTGAGTTATATTGCTTGGTTCGGGATCTTACAGCTGTTTTTTACTTTTGCACTGTTGAGTCTAAGTGTGATGTTGGGAATTTTGAATTTGGATTCAATGCATTTCAGCCAACATGCCATCCATTCTCTTTCTACACTCAGTCAAATGAGTTATATCTTATTGAGCTGCGCATATTTATATTTCATGTTCGTGGTGGTGATTCGTCGACTTCATGATCGCAATAAATCAGGTTGGTGGATAGTGCTGTGTTTGATTCCAATCATGCAGTTTTTTATGGCATTTTATTTGCTCTTTGCACGTGGTTGCAGCAAAGCCAACCGTTTCGGTCATCCCCGCCCATCTGCATTCATTGAAAAATTACTCGCTTGGTTGATGATCATTAGTTTTGTGATTGGATTATTTGCATCCACCAGTATCGTGTCTTTTATGGTAGGTACAGGAGAAATTGGCAGTCCCACTACGATCATTCAAAAGAGTACTGAATATTTTTAAAGCGGATTGACTTCGCAATCAACTTTATCAATGCTGGTAAAATTCTCATCAATATTATTTTATTTTTCGGTTATACGAAAAACTGTAATCAAGGCTTAACTTCTTTAAAATTTCAGGCAAAATATGCCAATTATTTTATTGGACATCATTGTGGCTGAAGATGCAAATGCATTGAGTACCGTTGCGCAAGACACGACTCAATTGATTAGTTCTGCAGGTGAAAAAACTGCGCAAACGGTAATTCAACATACCGAAAAATATAAAGATGCATATACAACCATTGATAAATTTGTAGATGGTTTTTGGGAGCGTATGCCTTATTTATGTATTGCGTTGATTGTCATCACTATTTTTTGGTTATTGTCTAAGCTGTTTAAATTCTTTGTTCGTCGAACACTCGAAAATCGCACCTACACACGCCAAAATTTAGTTTTAGTATTGAACCGTGTAGGCAGTACAGCGATTATATTTTTTGGTTTTTTAATTGCGATGGTCATTGCAATTCCAGGTTTTACGCCCGGTCAATTGATGAGTGCCTTGGGGATTGGTTCGGTTGCGATTGGTTTTGCCTTTAAAGATATTTTCCAAAATCTACTTTCAGGTATTTTAATTCTTTTAGGTGAACCGTTTAAAATTGGTGATGACATCATTGTGAATAACATGGAAGGTACGGTTGAAGATATTCAAATCCGTGCGACCTTCTTACGTTCACCTGACGGTCGCCGTATTGTGATTCCAAACGCAACGGTTTATACCAGCGCAGTCACGGTCAATACGGCTTATCAGCGTCGTCGATGTGAATTTGTAGTTGGTATTGGCTATGAAGATGATGTACAAAAGGCGAAGGATATTATCCTTAAATTACTGGATAAAGATCAGCGTATCCTGAGCCAACCGGGCTTTACTGTAAACGTAACTGCTTTAGCTGATTTCTCAGTCAATTTAACAGTTCGTTGGTGGGTAGATACCACTCAAGTTGTCACTGCTGCATCGATCAGTCAAATTCAAGAAAATGTACTTGAAGCCTTTGCAGAAAATAATATTTCCATCCCTTACCCAGTTCAGGAAGTCAAAGTATATCGTGGTGATCCATCTAGCGATGATCTTGAATCAGCTCGTGCTAAATAAGCGTCCAATTACATAAGGAATCGCAGTTTCAGTGCGTAGAATACGGTTGCCTAAGCTGACAGCTTGGCAGCCGTTTTTAATGAGCAAATCAATCTCATAAGGAATAAAACCACCCTCTGGACCAATAATTACAGTACATGCATGGTCAATCGCAAAAGGCATCTGTTGTTCGATATAAGGATGTGCCACATAAGCTGGGCTGTGTGCGTGAATCAACTGTGGTAAAACATCTTCCACAAAGGGCTTAAAGCGTTTATATAATTCTATTTTTGGGGCAATGGTATCCCCAGCTTGTTCCAACCCCAACGTTATGTAGTGTTCAATTTGTTGTAAAAAAGGCGTTTGCCAATAGCTTTTATCAACACGATAACTATGTATAAGTATAATCTGCTGCACACCCATTGTGACTGCATCCATGATCAAACGCCGCAATACTTTCGGACGTGGTAGAGCGACAATCAAAGTCATGGGTAGTTTTGCAGGAATGACTTCTTTTTGAATCGGTCTAATTAAAATCTCTTGTTCAGAAACGTCTATAATTTCCGTTAAATAGCGATCTCCATCTCGGACACCTACTTTCAATGTATCGCCAACCTTGACCGCGAGATGACGATGTAAATGTTCAAGTTGTCGATTGGAACTGATTTTCCAAATATCGGACTGCGTTTGACGAGGATCGAGAAGAACAATATTCATAATAAAGTCTGGTTCATTTGGCTTGATGCATTGCAATTTTTTACAACAACGGATTTCACAACAATACCGAATTATAGATAGCGATCAATCACGGCAATATGCTTCTGTAAAGAACCTTTATTACGATTCAATACTTCAACTGCATGCTGACTCAACTGTTGGGAAAAATCCTGATCTTCCACGCAACGAACCAATAGCTCAATAACCTCATCGACTGTTTGTCCAACTTTCACAGCATCTGCCTGTAAGAATTCATCTACGATTGCTTGGAAATTAAAATAACGTGGTCCAATCACAGTAGGAATATCTAAAACGATTGGTTCCAAAATATTATGACCACCCCCCGGTTCATTTAATGAGCCACCAACAAAACATGCTTGGCTCAAGGCATACCACAACCACATTTCGCCCATGCTATCGGCTAAATAAACTTGCGTATCCGTTTGGATTGTCTGTTCTAAACTACGGCGATGAGTGATTAAATCTAAGCTTTGTGCTGTCGAAAAAACATCATCAAAGCGTTCGGGATGACGGGGTACAACGATCAATACCCAGTCTGGATAACGTTCTAAGTATGGCTTAAATGCCATCAGTAGTTTTTCTTCTTCAGGTGCGTGCGTACTGGCGATGGTTATAATTTTTCGATCACTCAAGTGCCAATCATGTTGAAGCTGTTCAGCCTGCTGTAAAAATTGCACTGGTGCAGAAATATCGAATTTAATACTTCCAACCACTTCTGTTTTAACTTGCTGAATACCTAAATCAACAAAACGCTGCTGTGTCGCTTGATCCTGTGCCAATAAATAATCCATTTTTTGTAGCATCGGTAAAGTCAGACTGGGTGCTTTGGCATAACCTTTGGCTGACTTTTCTGAAAGTCTGGCATTGACCAAAATACACGGCACTTTAAATTGTTGGCTTTGATCAATTAGATTAGGCCAAAGTTCTGTTTCAACCAAAATCAGCAGTTTTGGCTGGTATTTTTGATAAAAATCAGCAATCAGATGCTTCTGATCCGCAGGCAAGTATACCGCTTGAAAAAGCGGCTGATACGGTGCTTTTAAAAATAATGATTTTGAGCGCGCTTGCCCTGTTTTTGTTGTATTGGTCACTAAAACAGCATGACCTGCTTTTAGATAATGCTCAATTAAAGGTTGTGCTGCATTGGTTTCACCTACAGAGACACAGTGAAACCAAATTGCATGTTGATTTTTTACTGATTGAAATGGACCAAAACGTTCAAGACATTCTTGTTGGTATTCCGCCATATTTTGTGCACGTTTTTTAATTCGCCAACGATACAAAGGTTTGACGATTACAAGTGCTGCGTTATACCAGAAAGGAGTAGCCAAACAGAATGCCTCTATACAAATCAATGGGCAAATATAACAGAGCATTATTCAGTTGTTAATGAATAATATTTAACGATTTGTTGTCACGGCACTGGAAAACTTTTTACTAAAGCCAAGACATGTAATCCATTAGTACAAAAGCATGCTTTGTTTAGCTGATCAGAAATGAAATCTAATCGGAATTTTATGGGTTGAAGCATAGATATTTATACTACAACCCAATCTGATCTTTTGCGATTGCGATATGAACGAGATCCTATGATGCAAAGCTTTGCATATTTTAGCTATATGAAGTCAGCTACATACGCTCTAGTAAAAAATCGTTTTAGCTCATAAAACAACAATGTGATTAAGCTAAAGCTGGATAATCAATATAGCCTTCTGCTGTTTGCGAACCAATCATATTTTCAAACACCAATTCATTCAAAGGTGCATCCTGAACCAGGCGCTCAAACAAATCAGGATTGGCAATATACGCCTTACCAAATGACACAGCATCTGCCTGACCAGATGCTAGTAATTGAATCGCATCTTCACGACTTAAACGCATATTGGCAATATACGGTACGCCACCTGAACGCTGCTTCATATATTGACTGATACTGTCTTCAGCCAAATACTCACGGGTAAAGAAAAATGCAATTTTACGCTGACCAAGTTGCTCAAGTGCATAACCAAAAGTTTCACGTGGATCAGCGTCACCCATATCATGTTCATCGCCACGCGGTGCGAGATGTACACCAACACGACCTGCGCCCCATACTTCGATTAAAGCATCTACTACTTCGAGTAAAAAGCGGACGCGATTTTCTACCGAACCACCATATTCATCCTCACGATGATTGGTTGAACTTTGTAAGAATTGATCGATCAAATAACCATTGGCTGCATGTAATTCCACACCATCAAAACCTGCTTGTTTGGCTTTGATTGCAGCTTGTTTATATTGTTCCGTAATGCTGTGAATTTCAGAAATTTCTAAAGTACGTGGAATCACATAGTCACGTTTAGGACGTAGTAGACTGACCTGACCTGCTTGCTGAATCGAACTCGCAGATACAGGGGTTTCACCATTAAGTAAATCTGGATGTGAAACACGACCAACATGCCATAACTGCGCCACAATTAACCCACCTCGATCATGCACTGCTTGAGTCACAGGTTTCCATCCTGCTACCTGTGCTTCAGTAAATAATCCAGGGGTATTGAGATAGCCATTGGCTTCTTCTGAAATGACAGTAGCTTCAGAAATGATTAAACCTGCACTAGCACGTTGTGCATAGTATTCAACCATCATTGCTGTAGGTACACGATCAGCGGTGGCACGGCTACGCGTTAATGGAGCCATCACCACACGATTTTTGAGATGTAAATCGCCAAGTACAAGGGGAGAATTGAGTTCAGCCATATTTGCCTCATCACTCGCTGTCCCGAATTTGAGACCTTAAAGCGAGTTTTGTAGATAATCAATATATTGCTGAATGAGCGCTTCATTGCGTGAAAAGTATGACCACTGACCATATTTTTCTGCCTGAATTAATCCTGACTGTTGTAAAACAGACAAATGATTTGACATGGTAGATTGAGAGACATTACCGAGTCTTTCGATATTCCCTGCACACACACCACGCCCAAAGCCACCGCACTGCTCTTCTGACAAATATTGTTGTGGGTTTTTAAGCCACTCCAAAATCTGACGTCGAGTCGGATTCGCCAATGCTTTAGAAATTAAATCAATATCCATCTTAGACACATTCAATTCAGAGCAAAGCTCCATTCAGCATCTTTGCATTTAATATATCGCATTTTCCCGATTTTAATATCGATTTTTTTAGATATATTGCAAAAATACAGATAAAGCTTTGCTTTTGTTAAAATTTTAAATTAAAGACCTTGTTTTAAACTGGCTTCAATAAATTTATCCAGATCACCATCCAATACTGCACCGGTATTTGAGTTTTCTACGCCTGTACGTAAGTCTTTAATACGAGAGTCATCCAATACATATGAACGAATCTGACTTCCCCAACCGATATCCGATTTGGAATCTTCAAGCGCTTGAGCTGCCTCATTACGTTTACTCATTTCCAATTCGTATAATTTGGCACGTAATTGTTTCCAAGCATGGTCACGGTTGGCATGTTGTGAACGTTGGTTCTGACAAGCCACCACAATTCCTGTTGGTGCATGAGTTAAACGGACGGCTGAGTCTGTTTTGTTAATGTGCTGACCACCCGCACCTGATGCACGGTAGGTATCTGTACGCACGTCAGCAGGATTAATATCAATTTCAATATTATCGTCAACTTCAGGTGAAACAAATACCGCTGAGAATGAGGTGTGACGGCGGTTACCAGAGTCAAAGGGTGACTTACGGACTAAACGGTGCACACCTGATTCGGTACGTAACCAACCATATGCATACTCACCTTCTACACGGATTGTTGCAGATTTGATACCCGCAACATCACCATCAGATTCTTCCATCAACTCTGCTTTAAAGCCATGACGTTCAATCCAACGCATATACATACGTAACAGCATAGAAGCCCAATCTTGCGCTTCGGTACCACCAGAACCTGCTTGGATTTCTACATAGCAAGGATTCGGATCCATTGGATTACTAAACATACGACGGAATTCAAGTTTTGCCAACTCTTCTTCAGCCGAGCTCAATTCAGCTTGTACATCAGCCAATAAGCTTTCATCATCTGCTTCAACTGCTAGATCAAGCATAGCTTGGGCGTCATCTAACTGCGTTGCCAAACCTTCTAATACATTGATGACGTTTTCAAGCTCGCCTTTTTCTTTCGCCATAGCTTGTGCACGGCTTTGATCATTCCAGATCGCAGGATCTTCTAACTCGCGGAGAACCTCTTCTAAACGCTCTTTCTTTAGATCGTAGTCAAAGATACCCCCGTAGTGTTAGACCACGGTCATTTAAGTCTTTTAGCTGAACTAGATAAGGATTAATTTCCACGAGTTTTAATCTCACATTTGACGTCTTTTAATTCGCAGGCATTCTACCACAGAGTACAAAAAGTTGAGATATGGCTTTTTATAGTTCCATATAAAGCTCAGTAATGCTCTTCAAACATGAGGGAAATAAATTAATCTTCACAATCTCTTTAATCACTTTGTAACCGTCGATTATGGTGTTCAAAAATGATACTACTGATAAATTAATTAAGAGCTCGTTAACGCCTACATACTTTTTTATTACAAAGTATGTCCATCACTTACCCAAAGCCTACTAATATCCACATTATCCACACAGTTTTAATAAAACAAAACACAATATTTAAATTATATTTATCATATATTTAATATTAATTATTTACATATACTCACTATTGTTACAGTCTCGTTACCATCACATGGTTGACGATTTTTGAATTTCACCTAAACTCAAAATTGTAACTAAACATGTATAAATCAATTCTTCTTCATAGGGGGCAAATTCCATGAAAAAATTAGCAATTGCATCTGCAATCTTTTCCGTAGCCGCTTTAACTGGCACTGCACATGCTTACCAAGCAGAAGTAGGTGGTTCTTATACTTATAATGATTGGGACAACTCTGATGCTACTCATAACTTCGGTGTAGATGGTACTTATTACTTTAAACCAGTACAAACACGTAACTCACCGTTGAATGAAGCTGCATTTTTAGATCGTGCAAGTAATGTAAAAGCCAATGTAGAATATGCAAAAAACAGCGGTGTAAAAGACAGCCAATACGGTGCTGGTCTTGAATACTTCGTACCAAACTCTGACTTCTATGTAAGTGGTCGTATTGGTCGTGACGAACATGAAGTCGATCGTACAGACATCGACAATAAAGTAACAACTTACGGTGCTGAAGTGGGTTATTTACCTGCACCAGGTTTATTACTTGCTTTGGGTGTAACGGGTTATGACGTTAAAAACGGTGATGACGGCGCAGACCCAACTGTACGTGCTAAATATGTGACTAAAGTGGGTCAATATGATGCTAACTTTGAAGCATTTGGCGCATTCGGTGATTTAGACGAATATAAAGTACGTGGTGACTTATATTTAGATAAAACTTTAAGTGTTGGTGCTGATTACTATAACAATGATCTTACGAAACGTGATGAATGGGGTATTTCTGCGAAGAAATTCTTCAATCAAAACGTAAGCTTAGAAGGTCGTGTTGGTTTCGGTGATGACTACAACACTTATGGCGTTCGTGCTGGATACCGTTTCTAAGTTAAAATCCAAGATGACATTAAAAGCCAGTCACTTGACTGGCTTTTTTGTTTTTTATAACAATTTATAATGTCGCTAATTTTGCAGCGTAAATTATTTACCAAAAATTGTATCTCGATGAAATTCTAAATAATATTGATGTTTCGAATGAAATTCAAAATATGCTTTTGAAGGTATTTTAAAAAATTCTTTATCGACATCAGTTAATTGAGAACTCAATAAAGTATTTCCGCTCTGATCAAAAGAAATTAAACCTTGATCAAATAATCTGTCAAAATTTGGGACGAGCAATAATCCATTATATTCATCACTTCTTTCTTCATCCTCAGATTTTGCCCAAGGTTTTATATGAGATGCTGTCAATAACTGCGGATTCTTGTAGCCAGTTACAGCACAGTAGGGATGCAAATCAAATAATTTTTTTCGAAACTTGTATTGCGTAAGACGTATCATCACCAATCTTTCAGCTTCTGAGGTAAAATTTTGATTTGCCGTGAATATATTTCGATCTCGAATATCAAATTCTTTTAAATAATTTCCATAATGGTTGAGCGCAGAAGAGTACATATTATTCCCAACATGATTGCGCTCTTTATAAATATCTAGAGTGAAGATCATCTTTTTTAGAGCGTCAAACTCAATACTATTTTTTGGCAACTGATAACTTGGAAGCCATTCACCGATTCTATTTTGAATCACCAAAACATATTTGGACGCTGTTGCGGTTGATAATCTTCTTTCTTCTATCAACCAATGATAAAAATCCATAAGCATCTCTAATTATTCTATTTTTCAACTATACATTAAAAAAGGACGCTTATGCGTCCTTTAATTTAGTCATTAATTTTTTCTAAACTACTGCTGCCGTGAGCATAACTCTTGGCGTAAAATCAGCAAGAAGCGTTGCTTTTAGAAAGCCCCCACTGCCGCGGGCACAGCCCTTGGCGTAATTCAGGCAAGAAGCGTTGCTTTTAGAAAGCTCCTACTGCCGCGGGCACAGCCCTTGGCGTAATTCAGGCAAGAAGCGTTGCTTTTAGAAAGCTCCTGCTGCCGCGGGCACAGCCCTTGGCGTAATTCAGGCAAGAAGCGTTGCTTTTAGAAAGCTCCTGCTGCCGCGGGCACAGCCCTTGGCGTAATTCAGGCAAGAAGCTTCGCTTCTTGAAACCCCTGAATTACTCCCATTCAATTGTTGCTGGTGGCTTAGAAGATACGTCATATACCACACGAGAAACATCTTTAATTTCATTCATGATACGTGTCGAGATTTTATCCACCAACTCATACGGCAAGTGAGCAAAACGAGCCGTCATAAAGTCAACAGTTTCAACCGCACGCAGCGCAATGACCCAAGCATAACGACGACCGTCACCCACCACACCCACTGATTTGACAGGTTGGAATACAGCGAAAGCTTGCGCAGTTTTATCATACCAACCACTTGCACGAAGCTCTTGCATAAAGATGTCATCTGCAAGGCGAAGAATATCAGCATATTCTTTCTTCACTTCACCCAAAATACGAACACCTAAACCTGGACCTGGGAATGGGTGACGATACAGCATTTCATGTGGTAAGCCTAAAGTTGTCCCTAAACGACGCACTTCATCTTTAAACAAATCACGAATTGGCTCAACCAACTCGAATGCCAAATCTTCAGGTAAACCACCCACATTATGGTGTGATTTAATCACATGCGCCTTACCATTTTTAGTTGCCGCAGACTCAATCACGTCAGGGTAAATCGTACCTTGCGCAAGGAAGTTTACACCATCAAGTTTACGTGCTTCTTCTGCAAATACTTCGATGAATTCACGACCAATAATTTTACGTTTTTTCTCTGGATCAACTTCACCTGCAAGTGCAGATAAGAAGCGATTTTCAGCATCCGCACGAATCACACGAATACCCATGTTTTTCGCGAACATATCCATCACTTGCTGACCTTCGTTTAAACGAAGTAAACCGTTGTCAACAAATACACATGTCAATTGATCACCAATTGCTTTATGAAGCAATGCAGCAACAACTGAAGAATCCACACCACCAGAAAGACCTAAAAGAACTTTTTGATCACCAATTTGCTCACGTAATTGTTCAACACGTAAGTCGATGATATTTTCAGAGTTCCAAAGATTACGGCAACCACAGATTCCATGTACGAAGTTAGACAATAACTCTGCACCTTTAGCGGTATGAGTAACTTCTGGGTGGAATTGCACACCATAAAAACGACGAGTTTCATCACTCACTGCTGCAAACGGGCAACTTGGTGTACTTGCAGTCACTTTAAAGCCTTCAGGGATTGCTGAAACTTTATCGCCATGGCTCATCCAAACATTGAGTTTGTCTTCGCCATCGTTTAAATCGCCAAGCAGTTGGTCACGAACCAAGACATCAACGGCAGCATAACCAAACTCATGTACTGTACCTGGTTCTACTTTACCGCCAAGCTGTTCAGACATGGTTTGTAAACCATAGCAAATACCCAATACTGGTACGCCTAATTCGAATACACATTTTGGCGCACGTGGACTACCTTCCTCATGCACACTCTCTGGACCACCCGACAAGATGATACCATTTGGATTAAAGGCACGAATGTCTTCTTCAGACATATCAAAAGCATACATTTCAGAATATACACCAGCTTCACGTACACGGCGTGCAATAAGCTGGCTATATTGAGAACCGAAATCCAAGATAAGGATACGATCTTCAGTAATTTGAGTATTGGTAGTCATGAGTCAACAACTATGCAGGCAAACGAATATAAGCGCCATATTCTATCATTTTTATAAGCTGTACGCACTCCATTCAAGCAAGTTCGCAATCTTTCTAAAAAATCATTTTAAATAATCAACTTATAGATTCATTTTCTGTTTAATGATTTCGATCAATTCGGTTGGTGTCATACACCGATTTAAAAAACTTTCTAAACAACCTTCATTCGTCACTTCTCTAAAAAAAACCTCATGATCTGTGCCAAATAGGGTCGGATTTTCAGGACAGGGATCTGAGGCACAAATATATAAATGATCAGGAAAACTATAGCGGTAAAATAGTTGTAAAAGCTCAGGTTTTGGATTTTGAGTCAGTTGGATGATTGCGTTGAGATCAACATCATCGTCTAAAAAGTCATCATTCCATTCTTTAAAATCAGCCGTGCCTTCTTTATAAGGAGTAAAGAGTATGGGTTGCCAAAAGCTTTGCCCTCGTCCTTCTTCAGTCAGTTGATAATATTCTTGAATCAGTTGAGTGAAAAAGGCATCAGGATTTTTATCGAGTTCGGCTTGATGTTGATCGATATATTCACCTAGACCATAAATAGGTTCTTGATCATCCGCTGTTGCCCAAGGCGTATCTTGAGGTCGTTCATATAAAACGCTATTGAAACGAATAGCGCATAAGTCATCTATCCACGATACTCCTTTGATCTGGTCAATATTACCACCAAGCGCCTGTATTCTTTCTAAGATTTCTTTTTTCATTGTGCAAGCTTAAATAAGGTCTTTGACATAGCATAAACCGATTCATCTGTTTGAATAAACCAAAATCAAAACACAAAAAAGCCAGAGATTGATCTGGCTTGTTTGCATGTTCAGTTTTATTTTTCAATGGCATGATCAATACTGAAACGCCCTGCTCCATGAAGCATTAAGAAAAATAGACCACCCGCCATTGCAAAGTTTTTCATAAAGTTAATTGCATCTGTTTCACCACCGTGGAATAAGAAAGCCGTAATCAAACTAAAAACACCTAAACCAAATGCAGCAAATCGTGCTTGAAAACCAAATAACAACGCTAAACCACCACCAAACTCAACCAAAATTGTTAAAGGCAACATTGCACCCGGTACACCCATAGATTCCATATAACCGACTGTTGCACTATATGCTGTGATTTTTCCCCAACCTGCCACAAGGAAAATATAAGCCATTAAGATTCGAGCAACCAATGCAATGAATGCATTCGTACTTGGCTGATTTACAATATTTTTAACTACAACATTTGGATTAAACATGAGAACACCTAAATTTGTATTTCGTTTTGAAGATGGATATATATTAGTCAGTAAAAATTTTCAGATCGATACCTAAATTTTAAACTTATCGTTTCAAATTAAGAACAATGATAAATTTAAATATTTACTTTTTAATACTGACTTTCATAACTCACACTGCTAGGATTTGTGCACCAATTCGCATAGTTTTTGCCTTATGGATCTGATTGATTTTATTTTGCATATAGATGAGCACCTTTTTGAATTTATTAAAAATTACGGTGTTTGGGTATATGGAATCTTATTCCTGATTATTTTCGTTGAAACAGGTCTAGTGGTCATGCCCTTTTTACCTGGGGACAGCTTACTCTTTGCAGCGGGTGCTTTAGCTGCATCTACAGGTGCAATGGATCCAACCGTTTTAATTGTACTGTTATTTATTGCCGCCGTTCTTGGTGATACTTTAAATTACCATATTGGCAAGTATATTGGTCCACGTGTTTTCGAAATTGATTCAAAATTTATCAATAAAGAACATTTGCTTAAAACCTCACAGTTTTTTGAAAAGCATGGTGGAAAAACGATTATTTTTGCTCGTTTTATTCCTTTTGCCCGTACATTTGCGCCCTTTGTGGCAGGTGCAGGAAGTATGAATTATAAATACTTTCTCACTTATAATGCGGTAGGTGGAATTTGCTGGGTGGGTTCTTTTATTATTTTAGGTTATTTATTCGGTAATATGCCAATCGTGAAAGATAATTTCACCCATTTAGTATTTGGTATTATTATTTTAAGCGTACTCCCTGGCATCATTGGCTATATCCGTCATAAGTTTTTTAACAAACATAAACTGCCAGACAATGAATAAATGACTCGCAAAAGATTCATATAACAACACAGCCGATTTTAAAATCGGCTGTGTTGTTTCTGTTTAAAGTGTTTATTTTTTTACTTGCTGACGTTTAGGTACATAAGGACAGTTTTTAAATTGAGCTGCTTGTGAAAGCGCATCTTGCTCACCATAGAGGCGAGATAGTTCAGTGTTCTTAGTGTTTGAAGATTGTCCTAAATTCACCGAGATACTTGGACCAATTCCCCAACCCCAGCCACCGCTGCCCCAACCACCACCAACACCTAAACCAACTCCAACACCTGTGCGTTTTGCTGGTTGAACACCATTATTGATATATTGTTGAATGCGGTTAAATTCTGTTGCCAGTTGCATACAGTTCATGGATTGATACTGCGTTGGTGACACATAGGTCGGCTTCACCGTCGTCGCACATGCAGATACAAGTACCGTCGTTAAGGCAACAACGGTTAATTTAGCAGAAGTCATTTTCAATGATTTCATTACAATCTCGAAATTATTTTTTATCAATCTCATTGAACAATGATTGATAGGCTTGAGTCAATTTATGATCTGTAGCCAAATGAATTAATGGTAGATTTTTATGATGTGACTCTTTCATTAACACGGATGGTGGCAACATATTTTCTAAAACAGGCAAGCCTTCATCTTTGAGTTGCTGGACCACTTCACGCGGTAATTTGGCTTGTGCCTGATATTGATTCACCACAATACCTTCAATTTCAAGGCGATCATTATGGTCATCTTGTGTTTCAATAACATTTTCAATCAAAGTTTGTAATGCTCGTTTTGAGAACACATCACAATCAAATGGAATCAATACGCGATCTGCCGAAATCAACGCAGACAAGGTAAAGAAGTTAAATGCTGGAGGTGTATCAATATAAATACGCTCATATTGATCAGACAAAGTTTGAATAGCATCACGCAGTTTATAAATCTTATGCTTTGATTCTAAAGCATGCTCTAATTCACCCAAACTCGGACTCGCTGGCAATACATCTAAATCTTTAAATGGTGAGCGATGAATGTATTGTTCAAAGCCCTTATTCTTTGTTTTGAGAAGTGTGCCCAATGCATTACCAATCAGACCTTTTTGCTGATTATTTCCCAGCACATCATTAAAGAAGTTTTCAATATTGGGTTCTAAAGCTGTCTTTTCCGCAGAATAGGTTGCATCGTCGCCTAACAAATATTGGCTTGAGTTTGCTTGAGGATCTAAGTCGATCACCAGTGTTTTAAAACCTTGATAGGCACTAATGGCTGCGAGATTTACGGTAATACTTGATTTCCCTACACCGCCCTTTTGGTTAAACACCACACGAGTCAACATATCAATCCCCCAATATCTCATTATTTTTAAACGTGTATACAGTTTAACCTAGACCTTATCCAAGTGTGAAATTCATGTCTGACAATCAGCTAAAAACTGGTTTAATCATCACCAAGCTTAAGGTTGCAATCAACGCTACTGCTCCAATCACCATACCTGCACGGCGTTGAACCAAAAGCACCGAATCATCTTTTTTATAGGCTTTAATTTGTGAGGAAAGAAAGACAATAAACAGCATGACTTTGGCATAGAACCACGGCTGTACTTTGAAATCATTGATGATTAATAAAGTGATACCCGTGAGCACAATGACTGTCAATGAAAGATGCTGTAAGGCAACCAAGGCAACACGTCCTTTTGGACTTGGCTGTTGACCTTGCGTACCTACAAATAAAGTCACTGCACGTAACACAAAAACCAGTATGAGTAAGACCACACTGCTCATGTGAATAATTTTAACTAATAGATGTATATCCATCTTAAATCATCCTAAGTGTTATGACTTAGGTGCATGTGCACATTCAGGGCTTGCAGGTGCTTGACCTTGCCATTCACTTGGGATGTAGGCATGAATCGCCAAAGCATGAATTTTTCCAGGGCTAAGGAGTTCTTGAGCGACTGCATAGACCTTTTGATGTCGCTGTACCAAACGTAATCCAGCAAATTGCTCACTGACGATCACCACTTTAAAATGTGATTCTTTACCCGGAAAATATCCACCATGACCTGAAGACTCATTGATCACTTCTAAATGAGATGGCTCAAGTTGATTTAACTGTTCAATCAATTGCTGTTCTAAACTCATGCGCTTTCCTTTTAGAGATGCCAACGGGTAGATTCCATAGTATAACGGATTCTTGATACTTCTCCGTGACTAAAGCTAGACTTTTACAACCAGATTAGAATGTTTTAAATTGAATTTTGAATTTTTTTCATAAAAATGTCTTTATTTTATGCAATTAACCCTGAACCTTGCAGAAAAATCTTGACCCTATCATTTGTTGATGTATTATACACCGCATGCGGGAATAGCTCAGTTGGTAGAGCATAACCTTGCCAAGGTTGGGGTCGGGAGTTCGAGTCTCCTTTCCCGCTCAAATTTTTTTTATTCAGTTTTTTATTTAAAAAATTGGACAGACTCCGCGGGAATAGCTCAGTTGGTAGAGCATAACCTTGCCAAGGTTGGGGTCGGGAGTTCGAGTCTCCTTTCCCGCTCCAAAATTTTTTTATTCAGTTTTTTATTTAAAAAATTGGACAGACTCCGCGGGAATAGCTCAGTTGGTAGAGCATAACCTTGCCAAGGTTGGGGTCGGGAGTTCGAGTCTCCTTTCCCGCTCCAAATTCAAAAAGCCCTGATCGAAAGATCGGGGCTTTTTTTTGCCTAAAAAACTTTTCAGTTTACAGGTTTTCGACAACATTCATTAGACATCTTTTCAATCTCATTCTCTTTTTTAACTTATCCAACCCCATTACACCTGAATCAAAAGCCTTCCATCAACAACAATCATAAGCTTATGATTTAATTATTTATAAAAAAGCTTATCTATCATCAGAGATAATTTTTATTATGCATTTTTACTGATACATCATTTGAAATATTTAGCCCCTTAAATTATTGCTTTACAAAAGAAAAAACAATACTAGCGCCTGAAAGGAATTTCTTGTACTTGCGAGATCTGACCATTTAATGCATCAGATTCGTTTTGCAATGCATTACCACCACGTTTTGTGATGTTAATGCGCGCTTCAGTATCTTCCCAATTCAAAATTACTGTAGATTTACGAATAAACCGCCATCAACCAATAATGATGCGCCAGTAACATAACTCGCCATATCAGAGGCTAAAAATACGATTGGACCTGCAATATCTTCAGGAACACCTAAACGCCCTAAGCAAGTACGACTTGACATGTAGTTAAATTTTTCTTTGTCTGCTAAGTCTTCTTTATTAATATCTGTTGCAATTGTTCCTGGCAAAATCGCATTACAACGAATGCCATAGTGACCTAAAGCCACAGCACATGATTGCATCAAAGACAGCAAGCCCGCTTTGGTTGGGGTGTAATGTGTTTGCATTCCTCCACCAACTAATGCACTGATTGAACTAACAGCAATGATAGAACCACCGTTACCCTGCTTTTTCATTTGATTTGCCGCTGCTTGTACTGCGAAATAAGCACCATTTAAATTAGTATTTACCGTTTGCATATATAGATCTTTTGGCATATCTAAAAATGAATGAAATGGGCAAATACCTGCATTATTTACAAAAACATTAATTTTATCAAAAACTTTTACTGCTTCATGAATAATCAGCTCGCCTGTATCCAGACTTGCTGAATCTGCACCAACATCAATCGCACGACGACCAATAGCTTGGATTTCTATAATTAGACTTTGGGCTGCATCGTTACCTGTTGGACGACCGCTATGGGCAATCACTACATCGGCACCTTGTTTGGCACACTCTAAAGCCGCAGCACGTCCAATCCCACGTGATGCACCTGTAATCACTACAACTTTATCTTTTAATAACATTTTTTATTCCTTATTCGGTATGATTAAGATAGTTACCGTATCCAACAAGACATACGGAAATCAGAATCACAAGTATTCCTAAATAAATCACTTTACGGTTTTTGCTTGATGTACCTTTCCACTCACCAAAGTAAAAGCCCCATAAATTCGATGTCAAAATAATAAATGACATATGTAAAATCCATGAACTTGCCTCATTATTTAAACGACTTTCCCCCATACCGTAGAAGAAAAATTGTAGATACCACAATGTTCCTGCAAGCGCGACCAGTATATAGTTCAATAATAATGGGGTAGATGTATTGGTATAATCGGTATAGCTCTTATTTTTAAGGTTCAAGAATACGCAGTAAATTGCATTGGTCGTTAAACCACCCCACATAATTAAAATGAACGTAACGTTATTTTGGAATAAACTATTCGCGCCATACGTTAAAGCCATATCTGCAAGTGGTTTACCTGCTGAAATACCAAAGCTGAAGCATGCACTAAGCACACCAGAAATAATCGCAACCGTTAAACCTTTAGGTAATGAAAACTCTTTTACTGATTCTTTTTTAGTTTCATCAGGCACCTCTCGTTCTTTGATCATGCCTGCTTTACCACAAATTGAAATCCCGATAATCGTGATGATTACACCCAAGATAATCAAATTACCGCCATTACTATGTATTAATGCAGTGAACGTATTTTCTGTTTGCGTAGTAAATAAATCTTTGTAAATCGGTGGGATAATTGCTCCAAATACGGAACATAGTCCCAAAACAATGGTCATACCAAGTGATAAACCTAAGTAACGCATAGTTAAGCCAAATGTTAAACCACCGATTCCCCATAGAACCCCCAAAATATATGTCCAAAATAAGGTTTTAGAGTTTGCTGTTAAAATGATGTCAAAAAAATGGGGAACGGTTAAGTATGCAGCAATCGCAGGAACGATTAGCCATGAGAATATCCCTCCCATGATCCAATAGCTTTCCCAACTCCACCCACTAACTTTATTATACGGAATATAAAAACTTCCTGATGCGAAGCCGCCAACAAAGTGTAAGAACACACCTAAAACAATTAATTCCATGTTAATCTCCTTATTAATTTATGGAAGGTAAAACACTTCTTTTAACTCGGTACTGACAGGTGAAAAGTCTGAATTTGATGGCATGATATCTTTCATATATTCCCACCACTTTTGCATGATTGGATTCGATGGAAGATCAATTAAACGCTCAGGATTTTCCACCATTAATATGGCAAATAATGCACATGTTTCTTCATCTAAAAATATGCGATATTCATGAATGCCATGTTCTTTTAATAACTGCGATAATTCGGGCCAAATTTCATCATGACGTCGCTTATATTCGGCTTCCTGCCCCACATTCACTTGCATTCTATTCGCTATAATTTTCATTATTTCGCCTCTACTTCAATTGTTAATGAATAGGCTTTTATTGCTGTTTGATAAAACAATTGATCAACTTCTGTTTGTGACATTCCTTCACAATAGTCCTGTACCAATTGCATAATGCTAGTGACAGGTCCTAAATACTCACTATTAGGGTAATCACTACCAAACATGATTCTCGATACCCCAAAACACTCAACAATTCGATCTAATCCTTGATGGTATAACTCCACATCAAAGCGTCGTTGAGCATGTTCCAGCTGAATAATTTCAGAAAATTTAACGTATGTATTTTCCATCCGAGCGAGTTGTTGAATTAACTTTAAGTATTGTGATTGCTTATCAATCAATTGAATATTCGGTAAATGGTCAATGATGACACTCAATTCAGGCAGTTGTTGCTTAATGCTCAGGACTGCTTCAAGTAACTCAATATCAGGATTGGCAACATCTAATGATTTATTCGCTTGTGCCAATTGTTTAAGATGCTGTAATACCGATTGCTGAGTACAAATGTGTTTTAAGTTACGCCCCCACAAATTACCGTAACGAATTCCAAGATATTTCTCTTGATATTTAAACTGTTCAAATTGCTTGATAAACTCAGGGCTATTGATATCTAAATTGCCCACACAGCCTACATAAAAATCTGATTGATTCACTTGATTGAGTAACCATTGGTTATCAGAAAACCAAGCACTTGCTTCGATTGCAATTGCTTTATTGATCATTAAAGGCGTCAAAGCTTTTTCAACGTCATCAGCAAGGTAAGTTTGATAAATTAAATCGCCTGCAACAGGCCAAGGGATACCTTCAGCACGTGAAGCATCAAATAGATGAATATGACTGTCTAAAATATAATGTGGTTGAAGCATGTTCGATTTCCTTATCGCAAAGCAATCCCGTAAACACAGCAAGGTGTTGTATTTTTTAATCAATTTATAGCGCTGACTTCCCTGTCAATTACGCTATAAACCTTTAGTCTAGATGATTAGGTTGAGTTGATTAGTTCTGCATATAAACTACGTGGGTATGCATATATTCATATAATCCATGTTTCCCATCTGCACCACCTACACCTGACTTTCTAACACCCGCATGAAAACCTTGCATCGCCTCAAAGTGCTCGCGATTTACATAGGTTTCACCAAATGACAATTCTCGGCATGCTTGCATTACTGAGTTAATGTTTTGGCTAAAGATCGATGACGTTAAACCGTATTCACAGTCATTTGAGTATTCAATTGCTTGATCTAAATCATCTACAATCGCAATTGGTAACACAGGCCCAAAGATTTCTTTATGTAAGATATCCATGCTGTTGTTACAGTTAATCAGTACTGTTGGTTGGTAGTGATACCCTTGTCCAAGATCAGCAATATTTCCACCTGTTACAACTTTCGCACCTTGTTCAATCGCCTGTTTAACATGTGTATCAATCTTATTTAAGCCTTGCTGGTTAATTAATGAACCCATATGTAGATCATTCATTTTACTTGGATCGCCATATTTTGTGCTTTGCATCAACGCTGTTACTTTTTCAATAAATTGGTCTGCAATATCACGTTGTACATAAACACGTTCTATACAGTTACAGACTTGCCCGGTGTTAATGACTCGAGAATTCCAAATAGCATTGGCTGCTAAATCAAGATTGGCATCATTCAATACAATCGCAGGTGCTTTACCACCGAGCTCTAGATTTAATTTAGTGATATTGGGTGCTGAGGCTGCCTGAATGCGACTACCTGTTGCAATACTCCCAGTGAAGCTAATCATATCGACTTCGCTACTTGAAGAAAGTAAACCACCCACTTCGCCTTTTCCACCCAAAACATTAAATACGCCTGCTGGTAAATCAGTTTCTGCAACTAATTTTGCAAATTCAAAACAGTTAATTGGGGTTTCTTCACTTGGTTTAATGACTATAGTATTACCAGTGAGTAATGCTGGTGCCATTTTGCGTGCGATTAAGAAGAATGGGAAGTTCCAAGGCAGAATCCCTGCAACTACACCAAGTGGTTTACGAAACAAGAAGATCTGTTCATTCGCACGATCACTTTGAATAATTTCACCTTCTAAACGACGCGCCCATTCCGCCATATAATCTAAGTAATCAGCTGTGAAGTTCACTTCTACTTCTGCAAGTGAAGCGACTTTACTTTGCTCTTCTACGATAATGCGTGCTAAACGTGGCACATTCTCACGAATTTTATTGGCAATTTTTTTTAAATATTGTGCACGTTCAATTGCTGTTTTTTTTGCCCATGATTTTTGCGCTTGACGTGCTGCATCAATTGCTGCGTCTATATCTGATTGGGTCGCACTTGGAATATAAGCCAATACATCCTGATTAGCTGGATTTTCCACGGTAAAATGATCGGTAGATGTGACAAACTGACCATTAATATAATTTTGATAGCTTTCTAATATCATCGTGTCATTCCTTTTACGTTTTGAATTATCTGTTTTAGTAACTAGATTTCACTTCAAGGTTACTATTGCTTTGTTTAAACAAATTTAGGCGGTCATCAAGTGCTTGGGTATACAGCATGGTGTCTACACCCACTGCAATAAAGGTCACACCCCATTCAATTGCTCGTTTGGCCACAGCAGGATCTGGTGCTAAAAAGCCGACTGCTTTGCCTGATGCAAGAATTTTATCAATCGTATTTTTGATAACCGCTTGTACATTTTCATGTTCTGCTTGATCTGGATAGCCTAACGATGCTGATAAGTCTGCAGGACCAATAAATACGCCATCGATACCTTCAACTTTTAAAATTTCATTTAAGTTTTCAACAGCTGTTTGACTTTCAACTTGAATAAGTATGCAGATATCTTCATTGGCTTTTGCCATGTAGTTTTCTACACGCCCCCAGCGTGCAGCACGTGCAACACCAGCCCCAACACCACGTGTCCCTTGTGGCGCATAGCGTGTTGCATCAACAACTTCTTGTGCTTGTTCAGCAGTATCCACCATTGGAATCAGTAGAGTTTGTGCGCCAATATCTAAAGCTTGCTTGATATTGGCTTTGGTCCCTTCTACTACACGTACCACAGGATGACCTTTGTACGGTGCGATAGCTTGCAATTGTCCATGTAAGCTTTGGATTGTATTTGGAGCATGTTCTCCGTCAATTAAATACCAATCGTATTCCGATGTAGCTGCAATCTCTGCCACATATGGCGATGCTGTACTTAACCACATTCCATATTGGGTTTGCTTAGCCGCAATATTCTTCTTAAAGTTGTTTGGTAAGTTCATTGAGTTCAATTTCCTTGTTTAAATGAGAGAAATGAAAAGTTATTTTTATGCGTATTTGCCAATAGGAACGCTGCAACTGCACCAACAAACGCAACGCTACCAAGTAAAATCAAACCCGCAAATCACGATTGATTAGCGTTGCTGCTTTGATATATATGATTGGCGCAAGAAAACCACCAAAAGTAAAAACTTCATTTCTTAAACCTGTATCTAATTGATATGCCTATTTTTTAGCAAAACCAATATTGGTACGGTCTAAAAAAACCAAGACATATAAACCCTACCTCAATGGCACTAAGCGAAATTTAGCTTTTAAAATTGCACCTAGATCTCACAAAATATGATTCATTTATTTGTACTCCTGCATGTTTTTATTTATACGTACCCTTTTCCTTAAGAGCAGGTTTTGTTATAGAGCGATTAATGTAGATAAGGGCGGGTTAATTCCAAATTTTTATTCAATTCCACACCAAAGCCTGGTTTATCCAATACTGATTTATGAATCTTACCGTTGACAGGTACAGGTTCATTCACCAAGACTGGGTCAAATTGTGGACGTAAATCTGAGCAGTCTGGGCTAGTCATTAAGAATTCGCTGAATGGTGTATTGGTAAAGGTAACTACTGCATGGTGTGAATATACCGATGAACCATGTGGTACAACCAATTGACCACGTGATTTTGCAATTGCTGCAATTTCAATTAAAGTCGTTAAGCCGCCACACCAGCCTACATCAGGTTGCATGATATCAATGCCTGTTTCTGACAATGTACGGAATGATTGAACTGTACCGTGATGTTCACCTGTCGTTACCATCATACCTGGAGGAGCTTGGCGTTTTAATTCACGATAACCTTCGTATTGTTGTGGTGGCAAACATTCTTCGATCCACTTCAAGTTATAAGGTGCACATGCATATGCCAATTTTACAGCGTAATTAACGTCCTGACTCATCCAACAATCAAGCATCAACCAGAAATCATCACCACATTTTTCACGGTAGTGTTTCACCATCTCAGCATCTTTACGAATTCCCACATCGCCATCATGTGGCCCCCAATGCGTTGGCATTTTGCCACCAATAAAGCCCATTTCTTTGGCTAAATCTGGTCGCGCACCTGTTGCATAGAATTGGATTTCGTCACGAACTGCTCCACCCAGCAACTTATAAACTGGGAGATCAATCACTTTACCGAATAAATCCCATAGGGCTAAATCGACACAGGAAATGGTATTCATCACCAAACCACCTGAACCACTATAGTACATCGTAGCATTCATCATTTGATCATGAATAAGTTTGATATCTGAAACACAACGCCCTTCAATAAAACGGTTAAGATGTTTTTCTACAATGAAACATCCCATTTCACCGCCAGTAGATACTGCAAATCCCATTTGTCCGTTATCTGCTTCAACTTCAACAATTAATGTGCCTAAAACATTAATTCCAAAAGATTGGCGTGATTGCTCATAAGATTTATATTTACTCATCGGTGTTGCAATATGATCATCAATCCAATGGCTTCCTCCTTGATCATGGTAATCCGCACCACCTTCACCTTTGCTCTTATCCGCAGTCGCCCCACCCATAAAATAAGCACGAATCTCTTTTATTTTTGGTAACGTCCTTGTCATCTTTAAGCTCCTTAGTATTGATTTATTTTTGCACCGATTTTTAGTGAAATTTTTCGAGCGCATTCCGTAGTTAATCTCACTAATTCTTCCTGATTATTTTCATTGATTTGTATTGAGGCACCCACGATTGAAATCGCCGCCTCTAAAGTATTATGTGAATTAAAAATTGGAGCTGCTATACAACGAACTCCTTCAACATCTTCGCTATTATCGAAGCTCCATCCTTTTTTTCTAATAAGATCTAATTCTTGTATATAAGCCTCGATACTCATAATAGAATTTTCGGTCTTAGCAATAAAATTAAGATTTTGTATGGTTTGTTGAATTAAATCCTCAGGCTGAAATGCTAAAAGGCATTTACCAATTCCTGAGCGTTCTAAAGCTAAACGCTTACCTTCATAAGAATGCACGCGAATAGAAGAATTACTTTCTATTTTTAAGACATAATAAGCGGCTTTTTGATCTAAAACGCCTAAATGACACATTAGACCTGTTGCTAGCATTAAGTCAGTCAAATAAGGTTTTGCAATTGCACGCAAATCCATTTGTACGAGAACTTGATTAGAGAGCTCGACTACTTTTAACCATAAGGAATAAGAACCATCATTACTTTTGATCAAATAATTCTGACGACATAATTCCTCTAGGATATTGTAAATAGAGCTTTTAGGAATATTCAGTGCGTCTTGAATTTGAAGTACTGAACAAGCGCCATGTGTAGAAATAAAATTTAAGATGTCTAGTGCCCGTGTCAAACCAGGAGTTTTTGATTTTTCCAACATATTGGAATCCATTCCAGAACTATGTAATGATTGTTGGTTAAATAAAAAGCAAAGTCAACACTTTTAAAAACATTTGATGCGGAGATAAAATTAAAATCACTAAAAAATTCAAATGAATAGTTAACATCTAACAATAGGATTTCAATACAATCTATATCTATAAATTTCTTACCACCCGTTATCCCAATCCATGTTTTTTTCTATCAAATTCAAAAAGCCCTGATCGAAAGATCGGGGCTTTTTTATTGATTCTATTCAAGGTTTATAAAGTTATATCGTCAAAACGTTTAATTTCTCATACAGCGATGAAAGAATATTTGAAATAAGCAAACCATAGAATCTACTAATATTCCCAACGCTTACGTTTAACCCTTATCTACGATTCTCTATTGGTTTAAATCAAGACTATCTCAATTAAAGCTCGATCATGAATTTTTGGGGGTCTACGAGGACATGTACGTTTTTAATTCCAATACGTTTTCTCAAGCTTAAAATAGTATTTTTTATGAATTTCAAATTAAGCAACAACGACTCGAATAGAAAAACTTCCATCACACTTGGCTAAAACTGTCCGTCTAAAATGTTCTGAATAACGTATAAAACCTAAGGTCTTAGATTTTACCTGTTTGACTACATTTCATTGTCAAAGTTGATTGGTTTCCAAGTGTCAATCAACCAGATAGATGTTGAGATGACATCTTTGCAGTCACCTGCATCAACAATGTTAGTCTTATTTTTCAAGCTCTATTTTTTCTCTAAATACTGTCATATGCAGACTAAGCAAGCCAATAATTATTTTTTAACAAGTAGTCTGATTGGCTCCTTTGAGTTTTATCAAATTGGCTCTCGTTTGTCATTCATCTACGCGACATAGTAGAAACAGGAAATTCGTGTAGAGCGCGAGCTGGATTTAATATAACCGGCACAGTAGTTATTACATTAGAGGTGATATTTATATTAGACCTCTTGCATTGGTTAAAATTTGAGCACGGATAAGCTTGGATTTATAAGGTATTGCATAAAGCCTGAATGACCACAACACTACTTTCAAAAGCGCTCTAGTGTTCGAAAAATAAAGACAAATTGAAGGAATAAAAATGATCAGTGACCCAGCTAAAATCATTGATGATGAAAGCACGTTACGGCGTAATTTGGCTGCTGCCTATCGTTTGGCTGCCATGTTTGGTTGGGAGGACACTTTATATACTCATTTTTCAGCCCGCCTCCCTGGTGAAGGGGAACCACGCTTTCTGATTAATCCATTTGGTCTAATGTTTGATGAGGTGTGTGCCAGTGATCTGATTGTGGTTGATTTACAAGGTAAAGTCATATCAGGACACTCTCCATATAATCCAGCAGGATTTACTATTCATAGTGCCGTACACATGGCAAGAGAAGATGCACATTGTGTTATCCATACGCATACATTAGCAGGTATGGCAGTGGCTGCCAGTGAACAGGGGTTGTTGCCACTCAATCAGATCAGTCTTGAATATTACAATCGGGTTGGTTATCACGATTATGAAGGCGTCGCTTTTAATCTACATGAGCGTAGTCGCCTCCAGACATCACTAGGCAATAATAGTGCATTGATTCTACGTAGTCACGGTTTGTTATCAGTTGGAGCAACCGTTGCTGATGCTTTTCAGATCATGTACTACCTGAACCGTGCTTGTGAAATACAATTGGCCGCAAGTCAATTGGCAATACTTGGGCAGGTGCGACAGGTCGAACCTGCTTTATGTCAACATGTGAGTCAGCAATTTCAAGGTGTAGAACATGAGCGTCAAATTGTTTGGCAGGCGTGGTTACGTAAACTAGATCGTATAGATCCGTCATATAAGGATTAATCGAACATGGCAAGAATTGCTATTACCGATACAGGGGGACTTGACTTTAGCCCAGCTATTGCTGTGTTGGATGCGGCTGGACATGACACGATTTTGCTTCATGAAGGAGAAGGTTTGCTTACACACTTGGCTGATTTGGAAGGGCTGATTGTCAGTTTTTGCCGTATTGATGCAAGTGTAATTGCAGCAGCCCCATTGTTGAAAGTAATTGTGACCACCACGACAGGGCTAGACCAAATTGACATACATGCTGCAAAAGCAGCGGGCATTGCTATTTTTTCACTGCCTAGTCCAGCCACTGAGGAGGTCGCAACACATGCATTGGCAGGCATACTGACGTTGTTGAGAGAAATTCCTGCTGCACGTGAGGCATCAAAGTGTTGGGATTTTAAAAAAATTCCAGCACCTCCACGAATCAGTGAACTCACACTTGCTGTTTACGGTATGGGGCGTATTGCTAGAGCATTGGTCACACTTGCCCTGCCATTATTTGGACGTGTTGTTGCCTATGATCCATATATATCCACTGAGGCATGGCCTAAAACGGTTGGACGTGTTGATTCACTCAATGATCTTTTTCAGATTGCAGATGTGCTGACCTTACATGCGCCAGCTACATTGGAGAATCATCATCTTGTGAATACGCGCACGATTGAGTTAATGCCTCAAGGTGCGTCGATCATCAATGTTGCACGTGGTGAATTGGTGGATACCCAAGCACTCATTGCAGCTGTTCAGTCTGGAAAACTGCGTGGCGCATTTCTTGATGTCGTTGATCTGGAGCCTCCTGAAGCAGATGACCCTGTACTGCATGAACCAAGGATTGTGGTAACACCCCATTCAGCTTTTTTTAGTAAAGAAACTGAACTAGCTTATGTCATGCTTGCTGTTGAAAATCTACAGCAAATATTTGAATAAAAAAAGAAAAGGAAAATTTCTATGGGTATTGATATTGCGATTGTTGTTTTTTATCTTGTTGTAATGCTGATATTTGGCTTTTTAGGAAAAGCAAGGACCAAGAACAGTAGTGATTTTTTGGTCGCAGGTCGTCGTCTTGGTTTTGGGCTATATACAGGTACTATGGCGGCGGTCGTACTTGGCGGTGCATCCACCGTGGGTGGAGTTGGTCTTGGTTACAAGTTTGGTATTTCTGGTATGTGGCTCGTGGTCGCCATTGCTATTGGCATAATTTTGCTCAGCCTGTTTTTTGCCAGCCCAATCCAACGATTGCGCGTGTTTACGGTTGCCCAGATGCTACAATTACGATATGGCATTAATGGGACTGCGGCATCTGGTATTGTGATGGTGTTATACACACTAATGCTGACAGTCACCTCAACAATTGCATATGCAACCATCTTTAATGTGCTATTCGGTACACCACAGTGGATTTCTGTGATGATCGGTGCAGTCATTGTCATGCTTTACTCTTCGATTGGCGGGATGTGGTCAATCACATTAACTGACATGGTGCAGTTCGTACTTAAGACGATTGGCATATTTGTTTTATTGCTGCCATTTGCTTGGACTCAGGCTGGGGGTTACGATGGCATTATGGCAAAGCTAGGTCCAACAACTGGTGCGGCACATTTTGATATAGGTACCATAGGTATCGACACAATCATCACATATTTTGTGATTTATTCGTTTGGTATGTTGATTGGTCAGGATATTTGGCAGCGTGTGTTCACAGCCCAGTCACCTAAAGTCGCTCGTTGGGGTGGTACTGTAGCGGGGATTTATTGCTTATTGTATGGGGTTGCTGGGGCTTTGATTGGGGTTGCAGCGTCTGTTTTGTTGCCAGATATTTCCGCGAAGAGCGATGTTTTTGCAGCTGTTGCTGAGAAGGTATTGCCTGTAGGGTTATCGGGAATTGTACTCGCTGCAGCTCTCGCTGCGATGATGTCTACAGCTTCTGGCGCCTTAATTGCCTGTGCCACAGTATCTAGAGCCGATGTGATGCCATTTTTTGGTCATTTGATGGGCCGCAAAACTGATTCTAGCAGAGTTAATCCTGAACATGATATACGTGCTAATCGGTTATATATCATTGGACTTGGCATGATTGCGACTATTATTTCAATGATGGTAAGTGATGTGGTGACTGCATTAACCATTGCCTATGATATTCTTGTGGGTGGTTTGCTCGTTGCAATTCTTGGTGGGTTTATATGGCAAAGAGCGACTGGGATTGGCGCCTTGGCTTCTATGGCTGTAGGTACGGTAGTGACACTTGCGACAATGATCTTTACCAATATATTGGCCAATGAACCCATCTATTTTGGTCTGCTGTCGAGTTTAGTGACCTATGTGGTAGTGAGCCTGATGAGCAAGCCTACCCCTGCTGAGGTGCTGAATACATGGCAAGACCGATTATCAGGTCGAGAGATTGCTATTTCAGATGATCTAATGAATGCAACAGAATCAATAAAAGTAGAACAAAAGCATTGAGCATTGCCACCATATTAAAAATCATCATTGGAGTAAAAAATGAGCAATAAACCATTTAACCAGCCCTTAAGTGGCAATGAAATGCCGCGTTGTGGCGGGATAGCCACAATGATGCGTTTGCCTATGCAAGTGAATGGTGAAGGGCTAGATGTGGCTTTCGTCGGTATTCCGTTTGATATAGGCACCTCTAATCGTCCTGGCTCCCGTCTAGGACCACGACAAATTCGTGATGAGTCACGAATGTTGCGTCCTTATAACGTTAATACCTTTGCTGCACCTTTTGAAAGTTTACAAGTAGCAGATATTGGTGATGTGCCAATCAATACGTTTAACCTGCTGAAAAGCATAGATATCATTGAGTCATTTTATCAAGAAAACATTTTAAAATACGACTGTAAGCCAATTACCTTGGGTGGTGATCATACCATTGTATTGCCTATCTTGCGTGCTATTAGCAAAAAGTATGGACCAGTGGCAGTTGTACATATCGATGCACATGCTGATGTGAATGACGAAATGTTTGGTGAAAAAATTGCACATGGCACACCATTTAGGCGCGCCGTGGAAGAAGGCTTGTTAATCAACGACAAAGTATTTCAGATTGGATTACGTGGCACTGGCTATAGCGCTGATGAATTCAAGTGGTCTATTGATCAAGGCTTTACTGTTATTCCAGCTGATCAATGCTGGTATAAATCATTAGCACCAGTAATGGAAAAGATTCGTGCCAAAATTGGTGATAGTCCATTGTATTTAAGCTTCGATATAGATGGTATTGATCCTGCATATGCCCCAGGTACAGGAACTGTTGAAATTGCAGGACTAACCGTTCCACAATCATTGGAAATTATTCGTGGTTTGAAAGGTTGCCAGCTGGTTGGAGCTGATTTAGTGGAAGTCTCTCCTCCCTATGATCCATTTGGTTCAACGGCAGTACTGGCAGCTAATTTGGCATTTGAGATGCTGTGTGTATTTCCTGGTGTCAAATATGATGGATTGTAGGCTAAGCCGATTCACTTGAGTTCGGCATATTTACCATAGAGTTGTACTGTGAATGTTCAATCTGATGCGAGTTTTTAACTGATCATTCACTGTTTCAATCAAACCTCTTTTACTCAGAAATTGTTTTTTGTTCTATGTGAGTTGGAATCTTTTTTATATTTCTCCCTGCAATAGTTAATAGTTTTAGACCTCTTGCTGCCAAAACTTTTGTTTTAAGTGTACTCAAATAATCTTAGTCTCGCCGTCAATTTTACCGACCTAATTTTGGTCACACCAAATACTTGACAATAGTTCACTCAGTCAACGATGTCCTTTCTTTTATACAAAAAACCGAGAATTACTTTTAGCTCAAAGGTGAGAGCCAATTGCGCATTTTGCTCGGAGAGCATGTATTGTTACAGTTACAGCAAGAAACAAGGGGCGCACTACAGCAACTGTATGACAAGCGTCGACTTATTTAGTCAAACTAATTCAGCGTTATCTGGGTAAATTTTTTTCTTTACGAATTCGATGGAGACTCTGGTCTACATCTAGCGATGTAATTACCCAACAAATGCGATGACAGAAAAATTGATGATCAATTTATGATATTTTTCATAAATAATGAAAAATATCATATAAAATCTTTTATAAAAAATTTAAGATATTGATTTATATAATTAAAAATAATTGGCACAGCAATTGCTTAAAACACAAAAATTGTACTTCTTAATGGAATAAAGATGCCGATTCATACATTCAAGTCTGCGCATAAATTAGTGACTGGCTTTAATGCATCCAAACAGTTAGCCAAATACTGCCATGATTTAAATATGTCTAAAGTTTTAATACTGACTGATCATGGCATCTTAAATTCAGGTTCATTAACACCCATTACCGATCTTTTACAACAACAGCATATTGAATTTTCGATTTATGCGGACATTACGCCTGAGCCTGAAATTGAAGTGGTTTTGCAATCCAAAAAATTCTTTGAGCAAGATCAATATAATGGCGTGATCGCAATTGGCGGTGGAAGTGTTATTGATACCGCAAAATGTATTGCAATTTATGGCAACAATCATGAGCCTTTGGAAAGCTTTTTTGGCGAAAACAAAGTCAGTCAAAAAGGTCTTCCTCTGATTGTATTGCCGACTACCGCAGGAACAGGTTCAGAAGTCACGAATATTGCCATTCTTTCTGACTCTAAAAACCAAATTAAAAAAGGCATCGTGAGTGACTTTTTACTCCCAGATGTTGCAATTGTCGCACCTGAAATGACGTTAAGCTGTCCAGCACATATTACGGCTGCCAGTGGTGTGGATGCTTTGGTTCATGCAATTGAATCATTTATTTCTGTCAATGCTTCACCCTTAACAGATGCTTTAGCGATTCAGGCAATGAAATTAATTATCAATGCCTTACCCAAAGCATATGCCAATCCAGATGACTTACAAGCCCATGAAGATATGGCAAATGCCAGCTTAATGGCAGGTTTGTCCTTTGGTAATGCTGGCGTTGGTGCAGTGCATGCACTCGCATATCCTTTAGGTGGGCGTTTCCATATGGCACATGGTGTCAGTAATGCCTTATTGTTGCCTTTCGTCATGGAATACAACCGCATCGCCTGTTTGGACAAATTTAAAGTGATTGCTGAATGCTTTAATGAACCGACAACAGGACTGAATGATCTTCAAATTGCCGATCGTGTGATTAGCCGTTTACATAATATTTGTGAGATAGTCAATATTCCAAAAGGTCTTCGAAATTTCAATATTCCTGAGTCAGTGATTCCAGAACTGGCTGCGGAAGCGATTAAAGTCGAAAGATTACTCCGCAATAATCCTCGACGTTTAACACAGCAAGAAATCGAAAACATTTATTATGAAGCTTATTAATAATGAATGAGTTTCTTGCTATGACTTGGGTCAATCTTCTTGCAAACAATTCTAAAGATGCGGATATTTCTTATCAAATATTAACATCGATCATGAATGCCTTAGATGACGGTGTATATATCACCGATCATCTGGGCACAACTTTATTTGTCAATGATGCTTATTTAAAGCTGACACATTTAAATCGAGAAGATTTAATCGATCATCCGATCCAAGACTTGGTCAATCAAGGGGTTTTTTCACGTTCAGTCTCTATGGACGTGATTCAAACTCATCAAAAAACCACCATTTTACAGTCCTTACAAAATCATACTGAACTGCTGGTCACAGGGCATCCTGTATTTGATCAGGAAAATCAACTCATTGCAGTCATCACATCGGTTCGTGATATTACTGTTCTACTTCAAGCACAAAAAGATCAAAAAGAACTCGAAGATATTCGCAATACACAAAAGAAATATTCAACACGCAAGCTGAATGACAACTATCTGACCAACTTAAGCGACAGTACCAATAAGACCTTCAATCGAGCGAAACGTATCGCACATTCAGATATTAAAATTCTCATTCAGGGCAACACAGGTACAGGGAAAACTGTACTGGCACGTTTTATTCATAAAAACAGCCCACGAAAAGATCAGCCCTTCTTAGAAATTAACTGTGCCACCATGCCAGATGGTTTACTGGAATCTGAATTATTTGGCTATGTGCCTGGTGCTTTTACAGGTGCCTTGCAAAAAGGTAAAAAAGGTTTATTTGAAGTCGTCAACGGCGGTACTTTATTTTTGGATGAAGTTGGCGACTTGCCTTTAGCACTGCAAGCAAAATTACTCAAAGTCATTGAAGATAATCGTTTTATTCCAGTTGGTGGTTTTGAATATGTCTATACTGATGTTCGTATTATCTCTGCAACGCATCACGATTTATTAAAACTGGTTGAGCAAGGTAAATTTAGACGAGATCTTTATTACCGCCTTTGCGTCACCTCATTAAAATTAGAAGATTTAAAAAATCGTATCTCTGAAATTGAACCATTGTTAGAACTGTATTTGGCAAATTTCAATAAGAAATATCACACCAACAAACGCTACTCGGCAGAAGTAATCGACTTGGTAAAAGCCTATTCATGGCCAGGAAACATTCGAGAGCTGACTAATTTTGTTGAGCAAACTGTTGTACTGAGCGAGTCGTCCACCATTTTGCCCCAAGACATTCCTGAAGATATACAGTGCGCTTTACATGGTGAATCCCAGTTCAATACGCCCCTTTCGAACTCAGCAGAAACCCTTAAAAAACAAGTAGATGATTTTGAGTTCAAGATTATTTCTCACGCCCTTGCCGTGTTTAAAACCACACAAAAGGCAGCCCAAGCTTTAGGTATTGACCAATCAACATTGGTTAAAAAACGACAGCGTTATCAGCAACTTTATCAAGAGTAAACCAATATGGATATTGCTTCTTTATCAACCTTTAAACAACAGGCCTATGTCAATGGTGATTGGATCAACTCAACTGATCAACGTCATATCGATGTACAAAATCCAGCGACAGGTCAGGTGATTGCACAAATTCCTGCGCTTACTGTGGCACAGGTTGAGCAAACGATTATTTTTGCTCAAGAAGCATATCTGGATTGGAAAAAGCAGTCCGTCAAATACCGTTCTGATCTCTTAAAAAAATGGTTTGCACTCATCATTGAACACAAACAAGAACTTGCCAGCATCATGACGCTTGAGCAAGGTAAGCCGCTCAAAGAAGCTGAAGGCGAGATTGTTTATGCTGCGAGTTTTATTGAATGGTTTGCTGAAGAAGGTCGTCGTATGTATGGCGAAACGATTCCTGCACCTAGTCAAGACAAGCGTTTACTCACTTTCCGTGAACCTGTGGGGGTATGTGTCGCCATTACACCATGGAACTTCCCTGCTGCCATGATCACACGTAAAGTAGCACCAGCATTGGCTGCGGGTTGCAGTATCATTGTCAAACCTGCTCAAGAAACACCTTTAACTGCACTTGCGCTCGCTTATCTTGCTGAGCAAGCTGGTATTCCCAAAGGTGTTTTAAATGTTGTGACAGGTCATTCAAAAGAAATTGTTGCCCCATTGACACAGAGTCCAATTGTACAAAAATTAAGTTTTACAGGATCTACCCCTGTCGGTGCTTTATTGATGGAACAATGCGCACCAACCATTAAAAAACTCTCACTGGAATTAGGTGGCAATGCACCTCTCATCGTCTTTGCAGATGCAGATTTAGACAATGCCGTACAGGGAACCATTGACAGTAAATTTCGAAATGCAGGGCAAACCTGTGTTTGTAGTAATCGCATCTTTGTACATAGCAGTATTTACGATCAATTTATTCTCAAACTCAAAGATAAAGTCTCTCAGTTAAAACTTGGTAATGGGTTAGATTCTGATACAGATCTAGGACCACTCATCAATCAAAAAGCGGTAGAAAAAATTCAACAACATATTGAAGATGCAATCAGCTTAGGTGGTGAACTGGTTTATGGCGGTCAAGTTTCCGCATTAGGGGCGCAATACTTTGAGCCAACCATTATCGCCAATGCGCAAGACAACATGCTGTGTTTTAGGGAAGAGACTTTTGCCCCTCTCGCTCCAATTTTTAAATTTGAAAATGAACAAGACGTAATTCAGCGTGCCAATAACACTGAATTTGGTCTGGCTGCCTATATTTTTACTGAAAATCTTCAACGCACATTTAGCGTTGCCGAAGCGCTGCAATATGGCATGGTTGGAATTAATACTGGTTTAATTTCTACCACAGAAGCCCCTTTTGGAGGAGTTAAAGCTTCTGGGCTTGGACGCGAAGGCTCGAAACATGGTTTGGATGAATATACCGAATTGAAATATTTATGCTTGGGTAATTTTAAAGCTTAACTTTAATTAAATAAGGACATGATGGAATGGAACAAGTATCAGGAAATACTTCTACACCGCTTGCAAGTGACAGCGCTCCACCGAATATTAAAAAGGTGGTCGGTGCCTCCATGGCAGGGACTGTCGCTGAATGGTATGAATTTTATATTTATGGTATTGCCAGTACTTTAGTGTTTGGTCATTTATTTTTCCCAAATGCAGGAACCACGCTAGATGGAATTATTGCTGCCTTTGCAACCTATGCGATTGGTTTTATTGCACGTCCTTTAGGTGGTCTGGTATTTGGTCATTTTGGTGATAAATATGGACGTAAAAAGCTGTTACAACTGAGTCTATTTTTAGTGGGTGCTTCCACATTTTTGATGGGATGCTTACCTGGTTATAACAGCATTGGCTATATGGCACCTGTGTTATTGATTGTCCTACGTTTTATCCAAGGCTTTGCAGTCGGTGGAGAATGGGGTGGTGCAATCTTATTGGTGGGTGAGCATAGTCCAAATCATCAACGTGGATTTTGGGCGAGCTTTCCACAGTCTGCCGTAAGCGCTGGAAATATTTTAGCAAGCTTGGTGATTTTGGCACTATCGATGATTCTCTCCAATGAGGATTTCTTGAGCTGGGGATGGCGCGTCGCGTTTTGGCTTTCAACCATTATTATTTTTATTGGTTATTGGATTCGTCGTAGTGTGGAAGATGCCCCTATTTTCCAAGAAGCACTGAAACAAGCTGAGGAAAAACAAGATAATTCTTCTAATTTTAAAGAATTGGTCACCACTTATCCAAAACGTTTAGCGTCTGGATTATTACTCCGTTTAGGTGAAAATACCTCTTACTATATGATCGTGGTATTCACCATCACTTTCCTCACCCTGAAAGTCGGTATTGAATATAAAACAGTGCTGATGATTCTGCTGGCAGCCAATGTTTTCCACTTCTTCACCATGCTTTTCAGTGGCTATTTATCTGACAAAATTGGACGTAAGCCAACCATGATGGCTGGAAATATCGGGTTAATCATCTGGGTATTCTTCTATTTCTCAGCAATTAGCACAGGCAATTACGGCACGATTTTTGTGATGATGTGTATTGGTCTATTGTTCCAAGCGATGGCATACGCCCCTGAATCTGCAACATTGGCGGAATTATTCCCAACCAAAATGCGCTATTTAGGTGTATCTTTTTCTTATCAATTTGCATCAATCTTAGCAGGTTCAATGGCACCGATTATTTGTGCATATTTATTTAAGACTTATGATGCAACATTGCCTATCGAAATTTATATCGCGATCGTTTCATTCATTTCAGTACTTGCTGTAGCAAGCCTAAAAGAATCCAAAGGCATTGATTTAAAAGATGTGAAATAGTTTAAAGCATGGCTCAAACACATTAAATTTTCCAACAAGGAAAGTTTAATGTGTTAAAGGAATACACCTAATTTTATTTGTTTCAACTTTCTAAAATCGACGCTATTCAACACCAATGCCTAATATAAACCCCAATAAAAAACCAATCCGTAGATTGGTTTTTTATTTCCATTGATGTATTTCAACCCATGCTTGATGATCTAAAAATTAACGCTCTCTTAATGCTTCTTTGGCTTTATTGAATGGTTTCAGCAAGTATTCAATAATGGTTTTCTGACCTGTT